>NZ_JBHLVO010000003.1:0-341489 GCF_042433335.1 Metabacillus herbersteinensis
TTTGGAAGAACTTAAAAGAGAAATAATAAATTATATGACGTACTATAACAATTTCAGATATCAATGGAACTTAAAGAAGATGACTCCTGTTCAATACAGAAATCACCTTCTCCAAGTGGCATGACCTTTTTTCAAAATGTCCTTTACAAAGGGTACACTTTATTTAGTTACTTACCTTTAATTCAGGCTCTTATTGTTTCTTCTAACGATGATTCTGAGATTTATCTTCTTGACTTCGTTGTGGATTCATCTCAGAGATTGCATGATTGACAATATCTGTTGCATTCTTCGCTTGATCATCTTCATCTTTTGCTTTTTGAACAATTTGACGAATATCCTTAGAATTATTTTCAATCACTGGCATCACTTCCTTAAATAAACTTTTTTCTTCTATAGTCTCAGTTATAATATCAAAAAAGATAAGAGGGAATTTTTTTCAATTTTTAAAGAAAATGAAGGACAAGAAGTGGGTATTAGAAATGATTTAAATAGAATTCCCGAGAGAGGAGATGTGGCTCAGTCTATTTGGTGGAAGTAGAATAAGTTTACATACCGTTTCGTTTATTTTATCAATTGAGGTCAAGTATATTTTTATTGGATTATCAGTTTGATTAGGCAAAAAAGGAGAGCGTATTTAGAAGTGATTTTAGTTAATAAAAGGACCAATTTATTTAACTAACGGCAGATTAGCTTAATAAGAAATAAGGAGATTTAGAGCTGAGGCCATATTTTAGGAATTCCATTAAAGGGCGCTATCCTGGAACAAGGATGAGCACTCGTTTTCCATTTTAGGGCCATATTCTTGAATAAGAAGAAAAAAGGAGATCATCGGAGTTTGGGAGAAATGTATCTGTTATATCTTTCGAATATTAGATAGGGTAGTCTGTTTAATCTTGAACAATTGGACGCCTTCCTTTAATAAAAGGGAATAAATTTTTTATACTCTCCTTATCTTTTTAAGAAGGAAAACCGTTATGTAAAATGAAGGTATTTTTACACTCTATTAAAGTGAATGGGGGAAAACTATGAAGGTCCTTATATTAGGAGGTACTCGTTTTTTAGGAAAAGCTTTGGTAAAAGAAGCATTGAAAAGAGGTCACGAAATTACATTATTTAATCGCGGTACCAATAAAGAGATGTTTCCTGAGGTTGAGCAGCTAATTGGTGATAGAGACGGTGATGTTTCACTTCTAGAAAACCGGAAATGGGATGTTGTAATGGATACCTGCGGATTTGCTCCGCATCAAATCAAAAAAATTGCGACTGTACTTGGAGATAACATCGAACATTATACATATATCTCAAGCATCTCTCTTTATAAGGATTGGATTCCCTTCAATATTACGGAAGACTATCATTTACAATCCATGCCGCCGGATGATAAGTTGAAAGACGTTGAGGAGGGGAAAATTTCTCCCTATGACTATTACGGCGCGTTGAAAGTACTTTGTGAAGCAGAAGCAGAAAAGCATTGGCCAGGGCGTGTTTTGCATATAAGAGCAGGGCTGCTTGTCGGACCGTTTGACTATACGGATCGGCTTCCGTACTGGGTTCAGCGTGTGGCACAAGGTGGAAAAGTATTGGTGCCAGGACGTTCAGATCGCCCTGTTCAATTGATTGACGTAAAAGATATAGCAACATGGGTGTTCAATATGGCAGAAAACAGAAAAAAAGGCACGTTTAATGTAACAGGTCCGAATTATGAATTGACTATGAAAGAGCTATTAAACACCTGTAAAGCTGTCACAAACAGCGATACCGAATTTGTGTGGGCAGAAGAACAGTTTATATTGGAGCACAAAGTAAAGCCATGGACGGAAATGCCTTTATGGATTCCTGAACACTTCCCGTTAGAAGAAGAAACAGAACCGTGGAAAGGATCTTTTTTCATCAGTATAGAAAAAGCTGTTAACGCTGGTCTTTCCTTCCGACCTCTTGAAGATACTGTTTATGATGTGTATCAATGGGAGAAAGCGAGACAGAATACAGAACGAAAAACAGGGATATCACGCGAAAGAGAGCAGGAGCTGCTAGAGACTTGGTTCCAAAAAGAGAAAAAGGAGACATTGTGATGGGGTCATAACCCCCATACCCATCTAATTCAAGGAAAATCATATCCTAAATAATTGATTATTCTAAATAATGTTCTTCATCAATCGGGCGCGATTGTAGCATTAAGTAGGTCGTACCTCTTTGCTCAAGAATTCGTCAGTTTAGTGGAATAATCTTCCTTTATATTTTTATTGTGATACAATACGAATATACGTTCTGTAGAGGTGGATTGAAATGTTGAAAAATAAAGAAGATGTAATAAAAATAATTCACGATGATGATGAAATGATGGAGATTTTAAGAGCAGCAAAGACATTAGATTTACCAGATTGGTGGATATGTGCGGGTTTTGTACGCTCTAAAATCTGGGATAGTTTACACGGGTTCACTGAAAGAACAACTACACCTGATGTCGATGTAATTTATTTTGATGAAGAAAATATTGATAAGTTAACAGAAAAGAACTTAGAAAAAAAATTAAGAAATATCCTTCCTAATATACCATGGTCTGTTAAGAATGAAGAGAGAATGCACGTTGTTAATAATATTCCACCCTATACTTTAACTTATAGTTCATAGTCCGATTTCTTATGAAAAATCCCTTCTCTATTTCACGAATAAGGACCTTTTCCAAAAGTAAGAGCGCAATTCTTACTATGGAATTGCGCCGATTGTGGAAGATCTAAGATATAAAAATGTGACAACGAAATACATTTTCTTATTGTACTAACGCACCCATTCGACGGTCTAGGCATTGTTCAAGGTGGGAGAGTTGAAGTAACAGTTGTTCTTCCTAGGTTTGATGAACCTGATCCTAACGAAACAAAAGGCATTGATCTAAATGGGTCAGAGATAAGTGAAATTTTTTACGAAATGCCAAATGTAAATCGCAAAGCTGTCACGTTTGCTTATCAAAACGATCCCTTATTTACAGTGAGATACCGACATACGCAAGGATTACAATAAAGCCAAAAAACTCTCGTATAGTTGTATGCGAGAGTTTTTCAAATGTAATTGCAGACTAATTTCTCAGGTGTCTTTTTGTATCCTTTTCCAAAAGAACAGTGTCATAACTTAAAAAAGTTATGACACCGTTTTTCTAGTCCTGTTTATCAAGGTTTTAGTGGTGTCAATCTTAGTGTCATTAATCAAGCCATAAAAAAGACAAAGATTGGGATATCATATAATGTTTTGTTCTTAATCTTAAATGGAAATAAAAAATTCAGAAAATTATGTTGACTCTTAACTTTTGGTTCTATAAAATAAAAAACAAGTCATCTAGATGTATAGATGACTTGTTTTTTAATATAATCCCTAGGAGGGTGAGCATGAGTAATTATAATTCTCTTATTCCAAAGTACGTTCAAATTGCAGATAGCTTAAGAAAAAAAGCAGATGAAATGTACAAGGAAGGAAAAGAAAAGTTTTTAAGCGATGATGAACTAATAAAAATGTTTGATGTCTCTAGAATGACTATTCGTCAGGCGGTCCAATTGCTTGTAGAAGAAGGTCTTTTAAAACGTATCCAAGGAAAAGGCACCTTTATTGTTCGAAAAGAAAAATTAAAAACAGATATTGCTAAATTGGATACTTTTTTTCGAGGGTGGTACTTAGAAAACTTTAATGTTAAGTTGCTATATCGGGGATCCGTACCTTGTCCAGAAGGAATAGATGTAAAATTGGGGGTAAAACCTGGAGAAGAAGTTTATCAAGTAAAACGCTTACGTCTTTCAGAGGGTATCCCAATGGTTATCGATAACCGTTATCTTTTAAAAAAGTATGGTGAACAAATTACTGATGAAGAATATGTTAATTATTCTTTTTCGCATTTATTTTTAAATAAATTTAATATGTCCCTTACCGAAGGAGAAATTGAAATAGAAGCAGTTCTTGCTAGTCAAGAGATTTCAAAAATTCTTGATGTTTCTGTAGGTTCTCCAATTTTATATAGAAGTGTTGACTTAAAAGTAAAAAAAGGTTGTGTTTTAACAGGTGCTTCTTCCTATCGTGGAGACATGTACAAATACAAATCAGTATTAAGTTTAGACTAAGAAAAAATAAATAGATAAGAGGTGGGGGTCATTTTTGAACTAGATTGATAGTTCCTCATTATTTTGGAAGCGCTTCATCTCAGGCAACTACACACTACATATAAACAAATGATCGATAAATGAACGAGGAGGAAATTATGTTCTATTCCATTTTAATAATATTGGCTATAATCATTGCAATCTATCTGGGTGAAAAACTTGATATTAATACTGGTTTAGTAGCTTTAGCACTAGCTTATTTAATTGGTTGTTTTGTTTTGGGGATGTCTATTAGTGATTTATTGGCAACATTCCCAACAAAATTATTCTTAGTTATTTTCACCTTAGCGCTCTTCTTTAATTTTGCAGTAGTAAATGGTACTTTAGAAAAAATTGCTCAATTATTACTTTATAGATTTCAAAAACTAACAAAATGGCTGCCTTTAATTTTGTATTTTATTACAGCGTTGGTTTCAGGGATGGGTGCCGGTTTCTTTACTTCTGTGGCAGTCATGGGTGCGATTGCAATGGCATTATGTAAATCATCAGGAATGAATAAATTACATGCTTCATCCGCAGTTTCACTAGGTTCCCTTTCTGGTGCAAATTTCATGTATAGTACGCATGGGGTACTCTTTAACTCTTTGTTAAGTGAAACAGCTGTTGCTGATCAGGCAAATATTCTGACAAGGGATATCTTTGTTGTTTCATTTATCTATCCAATATTTATCATGTTGATTCTGATGTTTTTTGATAGAAAAAACAGTCCAATCGTTGAGTTGAATATAGAAAAACCAGAAGTTTTTTCAAAAAAACAAAAAGTAAATATTTCTTTAATTATTCTTCTTATGGTAATTGTACTAGGAGTACCAATGCTCGCTAATTTTATGCCTGAGAATGAAATTATTCAGTTTATTAACTCACGTACGGACATTACTTTACTAGCAGTTGTATTCGCAATCGCGGCTTACATATTAAAATTAGCTGAGGATAAACCAAAAGAAGTAATGGCAAGAGTACCTTGGAATACATTATGGCTTGTTTCAGGGGTAGGAATGTTAATTGATGTTGCCGTTGAAGCAGGTACAATCGATTTATTAGCTTCTATGATCAATAATATGCCGTCCATTATTGTTCCTATTGCTGTGGCAATCATTGCTGGTGTTATGTCAATCTTTAGTAGTACTTTGGGTGTTGTTGCACCGCTTATGTTCCCTATGATTGCGGGTATAATAGGTCCTACAGGCTACAGTGCTTCGTTAATTGCGGTTGCTATTATTATCGGTGCTCAATCAACAGCTTTAGCGCCATTCTCTACAGGTGGTAGTTTGATACTTGGTAACAGTGGTTTAAGCGAAGAAGAGTCTAAGAAATTTTATAATGATTTACTTTATAAAGCAACGCCATTAGGGTTAGGGTTTGCTATTGTTGCAACATTGATTTTAATGTTTATATTGTAGGGGGTAGTTATGCAAAAAATATTTGACACCCATTTTCATATTATTGACCCAAAGTTTCCTCTTGAAGAAAATCAAGGATTTGTCCCTGACTATTATACAGTCCCTGATTATTTAAAGGAAATGAAAGAAATGTCGATTGAAGTATTAGGTGGAGCCATTGTGTCAGGCTCATTTCAAGGGTATCATCAAGATTATTTTGCAGAAGCAATTCTAGAATTAGGAAATAATTTTGTAGGTATCACTCAGCTTCCATTCGATACAACCGATGAAGACATTTTAAAATTAAACGATGTCGGAATAAAGGGAATAAGATTTAACCTATACAGAGGATTATCTGCTTCACCAAAAGAAATTAAAGAGCTATCAGAGAGAGTTTATAAATTACGTAATTGGAAGACAGAGCTTTATCTTAATTTGCAAACAATTGATAAAGAATTAGAAGAATTAATTTTTACATTACCAAAAGTATCAATTGATCATCTTGGGATGCATAAGTGTTCAATTGATAAGTTGAAAAAAATTGTTACTGCAGATATTCCTATTCGTTTAACAGGCTTTGGTCGGGTTGGGTATGAACGTGATGAAATCAGTGAATTAATAACAATATTATATAGCGAAAACCCAAGCTGCCTTATGTTTGGCAGTGATTTGCCTTCAACTCGAGCAAAATATCGATTCTCATACAATGATATTAAATTAATTAAAGAAACAGTAGGTAGAGAAGCGCAAGATAGAATTTTCTTCCGAAATGGGGAAAATTGGTATCTCGAAAAATAACTTGAACTAGATTATTTATTGCTGCTTAGACTATGCAACATCTAATAGATGATTCCTGTATTGTGATAGATATTTCCCCCTTATAGTAGACAGTAAAAAGAAAGATGCTTTACTGTTTACTATGGAGGGGATTTTTTTATGGGGAAAATTAGAAAAACTTATACTTTAGAAATTTGTGAAGAATGGTAAACTATCGGGTGCTAGAGTTCAATAAATGCTAGTCATCTTCAGCTGCTACTGATATCCAACAATCGGGCGCATTTCCGGAATAAGGATTTGCGTCCTTTTGAAAGGGCCAGGTTGTAGAGCAGCAACACCTTTCAAGAAAATTGGATATTTGTGTTAAAATACAGATGAGATTGTGAAGGTTTTACTTAAACTGGCAGGTTTGTTTAAAAGCAACTTCTATTAACCAAAATAAATATAAAAAAGTAGGGGAAACTATAAGAAAAAAAGGAGTTTAAAAAGTAATATGTCATTGAAAAATCAGTGGTTAATTAATATTACAATGGTTTTACTTTCTTGGTTATCCTTATCTTTTTTGGGAAGGCGAAATATAAAAAGATTTCTTCCTGCATCCGTTCTTGTTGTTTTTTTAGAAGCATTAAATGTTCAAGTTGGAAAAAAACTAAAATGGTGGACTTTTTATAATAAACCAAACTCATATATTACAGGGGAGTTACCTTTCAATCTTGGTCCGTTTCTTGTTGGCTCTATGTGGATATTAAAGTGGACTTAGGGAATTTTAAACAGTTTATTTTACTTAATGCCACTGTTAATGCTTTCTTCGCTTTTATTTTAGTAAAGCTAATGGAAAAGTTAAAAGTTGCTAAATTAGTTCGATTAAATAATTTTCAATTTTTCCTTTATTTCTTTTACAAAGCTCCTTTGTTATATGGGTTTCAATACATTATTGAAAGTAAAAAGAAATTTTCATCAACTTAAAAGAGGTTTCCTCAAATGAGAATAAGAATATTGTGAAACTAATTCACTTAAAAACAGGTTTCTTTAGCTAGGGCATCTATTTCTGCTTCTATTTGTGATAGATGCTCTTGATATTGAAGAACGATGGTAATTAACATCTTTAAGTTAAAAATAGACTTTCATACAAGTTGTTTGATATGGATTTCGTAATGCAGCCTCAATAAGCTTTTGTGCTTTTTCTTTTGCCCACTTTTCTGAACGTCTGGTACATAACGATACGATTTTGTCAGTTAATAAAGATTCGGTAGTGCTTAGTACATGTTCAGAAGTTGGAAATAAGGAAAGAGTCTGTAAAGAGACTTTCGAATAAAAATTACCGAAGACACCTAAATACTTGATCTAACACTGTTAGAAGCTGTACCTTGGTTTGTGTAGAGATACCTGAAATTGTCTCTTGTTGCCTTGTAAGATTACGAAGGTTTAAGAGTTGAATACCTCTTTTCTTATACGGCTCAATTTCTTCTTTATAGAATAGTTCGCAAAGAAGATGGGCATCGACAGCGTCTGTTTTTACCTTTCTTAAACTTGCACTCCTTGCTCGATGAGAGATAAGGGGATTCACAATAATATAAACATATTGCTTTTCCTCTAAAAATTGAATAACAGGAGAGTGGTAATGCCCTGTTGATTCTAAGATAACCGAAGGTTGCTTACCATCAGCTACTCTTTCAATCTCTTTTAAGAATCCTAATAAATTCTCAAAGCCCTCAACAGTATGTTTTACACTAAAACTTTTACGAAAGGGTTGACCCTTATCCAAGAATGCTTGTACCTGACTTTCCCCTTTAGAAACATCCAGACCTACTACTGGATTCATCATCATCTCCTCCTTAGAAATTAAGATTAGTCGGTTGTCCCTAGTGCTGCTTGTACTGTCATAGGTTCGCTTGTTAAACGGGATCTTTGTCCCAACCAGCCTGAAACATGCTTATACAAGTAGGGAGTGAACAGTTTTGCGGACGGGATCATGTCCCACGGGCGCTACGTTCTACTCCGACTACCGCTATAATAAAACCAAATAAAAAAAGTTCAACCAGTAAAAACTGGTTAAACTTATATTACGATCGGGCGCGATTGTGGAACAAGAAGTAAAAGATTGATACATATTAGTCATGTATAATATGTATCAATCTTTATTTTAAATCTACAGAATCTTAAGAAGATCTCTGAATCGTTAGGCGCTCTTTACATATGATTTTTGTCTAGTTTTGTCATATTAAAATAATCAAGATATTCTTTAAAATGTGCTAATAATTCTTTACATGACAGACGAATTATATTATACAATACAAACGTAAGCGCTTACACGTATTGATTTCTTAGGGACGCACAAGCAACATTATTCTGTAAATAAAAGGGGTAAAACTTGACCTGATATTTAACAGGTACATTAACATGATTTTGCACTTGATTTTTATAAAAATTCAAGGAGGTTAAGATATGTTTAAAGGATTTAAAAGAGTAATAGGTGTTGCTTCCATTGCAGCTTTAGTATTAGGTATGCAAAGTCCGGTTTTTGGTAGCAGTGCTAATCCTAGTAATAACGGTAAAGGAGAGGGACTATCAAAAGACAACGGACGAAAGTGGTCTGTAATTGAATCGGGTGAAATAAACTACGTTACAAACAGGGATGGTCCGACCTTAGGATATTCAGTGAACTCAGAAGTTAATTATATTATTCGGGGAGGATATGCTTTTAAGGACTTAAACCAGAATAATAAATTAGACGATTATGAAGATTGGCGGCTATCAGTTGAAGAACGTTCTGAAGATTTAGCATCTAAAATGTCAGTAGAACAAATTTCTGGTTTAATGCTGTACAGCTCGCATCAAAGTATTAATTCCGCTGAATTAACGGAGGCTCAGAGAAGTTATATTGTTAATGATAATCTTCGTCACGTATTGTTTACAAGTGTTGCAAGTCCAGAGACGGCTGCACAGTGGAACAATAATGCTCAAGCCTTGGCTGAAGGATTGGGTTTAGGTATTCCATTAAATAACAGCTCTGATCCTCGTCACGGATCGGATTCTAGTGCAGAGTTTAATGCTGGAGCTGGTGGAGATATTTCGATGTGGCCAGAGTCCATTGGTTTAGCTGCAACATTTGATCCTAAGATTGTAGAAGAATTTGGTGATATTGCTTCAAAGGAGTATCGTGCACTTGGAATTTCAACCGCACTTTCTCCACAAATTGACATTGCAACAGATCCCCGCTGGTACCGGTTCCCTGGTACATTCGGAGAGGATCCGGCCCTCTCAGCAGACATGGCTCGAGCCTATGCTGATGGATTTCAAACATCTAGCGGAGAAGAAGAAATTGCTAATGCATGGGGATACACAAGTGTAAATACAATGGCCAAACACTGGCCTGGGGGTGGATCCGGTGAAGCTGGACGTGACGCGCACTATCCATTTGGAAAATACGCCGTTTATCCAGGTAAAAACTTTGAAGAACATCTTGTTCCATTTTTAGAAGGTGCATTTGATTTAAAAGGCGGAACCAATTCAGTTTCCGCAATCATGCCTTACTATACAATTTCATGGAATCAAGATACTAAGTATGGTGAAAACGTGGGTAATTCATATAGTAAATTCATGATCAATGATCTTCTAAGAAATAAATATGGTTATGATGGAGTAATTACTACAGACTGGGGAATAACCGAGGATATTGGGTCTGAAATCGAAGATATGGAGAAATTCGGTTACGGGACCTCATGGGGTGTTGAAGATCTTTCCGTTGCGGAACGATTCTACAAAGTCATTATGAATGGTGTAGATCAATTTGGTGGTGTAGATGAATCTGATGATATTATGGCCGCTTATCAAATGGGGGTTGAGGATCATGGAGAAAAATTCATGCGCAATCGTTTTGAGGAATCTGCAGTTAGATTGTTAAAAAACGTTTTCCAAGTGGGTTTATTTGAAAATCCTTATCTTGATGTTGAAGAGACTGCTAAAACTGTCGGTAATTCAGAATTCATGCAAGCAGGTTTTGAAGCACAACTCAAGTCAATTGTTATGCTAAAGAACAAAGATAGTGTGTTACCACTACAAGCAGAAGATAACGAAAAATTAACTGCTTATGTACCGGAACGCTGGTATCCTCCTGTGAAGGCTCGTTTTGGTGGGGGAGTTACACCTGGTTACTATGAAGTTCCATTTAATCTTGATGTTGTTCAAAAATATTTTAATATTACGAATGATCCTAGTGAAGCGGACTTTGCACTTGTTGGAATTGAAAGTCCAGATGGCGGACTTGGTTATTCTGTGGAAGATCGCAAAGCTGGTGGGAATGGTTACTTACCAATTAGTTTACAATACAGCGAATATACAGCTGAATATGCCAGAGAGGTAAGTATAGCTGGTGGACATCCAACAGAAGATTTCACAAATAGATCTTATAAAGGCAAAACAGTAACGGCTGCAAATACAAAAGATCTTGATCTTGTACTTGAAACAAAAGAGAAAATGGGTGACAAACCTGTAATTGTATCAATCAACATGAGTACTCCGTCAGTACTTGCTGAATTTGAAAGTAAAGTTGATGGAATTCTAGTAAACTTTGGTGTACAAGACCAAGCTATACTTGAGGTAATTTCAGGTAACGTCGAACCTTCAGGACTTCTACCGTTCCAAATGCCAGCTGACATGAAGACTGTAGAAGAGCAATATGAAGATGTTCCACATGATATGGAGGAACACGTCGATACAGAAGGAAATGCTTATGACTTTACCTTTGGTTTAAACTGGGATGGTGTAATTAACGATTCTCGAGTAGAAAAATATCTTCCGTAGTAATTAATATTAGTCAGACACTCATACCGCAAAGGTTTCCATTATGAGTGTCTGATTTTATATTTACATATATAAGAAATACAAACCTGAATTTCGAGGTGGGTCATTATCTGTATACAATGAAGAATCCCGAAATGCTATTGAGAACAACAAAAAGGCTTTTGACGCAGGTTTGTTTAGGGAAATATGGAGTCTAGCTTTAGATTCTGAATGGGAATGAGAACCTGTGTGGGTACACGGTGATATAGCACCAGGGAATTTGTTAGTGAATTAACAGTTTCCCCAATATTTTTTTTCGATTATTGAGTGAGTATGAGAAGTTTTTTTATCTATAATGATGGTTTTTGATAATAGGGCAAACTTAAATTTAGAAAGGATGAATTTATGAAGGTGATGTATAAATAGGTACTTTTGAAGCTCTATCGCTGATATTAGCTTTGGTATGTTTGTAATTTGCTGTTCTGTGGTTTAAAGATAAAAGTTCTTAAACACGATGAATATGCGGGTTACTTTTTTGCGATATATATTTATTTATAAAAACCCTTTACATACTATAGGGGGGTATAGTAATATGTTATTAAGGAGGTGAGGCAATGTCGATGAATTCAGAAAGTCTTGATAAAATTGTTGAAATCGATCCATGCTGCTCATCAGACGCTGAAAGAAAAAGCCACCATTCAGATAAAGTGAAGAATAACTTAACAACAAGATTAAATCGAATTGAAGGACAAATTCGAGGAATAAAAGGATTAATTGAAAAAGATACGTATTGTGATGATGTTATTACTCAAATATCTGCTACTCAATCTGCTTTAAATAGTGTTGGTCGAATTTTACTTGAAGGGCATATGAAGACATGCGTTCTAGAGAAAATTCAAGAAGGAGATACGGAGATTTTAGATGAGTTAATGGTGACAATTCAAAAATTAATGAAAAAATAAAAGGAGACTAAGCTATATGGAAAAAATGACTTTAAACGTAAAAGGAATGTCATGTGGGCATTGTATAAATTCAATTGAAGGCAGTGTAGGCGAATTATCTGGAGTTACCACTGTTAAGGTAAACTTGGATTCAGGAACTGTTAGTGTGGAGTTTAATCCAAACGAAATTACTATTGATAAGATCAAAGAAACAATTGATGACCAAGGTTATGATGTCCAATAAATTTGATTAAAGACCGTGCAGAATAAAGCACGATTTCTTTTTATATAAAATATACTATACCTAGGTATAGTAATAATGAATAAGGAGGAGTAAAAAATGGAGAATGTAGTATTAGCAGTGAAAGGAATGTCATGTGGGCATTGTATAAATTCAATTGAAGGAAACGTAGGAAAATTAAATGGTGTTTATTTTGTAAAGGTTCACTTAAATGAAGAAAAAGTAGATGTATCATTTGATTCTAAAGTGGTTTCTTTAAAGGAAATTACTGACATCATAGAAGATCAAGGTTATGATGTAGCGCCGAGTAAATCGCCTAAAGATCAAAGCTGTCACTAAGGAACTGAAAAAACGTGCTGTCTCGGCGGTACGTTTTATTCTCCAAAAATATACCCCACTATAATATGTAGTGATAGGAGTGTAAGATTATGAGCGATAAAAAAGAAACAACACTTCAAATAGCTGGCATGACGTGTGCTGCTTGTGCAATCAGAATAGAAAAAGGTCTCAAAAAAATAGATGGAGTGGAGGATGCGAACGTAAATTTCGCATTAGAAAAATCAAAAGTAACATTTGATCCGTCTAAAGCAAATGTAAATCAATTTAAAGATAAAGTGCAATCTTTAGGATACAAAGTAGTGAGTGAGAAAGTTGAATTTGATATAAGCGGCATGACGTGTGCAGCGTGTGCTAACAAAATTGAAAAACGTTTAAACAAGTTAAATGGTGTCCAAAACGCAACTGTAAACTTCGCCTTAGAATCTGCCCTTGTAGAGTATAATCCTGATGAAGTTACAGTCGTAGATATGAAGGAAGCCATCAAGAAATTGGGTTATCGTTTAGATCAAAAGCAAGAAGCTAAAGGCGAAAAGGTTGATCATAGGCAGAAGGAAATTGAAAAGCAAAAAGGAAAATTTATTTTCTCTTCTATTTTATCTATCCCTTTACTTTGGGCAATGGTCAGTCATTTTGAATTTACTTCTTTTATTTGGCTGCCAGAGATGTTCATGAACCCATGGGTTCAACTCGCACTTGCAACTCCAGTTCAATTTTTAGTCGGCGGTCAATTTTACGTAGGTGCCTATAAAGCATTAAGGAATAAGAGTGCAAACATGGATGTTTTGGTTGCGCTTGGCACTTCTGCAGCTTATTTCTACAGTATCTACTTGAGTATTTTATCAATAGGCTCTGATGCACATATGGTGGAATTATATTTTGAAACAAGTGCTGTGTTAATTACTCTTATTATATTAGGTAAACTGTTTGAAGCAAAAGCAAAGGGACGTTCATCTGAAGCTATTAAGAAGCTTTTCGGCTTACAGGCGAAAACGGCCACAGTATTAAGAGACGGGCAAGAATTGAATCTACCAATTGAAGAGGTAATCGTTGGTGATATCGTATACGTAAAACCAGGTGAAAAGGTACCTGTAGATGGGGTGATTTTTGAAGGAAGATCTGCCCTTGATGAGTCAATGATTACAGGTGAAAGTATTCCTGTCGATAAAACAGTTGGAGATTTAGTAATAGGATCAACCATTAACAAAAACGGATTTTTAAAGGTAAAAGCAACAAAGGTAGGAAAGGATACTGCCTTAGCTCAAATCATCAAAGTAGTCGAAGAAGCTCAAGGATCAAAAGCACCGATCCAACGTTTAGCCGATGTTATATCTGGGATTTTCGTCCCAATTGTAGTTGGCATAGCGATTGTGACATTTCTAGTTTGGTACTTTGTTGTAAGTCCTGGCGAGTTTGCAGTAGCTCTTGAAAAGTTAATTGCCGTATTAGTTATCGCATGTCCATGTGCACTAGGCCTAGCTACTCCTACGTCCATTATGGCAGGATCAGGTCGAGCAGCTGAATATGGGATTTTGTTTAAAGGCGGGGAGCATCTTGAAACGACTCATCGATTGGATACAGTGATCCTTGATAAAACGGGAACTGTAACAAATGGAAAACCAACACTTACAGATGTTATTCTTTCAAACGGATTTGAAGAAAAGGTATTTTTAAAGTTAGTCGGTACCGCAGAGAGAAATTCTGAACATCCGTTAGCTGAAGCGATTGTTGAGGGGATAAAAGAAAAAGGTATTGAACTAGGCAGTTCTGAACATTTTGAAGCAATTCCTGGCTTTGGAATCGAATCTAAAGTTGAAGGCAAGTCCTTGTTTATTGGAACGCGCCGACTTATGGAGAGAAATAACATTGATGTTGGGGCCATATTACCTAAGATGGAAAACTTAGAAAAGCAAGGTAAGACCGCAATGCTAGTCGCAATTGATTATCAATTTGCTGGAGTGATTGCAGTCGCAGATACAATTAAAGAAACCTCTCAAAAAGCGATTGAAAGGTTAAAAAATATGGGTCTTGAGGTTGTTATGATTACAGGAGATAACAAGCAGACAGCTCAAGCAATTGCAAATCAAGTTGGAATTGACCATGTTTTAGCAGAAGTTCTGCCAGAAGGAAAGGCAGAGGAAGTTAAAAAGCTTCAAAAAGATGGGAAGAAAGTCGCGATGGTCGGTGACGGTATTAACGATGCACCAGCGTTAGCTACTGCAGATATTGGCATGGCGATAGGTACTGGTACAGATGTAGCAATGGAAGCTGCTGATATCACCTTAATCAGAGGAGACTTAAATAGTATTGCCGATGCCATCTTTATGAGTAAAATGACGATTCGAAATATCAAGCAAAATCTATTTTGGGCCTTTGCTTATAATGCTATAGGAGTTCCAATTGCAGCACTAGGATTTCTGGCACCATGGCTTGCAGGAGTAGCAATGGCATTTAGTTCAGTTTCAGTTGTTTTAAACGCACTTAGATTACAAAGGATTAAGTTAAAAGGATAATCTATCAATTAAAAAGAGAGGAGTGTTTTTATGAAACAAAAAAACATTTTGACCTGGGCGATTTCAGCGATTATTTATCTCGGGTTAGTAATTGGCGGATATACCGTATATGCAAGCTTGGACAGTAATGACGATCACACCGATACACATGCGGCAACAACAAATGGTAACGAGGAAAAAGAATCTATTAATGAGCAAGCACATAACGATAATCATACTAGCCAAAGAAGTGATGGTAAGGATTCAGGGCATTCAGATCATGTAGCTCAATCAGAAAGTGATGTGGTCACAAACGTAAAATATGAAGAAGGTTTAATTATCATTGATGTGAAGGATAAAGAACAAAATTCACCTGAATTAGAAATTTCACATGAAAAGATTATGCATTTAATTATTGTAAGTGCCGACTTAGAAGATTATTATCATTTACATCCTGAGGAAAAAGGAAAAGGCGTGTATACTCTGAAATTCGACCTACCTGAAAACTCTTATAAAGCGTTTGTTGATATTAAACCAAAAAACCTTGCCTATCAGGTTAGTCCGATAGAGCTGCATGTGGGGAAAGGTCATAGTGAACATAAGGGAAATTCGCTAAAGGTTGATACAAATTTAACAAAAACAATCAATGAAAAGACAGTTGAATTAACAACTACAGAGCTAGCAATAAACAAAGATGTATCGTTAAGTTTTGATACGAAAGGGATTACTCCAGAGCCCTATCTGGGGGCTTTAGGTCACGTTGTTATTTTGGATGATAAGGGTGAGAAATTTGTTCATGTGCACCCTACATCAGAAGAAAAGACACTATTTGAAACAAAATTTGATAAACCTGGGATCTACAAAGTGTGGGGAGAATTTAAATTTGATGGTAAAGTAGGTAGCTATCCATTTGTTATAGAGGTCAAATAATAAGGAAAAACAAAGGGGAATTTTCATGAACTTAGATGGGATGAGCAAACATCTATTGATTTGCAACGGGAAAACATGCACGAAAAATGGAGCAGAAGAAGTAACAGAGACCATTAGGGGAGAATTGAAAAACTTAGAGCTGCAAAAGGAGGTTCACACAACTAAAACATTATGTAACGGCCAATGCAAGCATGGTCCGATCCTTGTTCTATATCCACAAGGAACCTGGTATAAAGAAATGAATAAAACAAAAAGTGAAGAGCTTATTCGTCAATTGAAAGAAAACGACAATGTTCATTTAGACTCTGAACTTTATTACCATGATGGGAAAATTTTTAAGAATAAGCGTGAACTGTAAGGAGGTAAATGAAAAAGGCGTTTCTGTATGACAGGACGCTTTTTTGCTGTAATAAATGTAAAGAATGTCCTTTACTAAATACTATAAAATGGGTATTAGATTAAGCTGATAATTAGTTAAACAAGGATTTCACTAATGCTTAAAGAGCTAGAATTAACACTAAAAGTGAAGGGAAAAAGTTAGAGAAAGCCATTAGTCGGACTCGATAAAATTTAAACTCAAATAACTTATTGCCTAAAATTTTAAACCCATATATAAAATTAGTTTTATTAGGCTATAGAACAATATAGAAAGCCATGGAAATTGTATTTTATGATAAGTATTTAATGAAAAGACATAAATAATTGATTTTTAAACCCCAAAATCTCGCAAGTTATTGTTATCTCAAGACTAACAGATCCTAAGGCTTTTTATTTATTAGGGAATTTATTTTCATGTTAGTTGAAGAAATGGCTAAATTAAATGAATATACTTAATGTTATATATATGAACTTATTAGGAAACCCTTTATTTTCAAAGGGTTTTTTATATAACTTATAGTAATAAAGGAAATCATTTAAAATTGTCGAATGTATGTGTGTTCGTTTGCCCAGTCAAATTAATTCTAGTCTTTCCTTTCATATCTTCACTTTTCTAATATACGACCGGAGAACTATTAAACTTTGATACCGTACAAAGTAAACGATTTCCATCATCAACGTAGGAGAAAAAATCGAAACGTTATTAATTTGCTATAAAATTAAATAGAGTGCGATTCCAACAAATAGAACGATAGCAAGAACAAGATATATGATTGATAGACGGGACAAATTTGATTTAGTTGATGAACTATAATCTTTATCGCCTTGACCTGCAGCTAAGAATGTTCCAATTAATGCTGCTAATGCAATGATTAAAACTAAGATAATAGCTAGTTCCATTTCATACCACCTTATTATTTGGCCCATTATTTGTATTCGTGTGGTAGGTAAACCTTTTGGTTTGAACTATTTCCCCATATATACAAAGCCTAATTAGTTCTATGATATAGTAAAATGTGAATGAAAAGACCACCCAATTCACTATAATTTTCACCATCCACTTTGAGCAAAGTTTAACTAACAAAATTATCGTACTAAACGAGGTAAAATGCAGATTCAATCACTATCACTATTTTATACTAAAAGAGGAATGAATAGGTAAGGATCTATTATAAACTCATTTGTGTAATTTATAAGGAAGGATATTCATGAACTGGAAACCAAACCGTGAAGATAAGAAACCGATTTATAAACAAATTGCAGACTACATTGAACAAGGAATCTCTTCTGGGGAATTTGTTCCAGATAGTATACTTCCTTCTGAACGTAAATTAGCAGATATACTTGAAGTGAATCGTAGTACGGTAGTGGCAGCTTATGAGGTGTTGCAATCTCTTGGGTTAGTTGAAAGAGTGAAAGGGAGCGGTACCCGTGTGAGTTCTGATATTTGGGGACTATCTCATAAGCGAATTCCGAACTGGGGAAGATACATAGAATATGGGTCCTTTCTACCTAACTTGCCTCTCGTACAACGGATTAGGATGGAAACACAAGATAATCATCTCATTAATTTGGCAAGTGGTGAATTGTCACCAGAGTTATTTCCAATCGAACAATTTCAAACAATTCTTTCTAACGAACCATTTATTGGACATCTTGGCTATGATCATCCTCAAGGAAACGAGATGTTAAGAAAAACGATATGCAATCATGTAGAAGAATATAAAAACATAAAAACAACACCTTCTTCTATTTTGATTACTTCTGGGGCCCAACAAGCTCTCCACCTAATTGTTCAATGCTTGCTTAAACCTGGAGATGCTGTGGCGATGGAAAATCCTTCCTATTCTTATTCGCTTCCGATTTTTCAGTCTGCTGGGTTAAGAACTTTTCGCTTGTCTATTGACCAAAACGGTATTAATCCAGATGACCTTTTAGCCTTACATAGAAAACACAGGATTCGTATGGTATTCCTTAATCCTGATTTTCAAAATCCAACAGGTGTTGTTCTCCATTTACTGCGTCGTAAAAGAATTCTAGATTTGTCATCTGAGTTAGGGATACCAGTTATAGAAGATGATCCATACAGCTTAACTTCCTTCGACGGGAAAGTTAACTCAACATTAAAATCAATGGACAATAATGGAAACGTACTATATATTAGTTCACTTTCGAAAATTGTAGCATCGGGATTAAGAATAGGTTGGATTATAGGTCCAACAAAGGTTATTGAGCGTCTGGCTGATGCAAAACAACAGGTTGATTTTGGACACAGTATTTTCCCTCAATGGATAGCCAATCAATTTTTGCAATCTAATCACTTTGAATCACATATTGTGATGATACGAGAGCAACTAAAACATCGAAGAAATCAACTAATAGCTAGCCTAAATGATATATTGGGAGACCAAATCAAATTTAACTCACCAGGGGGAGGCATCCATTTGTGGTGTAAAGTAAATAGTGGGATAAATGAATATCAATTATTAGAGGAGGCATTGAAAGTAGGAGTAGCCTTTGTGCCTGGAAGAATCTTTGGTTCAGAAAAGGGCTTTGTGAGGTTCACGTTCGGCCGGGGAGAAAATGATCTCATTCATGAAGGGGTTGTAAGGTTTGCTTCCGCTTTAAGAAATATTCAAAGTTAAAATCATAGCCGAATAAGTTTATCGACCGTAACATCTTGAAGTTTGTCTGGCTGTCTTCATAAAACTTACTTGATGTTACTAGAAAATAAATTTATTTACAGCTGTATAATTACAAAAAAAATAGACCCAATCAGGTCTATTTTTTGGGCATTATCGAGGATTAGTTGACCACAATCCTGCTGTTTTAACGAAAACTCTGGAATTAAGTTTTAATTGTGCGACCATGAATTCAGCTAAGTCTTCGGGTTGCATGACGTTTTCCGGATCGCCACTAATTAGATTTGTGTCAAATGCCAAGTCTGTAGCGACTGTACTTGGTGTTAACGCAGTTACCCGAATGTTATGCTTTCTTACCTCAAGCATAAGAGATTCAGTTAATCCAAGAACAGCGAATTTGGAAGCGCTGTAAGCACTTGTTAAAGGAGAACCTTTTTGGCCAGCAGATGAAGAGATATTGATAATATCACCCATTTTTCTTTCAATCATCTCTGGTAAGACAGCTCTTGTAACGTTATAAACACCCATTAAGTTTACTAGGATGATATCTTCCCACTCTTCTGGAGTTAACTCAAGGAATCCACCAAATTTAGCAATTCCAGCATTGTTTATTAAGATATCGATAGCACCTAGTTCTGATTTAATGTGTTCAACTGCATGAAGAACTGAATCATTGTCCTTTACATCTACAACCGCTACAGAAACATCAACATCATATTCTTTTAATTCTTCTGCTACTTTTTCAAGGTTGGCGAACGTTAAACCAATTAAACCTATATTGACTCCTTCTTTTGCTAAGGCAATGGCAGTAGCACGTCCAATCCCTCTACCGGCTCCTGTGATTAAAGCTGTTTTTCCATTAATTGAAGGCATTTCTATCACTCCTTTAATTTAGATAATGTACAATCTGATTTTATAATATATGAATCTGACCAGTAAGACCGCAAATATGCTCATACATTTTTCATTTACTCATGGAGGTTATCAATTGTTGAAACCATCTTCCGTGATACTTCTGTAGAAAACGGACACCTATATGCTGAAAAAGCGGGTAGGGGTCACTTCTTAAAATGGTTCACAATGGAATTGAATACGGAGTGATGGTAGTAATTGGTGAAGAATTCGGTGGTTCAATTAAGTAGAGACGGATCACAGTACAAGAAGCTCTGAACTATTAAGAGCTATTGCTGGTAAAAAGGTAAAAACAAAAGTGTTAGAAGTTATTTTGGCTTTGTTAATACTTGCAACCGCAGTGAAAATTTGGATCGATATTCTCTAGGTTAGGTTGTCATTTTTGGAGATATTTTGCGCTTATTTTATGTGTTATTTTGCACATCCAACTTTAAAACCCAGCTACCTTTCATGAGAAGATTAGCTGGGTTTCTTCATTACTTCCGATTTACTGTTTTTCTAAATAGCGATAAATCGTCGTGCGAGATACGCCCCACTTTTCCGCAACATCTTTAATCGGTGTACCACTTTCAATTAAAGATTTCATCATTTCAATATCTTTTGGTCCATACTTCTCCGGGCGCCCACCTAGTCGCCCACGCGCTATTGCAGCTGCTCGCCCTGCAACCGAGCGTTCATCGATCAGGTTACGTTCAAATTCAGCAAACGCTGCGAATAAGTGAAACATCAATTGCCCCGTTGCATTGCTTTTATCCATTGTTAGGTTTTCTTGCAGACTATGAAAGCCAACACCTCGTTCATTTAAGCTGTTCACAATTTGAATCAAATCTTGCATGTTACGTCCTAGTCGGTCCAATCGCCAAACGACAATTGTATCGCCTTCACGTGCATACTGAAGTGCTTCCTCTAAACCGGGACGTTGTTTTTTTGTCCCACTCATCTTATCGTGAAAAATTTTCGTACACCATGTTGCGTTAACGCATTTGTTTGCAAATCTAAATTTTGCAATCCTGTCGACACACGTGCACGCCCCATTCAAATCAAATAGAAGCGTGTTCAGAAAAGGACGAGTTTTAGAACAACTAATAACGTTTATGAAATTTTCAAAAGGTTGTTTTTTGATAAAGAGTGCTTATTTTATTTTGTTCAACAATCGGGCCATATAATTGAACAAAACCCTTGGCAAGTTTGTTCAAGAAGGATTAAATCCTAGGGTTTGTAATTAAAGTTATTTTTTATATTTCAAGAATGGTCCCTCAAAAGGCCAGTTTCGTGAGTGTTTCTTCTTAGTTTTCAGTTGTACAAGATCCTCTGGCACTTCTGCAATAATTGAATGGAGATCCTGATAATCCTTTTTTATGTTTTCAATATAAAAAAGACCACTATCAGTTTGTTTGGCTTCTTTAGTAAATTCTGGCCATAAATCAATATAAGGCTTTCCTATAACAGCAGCATTCCCCAATTTTTTTGGAAAGCCTCTCCACCACGTATCACCTATAGAAAACTTTGCCTTTCTCATTTCACCATAAAACGGTTGTAATTGGTCTGAAGCTTTTAACCAAAATCGCTTTAATTCCGTAGGCCATCCAGGCTGGTTCATCACTTCCTCCAAAAACTCCATAGTTATATATGAAGCCCTAAAACCTTCACGTGTGGCACCTATTTTAGGTGGGATTTGAATCGTAATATAAGTAAATGGTTTGCTGGGATACCAAACAATGACTTCATGTATATGCTCGGATAAAAACTGAATAAAATGTTCTTTTCCTTTTTCGGCCAATTTAAATTGTGGCGGCTCATAAATTCCATATCTTCTAGGTAATGCTTCAGGCAATGTTGATTCAATAAATTCTAAAAATGCTTTAAAGTCATCTTTTATAAAAGTGTGGTCTTTCATGAACCACCATGTCATTTGGAGACAATCCGGATCGTCTTTTACTTTGATGGTTTCTAGCCTTTTCACGCCAGTTGGGGAAGAAATTGTTCCTCGTTCATCAAAAATAATTCCATGTGATGATTGAGCAAGGATTTTAGAAATTTTCTTAAGTATCTGAAATGCTCGTTTTGGTGCACCTAATGGTTCTAAAATAATTTCTGTAAAATACTTAATGCCTGGAAGTTGGCCAACTACTTCTTCTGGTATATCTTCTTCCATTACTTCTAGAGAGTTACCAATCATAATCTGAAAATTTGGACCTTCAAAGATGATTCCCTCATTCTGCCGTTTAATATTTTCTTGGTTAAAGATTTCATTTTCAAAAGAAGTTTTATTTACAGACCATATGCTAATGTCGTAACTCATTTTTTCATTCCTTACTTAAAGTAATGATTAGATTTAATTCTAATGAACTAATCACCATGATTAATTACTATAACCATTTTAAATATGATTCACTTATTATATCAAAACCTGATAACTTCTATTCAGTAAGCATTTATTACATTACTTCTTTAAATTTCTGTAGAGGTAAATGATTGGAAGGAAACCCCTATATTCAAAATTAATCAAAAGGATTATAATTTTATAAACAAATTGGGATTGACCTTGATTTAATGATTAAAGTGAATCAGAGGAATGAGGAAATGGATTATGTTTATTAATACATTATGGACAATTTATTTAGGGATACTTGGTGCTGTTGCTATTGGATATCTAATTAAAGGAAAATATAAGACTTTTCCAGCAAGACTAGATTTTGTAATCTCGATTATTACCTGGATTGGACTTTTTGGTTACGTAACAAATATCCAAATAATGAATACTTCTTTATGGAAGATCGTGTTTTTTGGGGCGTTATTTTGGGACTTAATCTACAGCTTCTTCCTAGCTGACTACGGGGAGGAGTTCGAGGAGGTTTCACCTCCAATCAAATACATCATTATTGCTGTAGTATTTATACTTTTACTCGGTCCATTGTATTTTGGTCTCTATAAGTACGCATTCTAATTATCTTGAAATCGAGTCTTCTGTTAAAGGGCGCAATTCTGAAGTAACGAATTGCGCTCTATCTTTATTTAAAGGGCCAGATTGTTGAAGAAGAAGTCCAAAACAGATGTATGTGACAATCTTAGGTAGCAGGTGAAAATACAATCAATAATTTGATAAATGGAGCAAACAATCCTAATGCCCAAGAAGAAGAAGAGAGAACGACGTGAAATGATTTAAAAAAACAAAAAAACTCAAGAGTCTGTCTTTGAAAAAAATTGATCAAAGTAGACTCTCAAAATATTTTGCGATAGGCAATTTTTATATAAAAGGTTTCACTGTTTTCTGTTTCCTTTTAATTGTCGAATAGCCCTCTTCCTCTCAGGTTTGCGGAAACAGGCTCCTTTCCTATTTCACGTGCCCATATAGATAACTGGCCAATATGGTGGATTTCGTGGACAATGACATGACGTATGATCTCTCCGTGTGTACATTCAATGACTCGGCGCCTGATTGGTTCGTCTCTAGAGCTAATCGGTTCATCATTGAAATCAGTTTCTGAAAGTGTCCGAGAATCCATTTCATTTGTCCAAGATGTCACAAATGGCTCCACTTTCTCATGGTATTGACTTGAAAGATTTTTCACTTTTTGTAAGCTAGCATAATCCTCAAACGATGGTTCCTCAGGTACTGGTTCACCTCGCAAACCTAAGATCCACATATATTCCACATCTACAATGTGAAACAGGTTATGTAGGATACTGCCGAACCCACCGACCCGTTTCTTTAATAGTTCTTCCTCCGGTATGTCTTCGCACCATGTAAACCAATCATCACGAACTTGCCAGTTGTATTGAAATAGTTTCAACATCGCAACAACCTCCAAATGTTTAGTATTTTAACTCTTCGACAGAAGGTCACGCAGCCCTTTATTTTTTAGCTATATTTAAAAGGGAATTCTGATGACTATATTTATACAACTACCAAATGGTTTTAACATCAAGATTCTTGATATTCAGCAAACGGGCGCGATTGCTGAACAATGAGCAGTCACTTTTTTACTAAACCGATCAGGATAGTTCTATAATTGGATGTGAATAATTAAAAAACCCAGCTAATCTTCTCTTGTGAAGGTAGCTGGGTTTTTAAAGTTGGATGTGCAAAATAACACTTAAAATAAGTGCGAATTATCGAACAAAATGACAGTTAGGTGCAGAATACGTATGCACAGAACGAAATATTCAGTTAATTGAAAATTTTCACTTGACTAGGATGTAATACCTATAAAATAATACTTGTGAGTAATATAATTTAGCATAATAAGAGGTAAAGAATTATGGGTCAAAGAGGAAGAAAAAAGGGAGCGAATGGGGAGCGAAGTAGGTCATTATTACTTGCGATAGCTGCAGATGAGTTTGCACATAAGGGATTTTCTGATACAAAAATAAGCACAATCGTTAAAAGGGCCAATTTAAGCCAACCCACCTTTTATCTTTATTTTGAAAGTAAAGAATCAGTATTTCAGGAATTAATTCAGTTGTTTCGTTCAAAACTATTTGATCTTACCAAAAGTAGTCGTCTTGAACCGGGAATTGATTTAACCTCGGTGCCGGAAAGGATATCACAAGTATTAGCGGCAATTTTTCATTTTTTTAAGGAAAATCCCAACTTAACAAGGATTGGACTTTTTGTTGGTGAAGAAGCAGAGGATATTAAAAAACAGCTTTCTAAACAAATAATGGATAACTTAATTTCAGAGCAAGAAAATGGGTATTTTCATTTAGTTTTGACATGAGCACAGTTGCGGAAAGCTTAGTAGGAATTATAGAGCGGCTTACGCTAACTAAATTATTTCAAGGAATAAAAACACCAGAAAATTTAGCCAGACGAAATTGTGCATCTATTTTTATATGGAATGCTTGTTAAATAAAGATCGTTCATTTTTTGACCCCAAGATTAAGCAGATATTAAAACTAAATTAGTATATTGGTAAATTAGAATAGAACTAAAAATATCGCTGGTGGGGTTGATCAATGACATGAATTCAGTTGAAAATACACGTGTGGATAGTTTAGACGAAGATAGGCGGATTTCGATAAGGGCTGAAGGCAGCTCTATAACAATTCTAAATAAAACATAAGGTAAATCCAAAAAACAAATCCTGTTAAGCGAAAAATACCAGTACAACGATTTACGACTTTTTTCGAAAAACTACTTTGATCAAAAATGATTATTGGGAACAAACTAAAAAGTAGCGCAACTAATAGTAGACTAGTTACAGCTATTGCAGGTCCATAAAAAAGACTATTTTCAATATTAGTATACATAATGATCCCTCCACTATATATATCGGAGGGATTTCTTTAATTTAAATAAGTAACAAGCAAAAGTTTTGACACACTTTTTTTCCTATACTATAATAAATCTTGAAGTCGAGATAATATAACTAAAGACAATTGGAGTTATTGTAAATTGAGTATTAATTTACAAATAATGAACAAAATAAACTGACTTTAGTTGGAAAATTAGAAAGGGGCAAGAATAATGGCACAAGTTTTATACATTACTGCACACCCACATGATGATGCAGTATCCTATAGTATGGCTGTAGGAAAAGCGTTTATTGATACTTATAAACTGGAAAACCCGAATGATGAGGTTGTCCACATTGATCTTTATAAGGAAAATATCCCTCAAATCGATGTTGATGTTTTCAGTGGATGGGGGAAACTTCAATCTGGTACAGGCTTTGAAGAGCTTTCTGCAGAAGAAAAAGGAAAAGTAGGTCGTCTTTCAGAGTTGTGTGAGCAATTTATTGCAGCAGATAAATATGTTTTTGTTACACCATTATGGAATTTCTCATTCCCACCAGTTATGAAAGCATATCTTGACTCCGTCTCCGTTTCAGGGAAAACATTTAAATACACTGCAGAAGGTCCAGTTGGACTTTTAACTGACAAAAAAGCTTTGCATATCCAAGCTCGCGGTGGTATTTATTCAGAAGGTCCGGCAGCTGATATGGAAATGGGTCACCGCTACTTAAATATTATGATGCAATTCTATGGTGTTCCTTCATTTGAAGGTCTATTTGTAGAAGGTCACGCGGCAATGCCTGATAAAGCACAGGAAATAAAAGAAAATGCAATTGCGCGTGCAAAGGATTTGGCGCATACATTTTAATTGAAGTTACCGGGAAAGGGGCTAACATTTTTGTGTTGGCTCTTTTTTTATTTTCAGAAAGAAGTATTTGATTCAAAGATAAGTATCCGATTTTAACGTGAAAATTCCTAAATAAAGTTAGATCCTCTCGGAAGGTCATGATTGTAGTAACAAAATAGTTATAAGGTTAACAAAAGCCCATATTATCAATAATGGGGCTTTTGTTCTACAATTTTGAAAAAATAATGGAAAAAATTCAATAAAATAGGTTGAAATAAACTGAAGAACTTTGTAAATACTACATAAAAGGAGGTGCGAAAAGTGGAGCAAAATCCAATTCATTATGATGGAAGTGTACAGATTACGAATGATTCGACTAGTGAATCAAAAGCCCCATTTCAGATTACTGAAGAAGTGAGAAAAAACATTAGTGGTAATCCTTATATTAATGAGTATTAGTAATGAGTAGGGTTTGTCAAATAGACAAGTCCTTTTTTTATTGGGCAGAACTTCTGCCTTTCTATATAAGAGGTAGCGCTTGAAATTGTTGTTCTATCGATTGGAAAATTGGAAGTCCTCTAATTGCATCACTCTTTTTTTATTTTTTGCCTTTGACTGAGCGATTTCAACCAAATAAGGTGCTACATTGGCGGGATCATCTCCAATTGTTGCTAAATTCGTGCTCATAACCCCCGGGTTGAACAAAGCTACTTGAATACCATTTTTATGCTCCTCATCTTGAACAGAAAATGTTAAGGCCTCAACAGCAGCTTTACTTGCAGCATAAGCACCAAATCCTGCAGCTCCTTCTCTAACAAGTCCAGAGGTAATGTTAATGATCTTTCCTGATCTTTGAGCCCTCATAATCGGTATACATTCTCTCATCATTAAAAAAACACTTGTCGCGTTATTATTAAATTGGTAGTCCCAACTATCTAGGGGACTGTCAAGAATCCGATATTGTTGAAAAACGGCAGCATTATTTATTAATATATCAATCCCTTTAAACTTGGCAAGAGTTGCCTGGACTAGCACTTTAACATCGGCTTCAGAAGAAACATCTGCACGAATAGGCAAAACCTCAACAGCATACTTATCTTTAATCAAGTTTTCTACTTCTTCTAATTTGGAATAATTACGCCCGCAAATTACAATATTTGTCCCATCCTTTGCAAAGGCAAGAGCCGTTTCCTTCCCTAAACCACTACCAGCACCAGTAATAATAGCGACTTTTCTTTGTAAATTGCCCATTTACACGCTCCTTAATTTAACGAACTACTTTATTCATATGGTGATTACTAATGTATTGTATTAAGATGTTAATGTCAATATATTCTGAAAATTATATATTTGAGTGATCAGCTTCTTGGGACTTTGGCTCGATTATTTTGATTTTCGATAGAATAATTGTCTTTTCCGCTTAATTAATTGGATTTTGGACAGATTATGACACATTTTGGCTAAATAAAGAGCCTTCGCTGCGAATTTCCTGACTTTTCTCCTGACAATGAAGGAAATCACTTCTAAAGACCGAAGTACTATACAAAATGACATAGGATGTGGTGTTGTGAGTTTAAAGACTCAAAAGGTTCCAATATATATTCGGAAATTAGAATCACTGTTGCGACGGCTTCCGAAAATTCATCGAAAGCGTGGAGAAAGTCACGGAAGAAGTCTAGCGGGATTCAACGGTGAAAAATCACTAGACTACCACTTAAGTTTTCTTGACGATAAAAAATACACGATCAATAATAACTTGAGGTTGAAGGGTAATAAGGAATATTTCTATCAGCTAGACTTATTGATTATTTCTCCATACTATTTTCTTATCATTGAAGTAAAGAATATTTCAGGAACTGTATTTTTTAACGCAAACACCAACCAGTTTGTACGAATATCAAGTGATAAAGAAACAGGTATGCTCAACCCAATCACTCAAGTTGAAAGACAAAAACGCCAATTATCAAAACACCTAAAAGAACACAGACTGACACACTTGCCAATTGAAACAATCGTTGTTATAAGTAATCAGTATACAGTAATTAAAACATCATCCAATCACATAAATATTTCAAATAGCGTCATTCACAGTGACGATATACTTAACCATTTAGGAAAACTTGGTAAAAGATATTCAGAAGAAAAAATCACATCAAAAGAAATTCGGAAAACCTCACGTATACTAACAAAGCTAAATACTCCATATAACCCTGACATTCTTCAAAAATTTCAGATCTCAGAATCAGAGCTTCTGAAAGGTGATCAATGTCCCAGGTGTCAATATATACCAATGAACAGAAAAACATCTAAGTGGACCTGCTCAGCATGCTCTTTTACGTCGAAAGATGCACATCACGATGCTATAAAAGATTACAGCCTCTTAGTTAGTTCAACAATTACGAATCAAGAGCTTCGCAATTTCTTCTCTTGCCCTCAACTTCAGTAGCTTCTAAAATCTTAATTTCCATGAACATGCCATACTCAGGGGAAACAAAAGGAAGAAGGTATTATCTCGGTATTGAGAACGAGTAGTGTTCTAGTTTATAAAAAAACGCCATCCAGCTAATTCAGCTAAATGGCAATTCACAGTTCTATTTAGAGTAAACAGCATTCGAAATTATTCTAAAAAGGAAATCCGTATGATCGCGGAATCCTGGCTCCATTCCGACGAGAAGAACGTTTTCATCCTTAACCATTACCGGCTGACCTTGCGCCTGTTGATAATCTTTCCAATGACCAGCTGCGAAGAAATCCTCAGTAGCCTCATAATTTGCAAGAACTTCTGCACTTCCAACGTTTGAATACCAAGCTGGGTAGTAGACGAACCCAAGATCATTTTGTTGATAACCGGCTGTAAAAGGACTATCTTTATAGTCCACCTTAACAATTCCGTTACTACTACTGCCGCCAGTTTTGGTGACTATACTTGTAAGTCCAAGCTGAGTGGCAGCTTGTGAACCACCTGCTCCTAATGCAACAAATTTACCACTGTTATCAACGAATTCATTAATATGTTTTTTGAACTTTTCATATTGAGCAACATTCTCTAAACCAAATTCTTTGTTTGCATTGCTATTTTGATAGGAAATTAGGCGAGATGTTCCATTATAAATGAATACATCCGTATCCCCAATGCCGTTTTCAGCAATTTCTCTAGGAGTACGTTCCTCCACAATAAATCCTAGCCGCTTTAGTGCTAAATGTGTGCCCGAGTGGGATTGAGATTTGTTCATTCCGCCATCTCTTAAAATGGTAACGACCTGTCGTCCAACTTTCTGAGCATCGTTTGGAATTATCTTTGTATCAACAGTTACATCGACTTTTGTTAAAAGATTTGAAAGCTCACTTTTCGCATCAGCTGACACATAGAAGTTACCATCATTGTCACGGTTTAATGAAAAGCCTTTATTGATGAGCTGATTAGCTAGAGAAACAGATTGGACAGAACTGTTAGGAATGAGATATGGGCCGTTCCCATTTAGTGTTCCTTTGGTTTGTATTGCAGTCACCTTTGATGTTTTTACGCTGAATGAGTCTTTAGCATTTACTTCAACTGCTTCAAATCCCCAAAGCTCCGGTAAACTCCAAGCCGAGATGTCATACATAGCCGGCGTATCTTCGGTAATGTTTTCGCCATCCCAGAGCATCGTATTGGCAAGTCCTGCCTTTGCTTGATCTAGCCAGACAATGTAGGAACCTCCTTGATACGTTTTTCCGTTATAGCTAAACTCTTTTTTCGCTTCGGTTACTTCAATATCATTATCCAGTAAGTGTTTTACAGCTTTTTGAAGAGTACTATTATCAAGATCGTTTTCTGGTAAGATGTACGCTTTTGGAAAGAAACCTTCTTGATGGAATGGGTGGTCAAAATTTACACCACGTTTAAAGATTTCAATTTGGTCTTTTACCATGTCAGTTTTATTGTTACTTGAAAACTTTAGTGCTCCCATTACAGCATCATATGTCCACTTTACTCCATCCCAGTCGTTGGTTGGTGCTTCTAGTGTGTAGCCGTATGCACCATGGTACATCGCATACATTGGAGTAAAGATTGGCGGATAATCATCCCAGCCTGCTGTATCATCTCGTAGTGGAATATAGGTACCTTCCATATTTTGATAATCAACTTTTGAAGTGCTTGTGTTTGTATTTTCGTAGTGATCTCGTTGTGAAACGATTTCACTTTCCATTGATTTTGCTTGGTCTAGGGACCATTTAGAAAATAAATCATATTCATAATTCGGATTATGTGGTGGGGTACAAGGTTCAATTAAGCCAGGCTTTGAGGGGCCACCATATCCTTTTACATATCCATGCAAATCTAAAAAGACCATCGGATTCCATTCTGTAATTAAATCTACTGTATGCTTTGTTTCTGCTTGTGATTGGGTAATGAAATCACGATTTAGATCGATTCCATTTCCATTAAAGCGGGTTGCATCAATCCGTCCATCCGGGTTCGCTACAACATTGAAAATTAAAATATGATCTTCTAAAATGGCATTTGTTTCTTGATCATTTTGGGTCGCAAATCGCTCAATAAGCTGAAGCACTGCATCTGTACCAATAAACTCTGTTCCATGAATGGAACCGTTAATCATTACAGGTACTTTTAAATCAGGGTGCTTATCAATAAAATCCTGCGCTTTTTCTGGTGATTTAAGCATCTTTTTTCGTAAGCCTTTATAGTATCCGAATTTGCCCTTTGCATCTGGATTAGAGATGGTTACGACATACATTGGTTCTCCCTTTGAAGAGGTATATGTACTTTTTTCATAGGTAACGCGTTTGCTTTCTTTTGCTACTTGTTGTAGTTTCTTTTCAATGTGTGAGTACTTTACAAAATCATAGTTTTCGCTATTAAATAAGCTACCACCCTGTTCTACATTTGTTTCGTTCACATTGACGTTTTTCCAAGAGTCGGTGGCTAGAACATTAAATGGTGTTGCTGACAATATAGCTAAGCTCGTTATACTTGCGATTAGTTGCTTTTTCATCTTATCCCCCTCACAGCTTTGTAAGGTGGATGTTTCGGCATGTTTCGTCTGAATTCCTGTTAATATCACAAAAATGGCCAGATATTACTAAGAGATATTACGCATTCGACATAATTACCATCTATTTGACTAGCTTCTAGGAGAATCTTTCGCCTTACGAAATAAAATTCATTTTAGTTCCAATATCAACCATGCTCAACTTTTATGTTTAGTCGCTATGGAAGAAAGGAAAAATAAACTCATTACGGAATATTTACGGTAAAAAAATAATGAGGTGCAAGAATAAGGAGCTATCAACAATGAAATTACGTAACTTGCTTCAAGATAACGTTCATTCCCTCGATATACAGGGTGAAATTGAGAATATTGAGGTTAAAGGGATCGCTAATAATTCCAAAGATGTTGAAGCGGGGTTTATTTTTGTTGCCATAAAGGGCTCCCTAGCAGATGGACATCAATTTATTAACGATGCGGTTTCCTCTGGAGCAGCTGTCATTGTGGGAGAAGAAACGATCGCAAACCTTTCAGTACCTTATCTAAAAGTTGACGATAGTAGAGAATGGCTAGGTCGATTAGCAAGTCACTTTTACGATCATCCTTCAGAGAGAAAGGTCATTGTTGGGATTACTGGGACGAACGGAAAAACGACAACTAGCTATTTTTTGAAACATCTTCTCCAAGAAAATGGAATATCATGTTCACTAATCGGGACGATTCAAACAATAATTAACGGAAAAGCTACACCTTCTACAAACACTACTCCAAGTTCCCTTGATTTACATAAGCTTATCTCACAGAGTCAGGATGAGGTGATTATTGTCGAGGTTTCTTCTCATGGATTAGATCAGAAACGTTTAGAGGGCATACAATTTGATCTATGTTTATTTACAAATTTAGATCATGACCATCTTGACTACCATGGGACGCTAGAAGAATATTTCCAGACAAAGTCTACGTTGTTTACAATGCTTAAACAAAATGGTTTAGCCGTAATAAATGATGATGACTATTGGGGCTCAAAGCTGATTTCAAACTTAAAACGAATGGGACAAGAAGTGCAGTCCATAGGGAAGTCATCTACTAGTACCATTCAGTTTACTGAATTAAGCATGGATGCTACACCTATTTTTCAATTCCTAGATAACAAGACACAATACAAGGTTCAATTATCCATACCAGGCCTTCATAATATTTATAACTGCTTACTAGCGTTTATTGCTGCAAAAAATCTTGGTGTTTCAGAAGAAAAGCTACTATCTTCTTTGACAACTTTTAAAGGAATAGAAGGTCGCTTTGAACGAATACAATTAATCAATGATGTGACAGTTGTCGTTGATTATGCACATACTGCCAGTGCTGTTGGTCATTGTTTAAGAACAGCAAGACAGTGTAAAGCAAAACGAATTATCCATCTTTTTGGTTATCGAGGCGATCGAGATGAAGCAAAGAGGGAGGAGATGCTAAGAATTTCTTCAGAATTAAGTGATTTTTATATTTTAACAATGGATGATTTAAATACAGAGTCTTCAGAGGAAATGATAAGAAAGCTTCAAATGCTAAAAAAGGATACTGGAAAAGACAATGGATGCTTTATACCGGATCGAACGCTAGCGATTAAAGAGGCGATTGCAATGAGTCAAAAGGGTGACTGGGTTGTGATAACAGGAAAGGGACACGAAAGTTATCAACAATCCTTTTATCTCCCAACAAATTCAGACCGAGAAACAATTGATTACTTCGATGAGAATTTAAAGGAGAAAATAAGCAATTGGTAGAAGAATATGTTTTACACAAACAGAAAATGATCGAAAAGGGGAGAGTAGAGATGGAAGATTTGAGATACCCAATCGGTAAATTCGAGGCTCCAATTGAAATAAGGCATAGTGATCGTCAAAAATGGATTGAAGTATTAGTGGAAACTCCACGGCTTTTAAAAGAAGCTACTTCTGATTTAACGAATGAACAATTGGATACAACCTATCGTCCAGGCGGATGGACAGTACGCCAAGTGGTTCACCATCTCGCAGACAGTCATATGAATTCGTTTATTCGATTCAAGCTCAGTTTAACCGAAAATGTACCTGTTATTAAACCATATAATGAAAGTGAGTGGGCTGGGCTTAATGATTCAATTGATGCTGATGTGCAGTTATCAATAAACTTGCTGTACTCTCTTCACGCAAGATGGGTAATTTTGCTGAAAGCTATGACTGATCAAGACTTTACGAAGGCTTTTTTTCACCCTGAAACACAAGTGAAAACCAATTTACATACTGCTCTTGGCATGTATGCATGGCACAGTCAACATCATCTAGCGCATATTACATCCTTACGAAAGAGACAAAATTGGTAGTAATAATCAGTTGAAAATGGAATAACCTTCCATATGATTTGTTAGTAATATCTAAATATTCATCACTTCCCTAACGTGTTGGGGAGGTTTTTTGCCGTCCGTTTAGATTTTTAATTAGTTGTTAATATCGGTCTTAAGTCTTACATACTATTCAGGCCAAAGATCATTATGGAAAATAATTCAAAGGATTAAGATGAAACAGAAGAATAAATGAATGAGACCCGAGAGGAGAAATAATGATGTCGTGGATTACAAAATGGTCGTTTAAAAACAAAGCAGCAGTTACTTTGGTATCAATGATTATATTAATAATGGGGGTCTTGAGCTATATGAGACTACCGATGGAGTTCTTGCCTTCTGCTGATCAGCCGTTCATATCGGTCGTTGCAGTTGGTCAAGGAATGGACTCCAGCGCGATGGAAGAACAAGTCACAATACCAATTGAAAAATCTGTAAGTAATGTTAATGGAAAAAAAGAAGTCTTTTCAACGACCGGAGATGGCTATTCAAAGATTGATATTCACTTTGAATCTAAAACAGATAAAAAGGAAGCAAAGCGAGAAATTGATGAAGCATTGAATTCATTGTCACTTCCTCCAAATGTGATGAAGCCAAACGTTGTTCAATTAAACACATCAATGATTCCAGTTTCTTATGTGGCAATTTCATTTGAAGAGGGTGTAACACCAGCAAACATTCAATTTGCGAATGATGAACTAGTACCTTATTTTAAAGAAATTAAAGGAGTTTCTGACATTCAGACGTTTGGAACGGTAGCGTCTTACGTATCGGTGCAAATTGATGAGGAAAAATTAACGGAAAAACAACTCTCTATACAACAAGTCATGTCTGTCTTACAAGGGCAAAACCTTGCAGCATCAGTTGGCGAGAAAACGATTGATGGAAAGTCGAGTAATATTCAAGTAGTAGGAGATGTGAATAGTCTCGAATCATTAAAGGACATCTCGGTCGTTCCAAGTGTAACATTAGACGATGTTTCCGAAATTACGGTTAAAAAACCTGAAAACAACTACACACGTGTAAATGGTCAAGATGGTTTATTGTTTGTTGTAACGAAGGATAGTCAGTCCAATGTTGTCACAATTAATGAGGAAGTAGAAAAGGCTTCAGAAGTAATTAATAAAGAATACAAGGATGTAGAGACGAATATTTTCTTGTCTTCGGCAGAAATGGTTGAATCCTCTGTTCAAAGTATGATCAAGGAAGTCTTACTAGGTGCACTTTTTGCAACAATTGTCATTATGCTCTTTTTAAGAAATATCCGCTCTACGTTTATTACGATTGTATCGATTCCACTGTCACTTGGATTTACCTTGTTTTTATTAGCGCAATCAGGTGTTACCTTAAATATTTTAACGCTTGGTGGAGTTGCAGTTGCTGTCGGTCGTTTAGTGGATGATAGCATCGTTGTGATTGAGAATATTTTTAGAAAAACAGAAACAGAAAAGCTTTCAGTCAAGCTCGTGGTCGAAGCGACGAAGGAAGTTGGAACAGCAATTACCTCTTCAACACTCACAACTGTGGCAGTATTTTTACCAATGGGATTATTAGAGGGTGGGTTACAAGAATTTTTACTACCGTTTGCCCTAACCATTACGTATTCATTACTGGCTTCATTACTGGTAGCACTTACTGTCGTGCCATTAATGAGCGCAGGACTTTTAAAGAATACAAAGTTAAAAGAGCCAAAACCTTCTCGGAAATATCAAGGATTCTTAACATGGTCCTTAAATCATAAATGGGTCGTTTTGCTTACCGCATTTCTTCTATTTGCAGGTTCGATAGCGGCTTACGTAGTACTTCCAAAAGGCAGTGTTCAAAAGCCTAAATCGGACTATGTTTATGCATCACTTAGCTATCCGAATAACACGCCAATTGAAAAAGTAAAAAAGGAATCTCTTGAACTAGAAAAATTTATGATGATGCAAGAGAATGTTGATAGCACATATTTACAGCTAGGTAATACGGAAGACTCGATGAAATATGGGGATGTTAGCTCTCCGACTGAAACAACACTCATGGTTACACTAGCAGAAGGAGCAAAAGAGGAAGATTTTATTGCTAAGGTAGAAACTCAGAAAAAGGAGTATAGCGATGCAACGCTTGAGGTTAGCGAACAATCACTCATGGGTGGTCAACAAACAGCGATTACCATTGATGTATTAGGAGATGACTTGGAGCAAATTGAAAAAGTTGCAAGTGATGTTAAAACGGAAATAGTCGGAATTAAAGGAATTGAAAAGGTTTCAACCAATCATGAGGAAAAGAAAACTGTCTATTCTTTAGTCGTTGACCCCTCTAAAGCAAATGCAGAGCAAGTTGCACAACAAACAGCCGTAATGCTTAATTCAACACCAATAGGATCGATTAAAGTGGAAGAGCAGCAAACATCAGTTGTCATTGAACCACTAATGAGTCCTGAAACAGAAAAGGAAATTAATGAGGTGCTGATTCAAACGGAAGCAGGTATTGTTCCAATCTCGAGCGTAGCAAACTTAGAAATGGAAGAAAAGGCAACAAATATATTTCATAAAGAAGGCGTCCAGTACGCTCGCGTTACGGCAATTGTCGATCCAGCCAAGTTGTCTGAAATCTCAACAAAAATAAATGCGAACGTGTTAGGTGATAAAGAAACAGAAGGAATAGACGTACCAGAGGGTGTGCAAGTCCTTGTAGGTGGAGCAAGTGTTGACCAAGAGGACGAATTCACAGATTTATTTATGACGATGCTTGCGTCAATCGGAATTGTCTTTTTGATTATGATTATTACCTTTAAAACGGTTCGCGCTCCAATTGCGATTCTGTTCTCATTACCACTAGCAGCGATCGGTGCAATTTTAGGATTGCTAATAAGTGGAATCTCAGTCGACATAACTGCATTACTTGGTGCGTTAATGTTAATCGGAATCGTTGTGACGAATGCAATTGTGTTACTCGACCGTGTTAGACAGAATGAACAAACAATGATCATCCGTGATGCGATCGTCGAGGCAGCAACAACCAGGATGCGTCCAATCCTAATGACGGCAATTGCAACGATTTGTGCGATGCTTCCATTGCTATTTAAAGAAGCAGAAACAGGAAACCTTGTATCAGCAAGCTTAGCGATTGTTGTAATCGGTGGACTAAGTGTTGCAACACTTTTAACACTAGTCGTCATTCCAGTCGTTTATGAACTGCTACACTTTAAAAAAGCAAAAAAGCAACGAGCAGAAGTGGAAAATAATACGCAGGAAATTTCAGAATCAATTTAGTAAGAAAATGCCTATCACATGAATATCATGTAGCTAGGCATTTTTTAATCGTTTAGGAAATTATAAAATTCTTGTACTGTGGATAACATTTCTGTATCCAGCTCCGACGCACAGGACGTGCTAGTGCAGTCAATGCGACAGGACGTCGCGTCTTTGACTGCCAGCGCCTAGCCCCTCTATCTCATAAGTCAATTCTAAATTGAAGGCAAAGAACGCATTCTATTTAGAATCGCCTTATGCTATGCCTAAGGCTGTTCAAGGCGCTTGCGCTTTTGTTCAAAGATAAGAAAGTATAAGTTTTTTGTACTTAGTTTTTGTGTCTAGCTCCAGGCGCCATCGGCTCGAGGTCATAAGCCAATCCGTCCAGAAGGTTAAAGAACAACCTTCCAGCCGGCTCGTCTTATGCTTGTCGCCGATAAGCGGGCGCCTTGCGCTTTTCTTATTCAGGAGAGAAATATCTTCAATGTCTACTCAGTATGCTTTTAATAGTCATAACAGAAAGGAGGTCATGTCAAATATGGTTAAACAAACGTTTGTTCAAGTTGATGAAGCCTTACTGATCAAGCCACTTGGAACCATTAATGTCGTCGATCCATCCCCATTCAACTGGTTGTATATTTTATTTAATACGATGGAAGAGGCTGTTCGAGCTGATTTTGACGGAAGAGTTATCCCGTCTTTAGCAGCAAGCTATCAGTGGGTCGACGAGACAACGTTAGAAATGAAGTTGCGTAAGGATGCACAATTCCATAATTCTGAACTGTTTTCCGCTCTTAATGTGAAACAGAATTTCGATGAACTTCAGCGCTGGTTCGCTCCTCATCCACCCGGTACATGGCTGAACTTTCCTAAGGAAACAACCCTAGAGGTTGTCGACAATTTCACAGTTCGATTTCACTTTCCTAAGAGGGATGGATTGGCTTTAGGAAAAATGCGTGGCAACCATTTTGCTAATTTACAATTTTGGCAGCAGCTCGGCTTTGGGTATGCAAAGATTGGTACGGCTGAGGGACATTGGTGAGTGCTCGATCAATCTGGCCCGTGGGGCACGGGTCCATTTATTCTTTCAAAAGGATACTCATCACTTACTAATATACCAGCACTCATTAAGACCACACCATTTCAAGCTACATGGTTAACAGTAAAGGAAGAACGTACACCATATGTCTTGCTAGAAGCAAACCAACAGTATTGGAACAAAAAACGAGGACCAAAGCTAAAATCGGTTGTGTTTCGTAATGACCTTACACTAAAAGAGGCCCTGCACCTTTGCACGACAACAGAGGGGCAAGTTGATATCGTGACCAAAGTATCACCTAAGGATTCAGGTATAGTTAAAACATCAACAATTGCAAAGCTCATGAACGTAAAAGGTAATGAAATTTTAACAGGAGTTTTTAATCAGTTTCAACAACATCTTCCATTTAATGACCGTCGCTTGCGTCTAGCGGTTAATTTGGCAGTAGATCGAATGGAGCTTATTGAACAAGGCTTTAAAAGCTATGCTCAGCAGGTTCCAGCACTTACCTTACCTTGGGCGTTTGACTTTCCGGAAGAGTTAGTCGCCAGGGAGCATAATCCAACTCGTGCACGCCAGCTTTTAAATGAGGTAGGATGGCCAGAGGGCAGAAAGCTCAAGCTAGCAGTTAAGGAGAAATACGAAGACATTTGTCGTCTCCTCGCATCTCAACTTGAAAAAAACTTGCAAGTTGGAGTGGAGGTGTTCATTATTCCTTTTGATGACGAAGTAAAGTGGGATCGAGTGAATGCTGAAAAGAAGATTGCTCCACCGTGGGATGTTCTCATAGCAAGCACAACAGCACTCTTTTTAGAAGACACCCCCGCCTATTTTCATCGTGAATTTTTTGGTTCCGATGGGAAGCTTAGAATGGGTCCAGTGCAACCAGAATTTGAAAGACTCTATCAAAAAATGATGATGCAAACAGATCGAACGAAGCGTTTAGAAGTTGCCAAAGACATCGATCGATACGTTTATAAAGAAGCTTTATCTCTTTTTCTATGCAGTCCAGAGGAATTATACGCGGTAAACCGCCATGTTGACTTTAAACCATACAAAACCACGTTTGAACTTGCGGAAACAAGTGTGAGTGATCAACATTGGTCTCGGAAATAAATAGTTAAATTAAGCTCAAAGTTCAGTCCAAAATATAAACAACTAAATATTAGGAATAAATTCAACAAAAATATCTAATCCTACAAAAAATGTTCTTTTTAGAAAGGGTGATAATGGTTAATGGAAAATTACGATATCAAGTTATCTTCTACAGAAATAGCCAGCTTATGGAGTACATATATTTTTGATAGTGCATCTATCTGTTTTTTTAAGCACTTTTTACAACATCTCAAAGACGAAGAAGTCGTCTCAATCGTAAATGAGGCATTGAAACTTTCTCAAACGAACATGAATTACATTGAAAATATATTTGCTAAAGAACAATTTCCGATCCCACAAGGATTTTCGGACGGCGATGTAAACCTTTCAGCTCCTGCATTATTTGACGATTTATATGCGTTAAGTTTTGTATATGGCATGAGTAGAATAGGTTTATTCAATTATGGAATTTTTACTTCAAACGTAGCAAGAGATGATGTACTTGAACTTTTTTCACAAATTCTTGTTTCAACAAACGGGCTTTATAAAACGGCAGTACGCTGTATGCTATCAAAAGGTATTTATGACCGCCCTCCAAAAATTCCTTATCCAAATAAGGTGGAATTTGTAGAAAAACAATCGTTCTTGACAGGGTGGTTTGGTGAGCGAAGACCGATAAATTCATTGGAACTCACGGAGATTTTTTTTAACATTGAAAGGAACTATTTTGGAGTACTCCTGTTGTATGGTTTAATTCAAGTCGTCGAAGATAAAGAAGTCAAAGAATACCTTAAGAGGGGGAAAGACTTAGCTAATAAGCAAATTGAGTATTTGAATAACCTTTTGAAAGAAGAAGATTTGTTAGGTACAGTTCCAGTTGAAATGGAAGTGACGGATTCAAAGGTATCTCCGTTTACTGAAAAATTGATCATGTTTTTGATTACCTCTTTAAATGCTACGAGTTTTACGTATTTTGGACATGCTTTGTCTGTTACTATGAGAAGAGATTTAGCTGCTAATTATTCTAAACTCTTAACAGAGGTGATGGCATATTCTGAAGATGGAGTAAATATTATGATTGACCGTGGTTGGATGGAAAAGCCTCCTGGGGCAATTGAAAGAAAGGGTTAACCTCATACACTGTAAGGCTTGGGCCATGACCAATAAAGACTGATTTTCCATTTGATAAAGGGAAAATCAGTCTTTAATTATTGTTCAAAGGGATTATTTTTACATTAGGAAAATCCATTAAATAATCATTTTAGGTACTCTACTATTTTTGACCTTTTATTCGGTCAGATAAGTCCAGGCATATTGAGCGTATAGTTCGGCTCCTGTAGCCAGAGCGTCCTCGTCAATGTTGAATTTGCCGTGGTGATGCGACCATTTCGTATCCTTTTCGGGATTGCCACTTCCTACGAGAGCGAAACTGCCGGGTACTTCTTCCAGAAAGAAGCTGAAATCTTCGCCACCCATTGTTGGCTTTTCATTATATAAGATGTCCTCGCCGAATGCTTCTGTAGCAACCTTTTGGACTAATTTGGCGCTGTATTCATCATTGATCACAGCTCGGGTTCCACGGGTGTATTCAACCGTTGCACTTGCACCGTATAATCCTGCCACATTTTCAGAATAATGCTGGATCTGTCTTTCAATATGATCGCGCGTGTCAGGGTCGAAACAACGGACAGTGCCTTCGATAACCGCATTTTCCGCAATGACATTAAATCGTGTGCCGACAACCATTTTTCCTACTGTAAGAACAGCAGGGTTTTTGGGGTCTATCGTTCTTGATACGATAGCTTGTACATTCATGACGAAAGAGGAGGCAACGATTGCCGCATCGATACAATCCTCAGGCATAGCGCCGTGTCCTCCTTTTCCTTTGAAAGTCACTTTAAATAAATCCGCTGAAGCAAAAGAAGGTCCTGGTGTACATGAAACTTTGTGCGTTGGCATCTGTGACCATATATGAATGCCGAAGACATTATCAACACCTTCAACAGCCCCCTGTTTCACCATTTCTCTTGCGCCTTCTGCAATTTCTTCGGCAGGTTGAAACAATAACCGGACATTTCCTGGCAACTCATCTTTGATTTTATTTAGTGCTTTGGCTGCGATAAGCAGCATTGCAGTATGTGCATCGTGGCCGCACGCATGCATTTTCCCATCTTCCCTAGATGCGTATGGTAAATTTTTTTTAATCTGTTCAACTGATAATGCGTCCATGTCTCCCCTTAAAGCTACGGTTTTACCTGGCTTTCCGCCGATTATATTTGCAATGACACCGGTCGGTTTTGTTCTTCGGTATGATATTCCTAGGTTTTCGAGATACTCACATATAAATGCAGTAGTGTTCTCCTCCTCCCATGATAATTCCGGCTCGCTATGGAACATTCTGCGTAATTCTGTCAGTTCTTCACTATAGTTTTGAATTGCTTCTTTTATTTTTTTATGAATCAATTCGAATCCACCTCCGTTAAGTTCTTGGCTGCTTCATATAGAATTTGGACAGCATTTGCCAAATGGCGTGAGTCTGACCATTCTTCTGGACAATGGCTGAGTCCATCTTTACTTGGAACGAAAATCATACCTACATCCGTAAAATCAGAAAAGACCATGGCGTCGTGACCTGCACCGCTGTTGATGGAACAGTACGGAATTTCCAATTGACTGCTTTGTTGCTTCAAAAGGGAACGAATGTCTTTATTCAAGGCTTTTGGCTGAATATATAAAAGTTGTTCAATTGATGTGTGAATCCCATTTTCACTATATGACTGAACCAGTTCCTTTGTTTTACGAATAACATTCCTTACGTTTTCTTCTTTGCCTGATCTGATGTCCACTGTGAATACGGTTTTTTCCGGGATGATATTTGCACCGTTTGGAAATACATTGAGACGGCCGGCCGTTATAACCGTTCCTTCTCCTTCATCAATTGCAAGATCTGACAATTGAGCAAGGATCTTTGCAGCGGTGACTAAGGCATCAGACCGGCGATCCATCGGAGTTGTACCCGCATGCCCTGCTTGCCCTTTTACTGTCACTTCCAGTTGGGTCAAACCTACGATTGCTTCTACCACTCCAATCGGAATATTTTTTTCCTCAAGGATTGGTCCTTGTTCAATATGCAATTCTAGGAATGCCTTCATTGTTTTTGGATCTCTTACTTTTGGAAGAGACGTATTAAGCCCGATTTTTTCCATCTCTTCTTCAGTGGAGAGGCCGTCCTTATCTTTAAGGTTTTTAAAATCTTCTTCAGAAAGTAATCCGACCATTCCTCTTGATCCCATCAGTCCGCCGCCAAATCTCGCTCCCTCTTCTTCTACAAGTGCAACGATTTCCAATGGGTATTTCGGTGTTAATTTATTTTTGGAAAAGAGGGAAGCTACTTCAAGTCCCGCCACTACACCTGCAGGACCATCATAGGCACCTCCATTTGGGACAGAGTCAAAATGTGAACCGATTAGAACGCTAGGCGCATTTTTTAAAGTACCTTCAAGCTTGCCGAAGATATTGCCAAAACCATCTTCCCACACATTCAGACCGTACTCCTTCATTGTTTTTTTTATATAATTACGTGCCTGTAGATCTTCATTGCTATAAGTAAGCCGTGTGACCCCTTTTTGAGGTGTTGATGTAAATTTACTCAATGCGTGAATATGTTTTTCAATTTGTTCTTGAACCCTGTTCATACTAGTTCCCCTCCATTTTTCACAATAACCCTACAAAGAAACCGGCTAATATGACCGACACGATCGTGACCGTTATGAAACCACCGACAAGCATTGGCGGCAGCATATGGCTAGTTAGCAGCTCTCTTTCTTTCTCATCATCTGTTAATGACTTGATGACTTCGGCAGTGATGATGTAGTCAGCTGGAAATCCATATAATGCAGTCAACGAAACAGCGAATGCCATTTCTTTGCTTACTTTTAAAATTTTACCTACTATGAATGAGAATAAATACATACCGATGACTGCTAAAACAATACAACCGACAAGAGGATAAAGGATCTCAAGCATCATACTTGGTGTCGCCTGTTTCATCCCGTCAAAAATGAAGAGCATAAGAGCCATTAAGGCAAATCCGAAACCGTTAGCCTTTTGTAAAACCTGTTTTTCTAGAAAACCGATACTTGTGGAGATAACCCCGAACAATAAGCAGAGAACAAACGGGCTAACTGTCACAATTGGCGCTAATAGAGTAGAAACAAGGTATGCAAGATATCCTACAAATGCCAGTCTGAAAAACTTAAAGAAATCAGTGTTGTATTTCTCGGGCATATTTTTAAATAGCTTAAGTTCAGTCTTTCCATTTTCTAAGGAAGCTGTATTTTCCGATTTTTTTATTGTCAAATGTCCGTTACGATATTGCTCAAGAAGTCTTTTACCCTCTTTTTTCAACATGATTGAGGTTAGTGGATACCCGGCAAATCCTTGCATAACATAGATGACAATTGCAAACACGGATAATGAAACGAGACCAGCTTCCTTTGCACCTTCTGACATGATTAATGCAGATACTACGCCACCCACTAAAGGTGGAATTGCAACGATGATTGTCTCATAGCCGAAAAGAAATGTTCCAATACCGAATAATATAGCGATAATTCCTAAAATACCTGAGACGGCAATTACAATCGTCTTCCATTGATTTTTCAATTCCTGAATGGACAACAAAGTGCCCATATTTGTGATTAATAAGTACATCATCATAGTCGCAACGACCGGTGGTACACCTGCCAATGCTACAATATCTTTTGGAAAGAACGTCCAATACCCTAGGAGAAATAGGACTGCGCAGACGAAAATAGAAGGTATCCACGCTTTTGTTCGAACAGCAACGAGGTCCCCAATAAATAAAATAAGAATAATAATCACTAAAGCTAGCATCTGTGACATAAAATCACCTTCACTTTCATTAAATGTTTCGAAATTTGAAATATATTATGTTATTAGAATATAATATAATTTTACTTTTCAGTCAATTTTAAATTTTGGATATTTTGAATAAAACGCTTTCTAAATAGTATCTATAAAACACATTTCCATAAACAATAAAAGGTGAGAAAGTAATTTAACAGTTCTGTTAAAGGTTCTATATCTGAAATAAATTTCCTTACGTATATAGTTAAAATCTTGCAGTGGTGAATATATTTGAATATTCGTTTATACATATAAGAAAATCATATTTATTGGGGTGTTGATATCGTGTATATCTTTGATCAAGGGAGATTTTTAGATGAATCAGAGGTTTCGGTTAGTGTAAGAAATAAAGGATTAAACTATGGCTTGGGATGTTTCGAGGGGATAAGAGCCTTTTGGAATGAGAGCCAAAAACAATTATTTGTTTTTCGACTCTTCGATCACTATAAACGATTCTATGAGTCTGGGAATTCTTTGAATCTACGAATCCCTTATTCATCGATGGATTTATTCCGTTGGACGATCCATTTATTAAAAATAAACTCTATTCGAGAAGATGTCTATATCCGCCCCATCTGCATTAATGGCGAAAATACGTTGCACCCTGATTTATCGAGTTCTTTTAATCGAGTATTTATTTATTGCACAGATATAAGTTACATTTCAAAACCGGCTCTAAAAGTTAGTGTTTCTTCTTGGACACGGATAGGTAGCAATATGATTCCTCCCCAAACAAAGCCTACAGGGGGTTATTTAAATTCTGCATTAGCATCTACAGAAGCAAAGTTAAATGGTTTTGATGAAGCTATTTTTCTAACAAAAGATGGAAATGTGAGTGAAGGAGCAACTGAGAACATTTTTATCGTTAAGAATAAACAATTGATAACTCCTCCCATTTCAGATGATATTCTTGCAGGAATTACCCGTGATACTGTTATGCGATTAGTCAATCATGAATTAAAGTTACCTATTTTTGAAAAGAGCTTATCAAGAACTGAGCTATATTCAGCTGATGAAGTATTTTTTACAGGTACAGCAATCGGTATAAAACCTATTATCCAAATAGACCGTAGAGTCATAGGAAAAGGTCTTGAAGGTCCAATTACTAAGGAAATTCGGTCTAGATATGATCATATTGTTAGAGGGAATAATATGAATTATATAGGTTATTGTACGCCAGTGTACTAATTCAAGTGGTTCTGGTTCAGAATAGACCACCAACTTTGAATGACGGGTTGAAACCATGAAAAGACCGCAAAGCTTTCTTGAAGAAACGCTTACAGTCTGGTTTCTTGCCGTTGTTTTTTGAAGAACAACTAATTAATTGCAGTAAAAATGGTGAATAACTAACTAAAAATCATGATTATCAATCTCTACCCAGATTTATCAAGTGTTCATTAAGTTTTTCTATATGCGAAAGTTGAGTAAGAACTTTCTCGAGCCTTAACTTCTTTTTAAAGGTGCTAAGTGAAACGGGACTTTAAAATGCCATAGCAAAAAAATAATAATTGGAATTGAAAGTAGTATGGCATAGAGAGGCTTTTTAAAGTGGAGCAACAAGGTTGGATACATAATCCAATAAAAGGCATACGAGTAAAAAATAGTCCAACCATGATCATACTTTATGCCCTTTAGAGAGTAATGAGCTAATTCCCAAAGAATTGAAAGGGTCGTCCACATAAAAAAATAAGCTAGTTTAGACAAGTTTGGTTTTTTCTCAGGCAAATTAGATAAAAACAATAGTGCTAAACTTGGGAGGAAGATAAACGTATAGCCAAGGTCAATATTGTGAGGGTGTGTATCTAAAAGCCAAACCGGTTGGTATTCCCAGAGCATAAAATTTGAGCATAGCAAGTTATAGAGTAAATTTAAGGACGAAATATATAGCATAGTTGGGTAATAATTTTGCCAATTCCTCCAATTACCCCATCGCCAGACTGCTAAAATCATCATAATCCATGAAAATAGATGCAAACTTCCTCACCTCAGCTATTGCTTCTAAAGATGTTCTTTGTATATATGTTTACCAAAATTTTAGTACTCATGTATTATAATTAGAATGGATAGCTGATAGTGTTTAGGGATTTAAGATAGTGTAGTCTGAAAATGTAATCAAATTGTCAAGGTTTGTCCGTCTAAAAATAATGAATGAACAGTATAATGTAAAATATCCTAACTAAATGGAGCTGAAACAATGCTAAAAACGCCTGTTGGACGTTTACGAGTTGTTGGACTACTTGAGGGAATTTCCTATCTATTATTACTATTTATCGCAATGCCATTAAAGTATTTCTTCGACCTTCCGATGGCTGTATCGGTCGTTGGAGCTGCTCATGGCTTTTTGTTTGTTACCTTTGTTTTAGCAGCCGTATATGTAAAATTTGCAAAACGTTGGTCCATTTTATGGGGCATTTGGGCGGTAATTGCATCCCTTATTCCGTTTGGAACGTTTATATTGGATCGCCAGCTTCAAAGCAAGGTGTAATTAAGATGAGGGAGCAGAGTATTGCTCTCTTTTTTTTATTGTTTAGAAAATTATAAATTTTTTGAACTGTGGATAACGTTTCTGCATCCAGCTCCGACGCACAGGACGTGCTAGTGCAGTCATGGCGATTGACGTCGCGTCTTTGACTGCCAGCGCCTAACCCCGACGCACACGACGTGCTAGTGCAGTTACAGCGACAGGACGTCGCGGTTGTAACTACCTCGAGGTCATAAGTCAATTCTAAATTGAAGGCAAAGAACGCCTTCTATTTAGAATCGCCTTATGCTTGTCGGGGCTAACCAAGGCGCTTGCGCTTTTGTTCCATATTATTTCATAAGAAATTCCATTGATTAAAAGGAAGAAGCTAATTGTTAGCGAATATATACTAGATGAAGGTATACATACGAGTTAAAAAACATCAGGTGAAAGGGGATTTTTTAATGACTATAGGATTACAGATGTACTCAGTTCGAGAAAAGACTGAAAAAGACTTTTTAGGTACAATCGAGAGAGTCGCAGAAATGGGATATGATTCGGTTCAATTTGCTGGTTACTTTGATACACCCTCAGAGCAATTAAAAGAACTATTGGATCGTACGAACATGAAGGTTGCTGGAAGTCATCTTAGTATTGATGTTCTTCAGGGGGATCGTCTGGACGAAACACTGCAGTATAACCGAGAAATAGATAATGACTTGATCATCCTTCCGTACCTAACTGAAGATATGAGAAAAAGTGCAGAGGATTACCGAGCAATTGCAGTTATGCTTAACGAAATTGGTGCCGAATGTAAACGCCAAGGCTTTACTTTTGCTTATCACAATCATGATTTTGAATTCCAACAATTTGACGGACAAACTGGTTTTGAAATTCTTTTTTCAAATACAGATCCTGAACTTGTGAAAATTGAGTTGGATTGTTATTGGGCGACTTATGCTGGACTAGAGCCAACATCTATCATCGAACAGTATGGAGATCGCATCGTGTCCCTACATTTAAAGGATATGAAGGAAGTAGACGGTACAAAGCGAAGCATCGAGATCGGAAGCGGAGTATTAGATATAGGCGGCTTAATTAAAGTCGGTAAAGAAGCAGGAGTGAAATGGTTTGTCGTTGAACAAGAACAATTTGACAGTGATCCAATGGAAAGTTCTAAGGTCAATTATACAAACTTATCGAGCATTTTAGAAAAAAATCAGGGATGACACTTTATGTGTTGTCCTTTTTTTGTGTTCTAGGCATGTGGCCGATACAGCTGACTTCTTGCTAAGATTGCAAAAAAACTACAATATTTTCAAATAAGTTAAAAACATTTGACAATATACAGTAGGGGGGTATAGTATATAAATATAGACAAGATTATATTAGCTTGATTTAAGTTAGACTAATCAAAGAGGAGTGACCTAAGTTGAATGAACAGTTAAAAGAAATTCAGCTGCCAATCGCAGGTATGACATGTGCTGCTTGTTCTACTCGCATTGAAAAAGGATTGAACAAAATAAATGGTGTAGAAGAAGCGACCGTCAATTTGGCGCTTGAAAAAGCAACGATTAAATATCATCCTGAAGAAACATCCATTCAACAATTTCAGCAAAAAATAGAGAATCTCGGATATGAAGTATTATCTGATAAAGCAGAGCTCAATATTATCGGAATGACATGTGCCGCTTGCTCCACCCGCATTGAAAAAGGGTTAAATAAGTTACCAGGTATAACAAAGGCAACCGTTAACTTGGCTTTAGAGACTGCGAGTATCGAATACAATTCTTCACAAGTAACAATTCATGAAATAAAAAAGAAAGTCGAAAATCTCGGGTATCAAGCGACTGAAAAAGTAGAGCACAACAACGAGACACAAACTCATCGTGAAAAAGAGCTAGAAAAACAAAATGGTAAATTTTTATTTTCTTTGATTCTCTCCATCCCATTACTTTGGGCAATGGTAAGCCACTTTGAATTCACTTCATTTATATACTTGCCTGATATGTTCATGAATCCCTGGGTTCAACTAGCACTTGCAACACCCGTCCAGTTTTTCATTGGAAAACAATTTTATGTAGGTGCCTATAAAGCGTTAAAAAATAAAAGTGCAAACATGGATGTACTTGTTGCACTCGGAACATCAGCTGCTTATTTTTACAGTATTTACTTGTCGATTCTCTCAATCGGAAGTAATGACCACATGACAGAGCTTTATTTCGAAACGAGTGCGATCCTTATCACCTTAATCATTTTAGGGAAATTATTTGAAGCACGTGCTAAAGGTCGTTCTTCTGAGGCGATAAAAAAATTAATGGGCTTGCAAGCAAAAACGGCAACAGTTTATCGAGAAGGAACTGAACTTGAAATTCCTTTAGAAGAAGTAATCGTCGGCGACATTCTTTATGTAAAACCAGGTGAAAAAATACCGGTAGATGGGGAAATTATTGAAGGTCGTTCCGCATTAGATGAATCAATGCTTACGGGAGAAAGTGTTCCGGTTGATAAAGGAGTAACTGATTCGGTAATAGGCGCAACATTAAATAAAAATGGATTTCTTAAAATTAAAGCAACAAAAGTAGGTAGGGATACCGCTTTAGCGCAAATCATTAAAGTAGTGGAAGAAGCACAAGGATCTAAAGCACCCATTCAACGTTTAGCAGACCAAATTTCCGGGATATTTGTTCCGATTGTCGTAGGAATTGCTTTTCTAACCTTTTTTGTTTGGTTAGTATGGGTGAGTCCAGGCGAGTTTGCAGTAGCGCTCGAGAAGTTAATTGCAGTACTCGTTATAGCGTGTCCGTGTGCATTAGGGCTCGCAACACCTACCTCAATCATGGCAGGATCTGGTCGCGCAGCAGAATTTGGCATTCTCTTTAAAAGTGGAGAACACCTTGAATTGACACATAAAGTGACGACAGTGGTTTTAGACAAAACGGGCACCGTAACAAATGGAAAACCTGTTTTAACAGATGTGATTGTTGAAGATACTTTCGAGGAAAATGTGTTTTTGCAACTAGTAGGAAGTGCTGAAAAGCAATCTGAACATCCTCTTGCACAAGCAATTGTAGACGGAATAAAGGAAAAATCAATTCCACTTAAGAATGTGGATGAATTTGAAGCAATGCCTGGCTATGGAATTATCGCAAAAATAGCTGAGAATACAATCCTTATTGGCACAAGAAAATTAATGCACGAGAATTCAATTGAAATTCAGCACGCATTAACGAAAATGGAACAGCTTGAGGAAACTGGAAAAACTGCAATGTTAGTGGCAATAAATAATCAATACAAAGGAATCATTGCAGTTGCTGACACAGTAAAGGATACTTCCGGGCAAGCCATTCGACGGTTAAAAGATATGGGTTTAGAAGTAATCATGATGACCGGTGATAACGTAAGAACGGCTAAAGCAATCGCAAATCAAGTCGGTGTAGACGCTGTCATCGCTGAAGTCCTTCCAGAGGGAAAGGCTGAAGAAGTGAAAAAGCTTCAGCAAAAGGGTAAGCGTGTTGCCATGGTTGGAGATGGAATTAATGACGCCCCAGCTCTTGCTGTTGCAGATATCGGAATGGCAATAGGAACTGGAACGGATGTTGCCATGGAGGCAGCTGACATCACATTAATGAGAGGCGACCTAACGAGTATTGCAGATGCAATTTTAATGAGTAGAAAAACCATCCGCAACATAAAGCAAAATTTATTCTGGGCGTTTGCCTACAACGCACTTGGAATTCCTATCGCAGCCCTCGGTCTCCTAGCGCCTTGGCTCGCTGGTGCTGCAATGGCCTTTAGTTCAGTATCAGTTGTGTTAAATGCTCTCCGATTACAAAGAGTAAATTTAAATGAAAAATCTTAAATAGATGAGTTTTAAAAGGGAGTGAGAATCATGAAGAAATGGGTATTATCAGCGCTGATTTACCTACTAGTAGTCACGGGAGGGTATACAATTTATGCTCAGTTTTCTAACTCAGAGTCTGTACAAAGCCCTACCGAAGAAAATCAGCATGGTGAGCATCAAGGCTCTGTCGAAACGAAAGATAAAGAGAAGAGTGGACATGAAGACGAGGGACATCAACATGATGAAGGTCCATCTTTCGATAATGATGTGAATGTTGATGTCAACTATCAAAACGATGTGATAACCATTCGCCTCGCGGATCAGAATGGGAATGCCTTTAACGATCTTGAAATAAACCATGAAAAACGATTACATTTTATCCTAGTAGATGAGCACCTAAATGCCTACTATCACCTTCATCCTGAAGAGATAGCAACTGGTGAATTTCAGATAGCAAAGGAATTGGCAGGTGGATCTTATAAAGCATTTGTTGACATTAAACCAAAAGGTCTGAGCTATCATGTCCAACCCATTCAGTTTACAGTGGGAGAACAAGCGGGTGAACATCAACACACTTCACTCGAAGCAGATACTACTTTAACAAGAACGGTTGACGGAGAGAAAGTGACCTTAGAAATGAACACACCAACAGTTGGCAAACCTGTCACTCTTTCATTTAAATTAAATGAGTCAAAATTGGAAACATACCTCGGGGCAATGGGCCATGTTGTGATACTCGATGAGCTAGCAGAGAACTTCCTGCATGTTCATCCCCTGAACGACAAAGAGCCTATATTTGAAACTCAATTTAACAAAGCAGGAATTTATAAAATCTGGGCAGAATTTAAGCAAGAGGGGCAAGTCCGAGTATTTCCATTTGTAATCGAAGTTAAGAAATAGAAAAAGAAGGTGGTCTATACATGACTGAAGAACATAAAAGTGAAGAAAGTAGCTGCGACGATCATTCTGAACGGAAAAGTCATCATTCAGATAAAGTAAAGAAAAACCTTGTAACACGCTTAAACAGAATAGAAGGCCAAATTAGAGGAATTAAAGGTTTGATTGAAAAAGACACCTATTGTGATGACGTGATTACCCAAATCTCAGCCACACAATCTGCTTTAAATAGTGTCGCAACGATTCTTCTAGAAGGTCATATGAAACATTGTGTAGCAGGAAGAATTCAGCAAGGCGATGAAGAGATTCTTGATGAAGTTTTAATAACCATTCAAAAACTAATGAAAAAATAAGGGGAGATTAACTTATGAAAAATGTAAGCTTAGAAGTTAGCGGAATGTCATGTGGTCATTGTGTAAATGCTGTCGAAGGTAGTGTTGGAAAGCTCCCAGGGGTTTCACTTGTCAAAGTACACTTAGAAATTGGAAAAGTAGATGTGGAATACAATGAAGATCAAGTAAATCTAGAAGCAATTAAAGAAACAATTGATGATCAAGGATATGATGTGAAATAATTCAGAAGAATAGTTGAGCCTACTTACCTGGAAAACCTCCATGTTTGTGGGTTTTTTTTTTCGGAAAAGTAATGAGGGCAGTTGTCGAAAAAGATTATATTTTATCGAAACGTCGATAAAATGAAAATTTCGAAGATAAGACTCCTATTTTCGTAGATAAAACACCTGAACAGCAAAAAAATGTAATTCTAGACAACGAAGTTTGCCACATAACTAAGAAGAGTCATAGTAAAACCACGATAAAGTGGCGACCTGATAAAAAAAGTCCCCTTACTATCTCAAACTATGAGCAATATGGCGCAGATTTCCTCTTTATTATGGAAGAAAACTAGCTATGAAGGTGAGGCCTCGTTTGAAATGTGCTCCATCTACAATTTTCATGAATGACTTCGTATGTACAAGCATATCGTACGATAGGAAGAGTTTGTAGGAGAGGATCTTAGTGGAGTTTGTTTTAACATTTATTCATTACATTGTATTAGGATTGAGCTTGGCTGCGCCAATTGGGCCAATGAATGTAGAAGTGATTAAAAGAGGACTATCAGAAGGGTTTTATTCGTCCTGGCTGGTTGGGCTTGGAGGTCTTACGGGTGACGTGATAGTGTTATTGAGTATTTTCTTTGGTTTAAGTGAAGTTATGGCAAATCCGTTCATAAAAATTGCCATGTATATAGTTGGTATCATTATGCTGTGTTATCTAGGGATAACCAGTGTTAAATCAGCGTTTTCGCGTGACTTTATTTTGTACGATGATCAGATAAAAACCAAATCAAAGAATGCTTACTTAGCCGGATTTGTTATTGCCTTAGCCAATCCAATTGGTTTAATCTTTTGGTTCGGTGTGTTTGGCACATCCCTACAGGTTTTAACATCTTCTCATTCAATGATTTTTTCAATATTGTGTAGCTTTGCCATTATTATCGGCCTCTTTCTCTGGAACTTAAACTTAGTATTTACTGTGCATTTTTCAAAAAAAATAATGAATGAAAAAGTGATGAGAGGTATGACGTTTTTTGCTGGCGTTTGCTTAATGTCTTTTGGCGCCCATTTTGTCATGGAGTTGGCAAAGTTACTTTTATAATAAAACTTAAAACTAGGTGCTTCATTGCTTGGATATCCCTGCATGCTTTTCATCAATTTGGACGTCAATTTCTTCCATTCGCTCCAAAGGTCGGGTTTTGAGACAATTGGTTCTATGAAAGTTGGTCATGCTTTTCAAGGTGGGAAAAGTGTGGAAGAGATCCGGAATGGTTGAATGATAGCTGAAAAGACATGTGCTGTGATGTGTCTAACATTGTCGGATTTTGTAGAGAAATCGATATATGGTCCAACTCGATGATAAACGCACCCAACTCGATGATATAATTCAAAACTCAGACAAATATTAGCTCAACACGATCATAAATTTCAAAAATAAGCTGAAAAAATGCTACTACAAGGAGTAAAGAGTGAAAAATTTATGTTTTTTCAAAATTTCTTCATAAAAAAATCAATACAACAGATTTTTTTTACTAATGCCATTGACAGAGAACTTAATTTTACGTTATTGTAAAAATATAACTATTTAGGAGATGTTTGTGTGAGGGTTTTAGTTCTTAACTAATCATGAAGTGAATACTTCGTCTACGAAATTCAGAGACATTGAAAACTTTTAGCTCTATTAGAAGTTTATTTATCTATGGCTACGTAGATTTAGGTTAAGAACAACGGTTTTATACACAAACGGATACCTAGACATTTTCTATTCGTTAAAAACCCGTACTTTGTTCAAAGTGCGTTTTTTTATTGAGAAAAAATGTTAGATCAGAGTGAAGTCTACTCTTTTATGGTATCAGCGGGTGGTGAACTTATTGTTCACCACCCTTTTTCTATTTGCAAAACAATGGAGGGAAAGAAAATTGAATAAAACAGCGATTAAAAGTTTAGAATTCGATAAAATAATTGAACGTCTAGCGAGCTATGCGATGTCAGATCAAGCAAAACAACAAGTAAAGCAATTGACACCGATTTTTGACAGGAAACGAATAGGGATTTTACAAAATGAAACAACTGAGGCGTGTTCAATTATAGAAAAATCGTCAAGTATACCGATTCAATCTCTTCAAGGTATTGAACAGGTCATACAATTGGTTGAAAAGGGATATATTTTAACAGCGGAACAGCTAGGGAATTTAGCTTTATTTTTAGACGGAACAAAAAAGTTAAAAGCTTTTATGAAAAATCAAGAGTTTATTGCCCCTACAATTTATTCCTACGCGTTTTCTTTGAGTGAGCTTTTAGATTTAGCCGGGGAGCTATCTCGCTGTATTCGTAATAACAGAGTGGATGATTATGCAAGTAAATCGTTAACACGCGCTCGGAAGAAGATCGGGGTGCTTGAGGATAAAATAAAAGCAAAGTTACAACAGGTGATGAAGAGTTCATCAGGAATTTTACAAGAACAAATTGTGAGCATGAGAAATGGGAGATATGTAGTTCCGATCAAAAGTGAGTATAAACGCAAACTAGCAGGTACGATTTTAGATCAGTCTTCAAGTGGCCTAACAGTTTATATCGAACCTGAAGATATTCGCAAGCTGCAGGATGAGCTCAGCTTCCTGCAAGCTGAAGAAGAAATTGAAGTCCAAAAAATTCTTGGAACATTAACAGAAATGACGGAAACATATAAGCGGGAGCTATCAATCAACATGGAAACTATGGTTGCTTACGATTTCATTTTTGCCAAAGCAAAGCTGAGTCGCTCAATGGACGGTTGTAAGGTTGAGATCAATCAGGATCAAGTCTTTAAAATCATCGATGCAAAACACCCATTACTAGGAAAAAATGCGGTGCCACTATCACTGAATTTGGGTGAAGCACAGCGCTCACTCGTAATAACTGGACCGAATACTGGAGGAAAAACAGTAGCGATTAAGACAGTGGGCTTACTTGCCATGATGGTTCAATCTGGCTTACACATTCCTGCGTGTAAAACAAGTAGCTTTCCTGTTTTAGCTGACATTTTTGTAGACATCGGAGATAACCAGAGTATCGAGCAATCACTTAGTACGTTTTCTTCACACATCAAAAATATGATTAGCATTTTAAGTCTTGCAAAAATAGATACACTTGTTATCGTAGATGAAATTGGCTCTGGTACAGACCCTCGTGAAGGAATGGGGCTCGCTATTTCGATCCTGGAAGATCTTTATAAATCTGGGGGACTCACGATAGCGACGACACACTATAGCGAGATCAAAGAATATGCAGAAAAAACTGTAGGGTTTCAAAATGGATCTATGGATTTTGATGTAAATACATTGCAGCCACTTTACCGTCTTTTGATCGGCCAGGGCGGAAGTAGTCAGGCTTTCTTGATTGCTCTTAAACTTGGTATGAATCAAGACCTAATTCGACGTGCATATGAACTTACCTATAAAGCGAGCATGCCTCTCATACCGGTAGAGTTACTTCAAAAAAATGGTGAAGAAGAATTATCACAATCAGAACAACATTTAAGAAACATGAGTGAATTAAAAAAATACAAAAAAAGAGATCGTATATCCGTAGAACAACAAGTTCAGGAAACGTATCAATTGGGTGATTTAGTCTGGATTCCCTATCTGAATGCAAAAGCGATAATCTGTTCATTAGAAAATGAGCAAGGTGAATTAGAAATCCTGCGAAACAACCAAAAGGAAAGAGTAAATAAAAAACGAATTCAACCGTTTATTGATGCAAAAAACCTATATCCGGAAGAATATGATTTAGCCAATGTTTTTGAAACAAAAGAAAATCGCAAAAAGCAAAAGCTTCTTGGAAAGAAACATGTTGAAGGATTAGTCATAGAACGTGATGAGTAATAAAGATAGACGCCATAGTATTAAGGGGTAGCAAAAGTGTAGCTGACAGCAATCATAATAATATGGTTTTTATTGGGGATTATGCTATTCTAACCCGAACAAAGGAACACAGACTAAGGCCGCCACATCCTGTGGGCCTACTAACAATCAGTGGGGGATGAACAAAACCCCCCACTGATTGAAGGTTCACTTTATATGGTTTATTATTCCACCAGCTGTCTCGCTTCCATAAACAACGCTTGGATAAACTTTTTCATGTAAATGCGGCTCTGGTTGCTTGCTTTTTCGTTTTTGTCTTTTAGCTCCAACATTTTCTTGCGGACTTCCGAGAAATCAAAAAATGTGGAAGAATAGGCTTCGAATTTTGGATTCATATAATCCGTCAATCCTAATGAAGCGATATGGATAAGCGCTTGGTAAAGAGCGCGGCGGACACGCTGCTCAGAAGCTTTCATTTCTTTCAGGATTTCGGCCTCTTTCGCTTGATCTCCCAGCTTTTCAGCTGCGATGCCTGCAAAAATTTCCTTTAAAGATGGAAACGTGTAGGCAGAACCGAGTCTTTGCTTTTCATTTTGGAGGAACCCTAAAATTTTTAGTAAATCCTCGCTCCCACCTTCCCCAATCATGCCTAAATCGGAAATTAAGGAACGTCCGGCTTCCATAATATTTTTTGAATGAGAAGAGGACACGAACGGAGACTGCGGGTGGCCTGTAAATAAGTTCAACGATTCTTGAATGCCCCGGATCGATTGTTCCAACAGCACTCGCTCGTTTACTTTTTTTAATATGCCTGCAATTTCAAGATGGTTCAGCGGTTTTGTAATGTAGTATTCCACCCCTAAACTATATGCCTCTCCAATCAGTTCCTTCGCTTCTACTTGTGAAATCATCACAAACTTTCCTTGAAATCCATCAGCAAGAGCCCGGATCGTTTCAATTCCGTCCCTTAATGGCATGAGCAAATCAATTAAGACAACGTCTGCTTTTTTTAAAGACAACAAGCCATTATCCACTAACGATCCGTCCTCCGCTTCTCCCACCACGTTTCCTAAATCTTCGTCTTCAATCATATCTGTCAGCATTGCTCGAATGGCAGGATCGTCATCAATAATGAAATAATTCATCTCGCTAACCCTTTCTATATCATCGCATTCATCGGAAGTTCTACGATGAATACGGTTTCTTTATAGTTATCCATAAGCCTAATATGTCCTCCCCATTTTTCAACAGTTTGTTTCACATACGATAAACCGATACCCGTCGAAGGGTTTCCAGCCGCATCAAATTTCGTTGTAAAGCCTTCTGTAAAAATGACTTCCTTCAGCTTCGGTGCAATGCCAGGGCCACTGTCACTGACGCAAAACTCCACGAATTGATCTTTCCTTTTCACATGCAGCGATACGTATCCCTCTTCTTTAATGGCTTCAACGGCATTGGCCAATAAATTATTGATTAATGATAAGACCATATGTACATGGTAGGGCGGATGGTCCCCCTCTACATGCAAGGAAAATGAAACATCTTTGTGGATAGACTCTGCATATCGTCTATTGGACACGATCATGATGTTACCGAGCTGTTCGATATTCATATAATCCTGCAGGTTTTCAGAAGACATAAGTTCCGATAACCCCGCATAAATCCGCTGGTTATCTTTTTTGATCTCATGCACGAGACCGGCAATCTGTAGCGCCGTTTGTGCATCACGGCCGTTGGTCTCCCCTGATTTTAACCGGCGATAAAAATCATAACACATGCGGGTGATTTCTTCTGCATTTTGCATCGTCTTCTTCAGTTGAACCGATTCTTCATACAAATTTGAAATGAAAAGCAGCATTTGCTCCTTTTGCCTGCGCTGCTCTTCTTCAGCGAATTTTGCTTCTCTCAGCTTGAAAATATTAAAAAAACCGAGAACAAAAAAGCTTCGAATAAAGGCTATGAAAACGAGTTGTTCAAAGGCTAGCAAGGATATGTCCTGATTTGTCAGGAAAGAACGGATCACCATTTCCGATACGCTTGCAAAAAGCTCGATTATTACCCCTAAAAGCCCGATCATAAACGGCTGATCGTGCCGTTCGTTCAATTTCGTCCAATGAAATACGAACCCGTACATGACGTAATAGAAAAAGGCGGGAAAATGAAGATACATCGCTTCCTCAACAGATATGTCTTGTATCCCAACAGCCATCAAAAATCGAAAAACAAACACACTCATCCCCGTTGAAATGCCTGCAATAATCGGATGAATCCCCCTCCCCCACAGCAAAAACAAGAAAAAGATAGGCGTCCCCAAACTGACTCTGAATGTATCGTCGAATGGATAAAACTTGAATTCACCCGCAAGAGGTACCGCAATCATCATTAATAGTAAAATCCTTATACGCTCTTTCAATACGGTCCCTCCCCAGTCACTATTTAAAAACATAACACATTGTCCTGAAATGGTAAAAAAGAGGGGAGGGTTTTGACTGAGACTTTTTATTTTCCCATTTTCCCTTGTAGGTTTCAGTAAGTTTCAGTAGGTTTTAGTAGGTCTGAGTATAAACTATGAATATTCTTAACGATGAAAGCGTTAACAAAAAAACAACTAACATAAGGGGGAATTTAAATGAAAAAGTTTGGCTTAGCTACGCAAATTTTTGTTGCACTTGTACTAGGTATCGTTGTCGGAGCTTTATTCCATGGCAATGAAACAGCCATGGCCATTATGGTGCCGATTGGCGATATTTTTATAAATTTAATTAAAATGATTGTCGTCCCGATTGTCATTGCTGCATTAGTAGTCTCAATAGCGGGAGTTGGCGATATTAAAAAACTAGGAAAATTAGGTGGGAAGACCATTCTTTATTTTGAGATTGTCACCACAATCGCCATTGCTATTGGATTACTGGCGGCAAACTTGTTCCACCCGGGTTCTGGTTTAGATACAAGCAATCTTGAAAAAAGTGATATTTCAAAATATGAAGAAACGACGAAAACAGCTGAAAGCGAGGGTTTTGCAGAAACGATTGTCCATATTGTTCCGAAAAACATATTTGAATCCATGGCCCAGGGTGACTTGTTGCCGATCATTTTCTTCTCTGTGTTTTTTGGTCTAGGAATTGCGGCAATAGGAGAAAAAGGCAAACCTGTCCTTGGCTTTTTTGAAGGTGTATTAGAAGCAATGTTTTGGGTGACAAACCAAGTGATGAAGTTTGCCCCATTTGGTGTGTTTGCACTGATCGGTGTAACTGTTGCCAAATTTGGTATTGCAACATTAGTTCCTTTAGGGAACTTAGTACTTGCTGTTTATGTGACGATGGTATTCTTTGTGTTCGTCGTTCTTGGAATTATTGCGAAAATGTCCGGGACAAACATTTTTGTTCTCCTGAAAGTGTTAAAAGACGAACTGATTTTGGCATTTACAACGGCAAGTTCAGAGGCTGTATTACCGAGGATTATGGAAAAAATGGAGAAGTTTGGTTGCCCGAAATCCATTACTTCTTTTGTTATTCCAACAGGCTATACGTTTAATTTAGACGGTTCATCGATTTATCAAGCACTTGCTTCACTTTTCGTGGCACAAATGTATGGTATTAATCTATCAATTACACAACAGATTACGTTATTACTAGTATTAATGGTAACGTCAAAAGGAATGGCCGGCGTTCCGGGTGCGTCATTTGTTGTCGTTTTAACAACACTTGGTTCTATGGGACTGCCGCTGGAAGGGATGGCGTTTATTGCCGGTATCGACCGTATTTTAGATATGGGACGAACAGCGGTTAATGTCGTGGGGAACTCATTAGCGGCGATTGTCATGTCAAAGTGGGAAGGTGAATTTGACCAAGAAAAAGCAAACCATTACGTTGATTCATTTAAACAGTCAGAAGCAGCATAAACTTGCCTGATAATAAAGGAGGAAACAACATGTCAACAATCACTATAAATCATAACGTACGCATTGAAAAAGATTTCTTAGGATCAAAAGAAGTACCTGTGCATGCATACTATGGTATCCAAACATTGCGTGCTGTCGAAAACTTTCCGATTACAGGCTATCGTATTCATGAAGACTTAATTAAAGCGTTGGCTATCGTGAAAAAAGCAGCGGCTTTAGCAAATATGGATACTAAACGTTTGTACGAAGGACTTGGTAAATTGATCGTTCAGGCAGCAGACGAAGTGATCGAAGGCAAATGGCATGATCATTTTATCGTGGATCCAATCCAGGGCGGTGCAGGTACATCAATGAATATGAACGCGAACGAAGTCATTACTAATCGTGCACTCGAATTGCTTGGAAAAGAGAAAGGGGACTATGTTCAATTAAGTCCAAATAGCCATGTAAACATGTCACAATCAACAAACGATGTGTTCCCGACTGCGATTCATATCGCCACTCTTAATTTACTCGAAAAATTGTTAAATACAATGCAATATATGCTTACTTTCTTTAAGAAAAAGGCACAACAATTCGACCATGTGATTAAAATGGGACGGACACATCTTCAAGATGCAGTGCCAATCCGTCTTGGTCAAGAGTTTGAAGCATATAGCCGTGTAGTAGAGCGTGATATTAAACGTATTCAACAATCACGCCAGCATTTATATGAAATAAATATGGGAGCAACAGCGGTGGGAACAGGATTAAATGCAGACCCTCGCTACATCGAAAGTGTGGTTAAGCATTTGGCGGATATTAGCGGCCTTCCGCTTGTTGGGGCGGAGCATCTTGTTGATGCGACACAAAATACAGATGCTTATGCAGAAGTCTCTGCTGCGTTGAAAGTATGTATGATGAATATGTCTAAAATCGCGAATGACTTACGTTTAATGGCTTCTGGCCCTCGTGCTGGACTTAGCGAGATCACATTGCCGGCTCGCCAGCCCGGTTCATCGATCATGCCAGGAAAAGTAAATCCGGTTATGGCCGAGATGATTAACCAGGTAGCCTTCCAAGTAATCGGCAATGATCATACAATCTGCCTGGCCTCTGAAGCAGGCCAACTGGAACTAAATGTAATGGAGCCCGTGCTTGTCTTTAACTTGCTTCAATCCATCAGCATTATGAACAATGCATTCCGTGCCTTTACAGACTATTGTCTGGCAGGTATTGAAGCAAACGAAGACCGTCTAAAAGAGTATGTGGAAAAAAGCGTAGGGATTATTACTGCTGTTAATCCGCATATTGGGTATGAAGTGGCAGCACGTATCGCAAGGGAAGCTATTATAGAAGGTAAATCCGTACGTGAACTATGCCTGCAGTATGATGTGTTAACAGAGGAAGAACTTGATCTTATTTTAAATCCTTATGAGATGACAAACCCAGGTATTTCTGGGGCCGCGCTGTTTGATAGAGAGTAATTCTCGTACATGACTTTGGTGGAAAAGCAGTTGTGCAAAACACACCTACATACGCTTGTTAGTGGCATGTTTGATAAAGTTGATAAAAGTCCTGGTCAATTAACGAACTTACTTCAACAGCTTAATATAAAATTCAGTGACTTTGAATCACTCTCAGAAGATGTAAAAACAAAGTCAACGGGTGTTGAAACGTCTACTACAGAGCTTGCAGCAATTATTGAACAAGCATCGGCGAGCTTACAGGAAATGAGTGCAACCATTGAAACACTCAGCAATGATAACGAACAAATTGCAAGCTATATGAATGCCACTGCATCTAGTGCCGATAACATTCTTAAAAGCTTCGCAAACTAATTAAACTAGGAAAAAACTAACTCACGAGCAAAATGCCACATCAAAGCATAGCTGTTTGAAGGATTGAACAAGCTATGGTGATGGGATGGCAGCTTATGAGTTAGTTTTTTTGTATTTGTCAAGTCGTTATATTTTATAAAAATACAAAACATTCGTACAATATAAATAACAAAATAGGAGGTGTGTTAGTACCATGTCTTTTCGGATTGAGAAGGATACAATGGGCGAAATTAAAGTGCCTACCGACAAATACTGGGGAGCACAAACGCAACGAAGCAAGGAGAACTTCAAAATTGGAACAGAAACAATGCCGAGAGAAGTCATTTTAGGGTTTGCCATATTAAAAAGAAGTGCAGCGAAGGCGAATCTTCAATTAGGGAAGCTAAACCAAGAAAAAGCTACAGCAATTATTGAAGCTTGCGATGAAATTCTCCATGGAAAACTAGACGATCATTTCCCGCTTGTTGTCTGGCAAACTGGAAGTGGAACGCAAAGTAATATGAATGTTAATGAAGTAGTGGCCGCGCGGGGTAATGAGATATTACAACTGAAAAACAGCTCAGAGCGTATTCATCCTAACGATGATGTGAATATGAGTCAAAGTTCAAATGATACCTTTCCTACAGCCATGCATGTAGCAGGTGTTCTAGCAATTCATGATAACCTGCTTCCAGCAATCAATTCTCTTACAGTTACCCTTGAAAACAAGGAAGAGGAATTCAAATCCATCGTCAAAGTCGGACGAACTCATCTACAGGATGCAACGCCTCTAACGCTAGGTCAGGAAATTAGTGGCTGGGTACATATGCTTCATGTAACAAAGGAAATGATAACAAATTCAACAAACCATTTGAAAAATCTAGCGATCGGTGGAACTGCGGTTGGAACAGGAATCAATGCACACCCCGAATTTGGTGATTCGGTTGCAAAAGAAATCAGTGAATTCACATCTCACCATTTTTCATCTTCAATAAATAAATTTCATGCGTTAACAAGTCATGATGAAATCGTATATGTTCACGGTGCTTTAAAAGCATTGGCAGCTAATTTAATGAAGATTGCCAATGATGTTCGCTGGCTTGCAAGTGGTCCACGAAGCGGAATCGGCGAAATTACAATTCCAGAAAATGAACCAGGTAGCTCAATTATGCCGGGAAAAGTAAATCCAACACAAAGCGAGGCATTGACGATGGTTGTCGCTCAAGTGATGGGAAATGATACCACAATCAGTTTTGCAGCAAGCCAAGGGAACTTTGAGTTAAACGTCTTTAAACCAGTAATTATCTACAATTTTCTGCAGTCAGTGCAGTTACTATCGGATGCGATTAGTTCATTTAACGATAACTGTGCAGTAGGAATTCAAGCGAATCTTGAGGTAATCAAAAGTTATCTTTCTCAATCGCTTATGCTAGTTACCGCTCTAAATCCGCATATAGGATATGAGAACGCCGCAAAAATTGCAAAACTCGCACACAAAGAAAATCTAACCTTAAAAGAAGCAGCAGCTAAGCTTCAACTAGTAACAGCGGAACAATTTGATGAGCTTGTTAAACCAGAGGAAATGATTGGTCCGAAGGCATAATAGCACGATGGAATTACTTTTTAAGTCAATTTTTTTACTCTTTATAAAAAGACCTATTCAATAAATGAATAGGTCTGGATATGTACATGAGTTATCTATTTAATTGCTTGATTTTCCATAGGGATTTTCAAGTAAAAGGAAACACCATTCTCTTCATTCTTTGCCCAAACCTCTGCTTGATGGAGCAGGGCAATTCGTTTTACAATGCTTAAGCCAATACCAAACTCCCCGTTGGTTCCTTTTTGAAAGGTCTCGAAGATCGTTTCAATAATGCTTTCATCAATTGCTGGTCCGTCATTCCATATTCGAACGATAACCTCACTTTCAACTTTTTTAAGAGAAAGTGTGATTTTTTCATTGGCGTATCGTAAGGCATTTTCAAGAATGTTTTCAACTAATTTTCCCCATTGTTCTTCATCACCTAGGGTAGTGGTTTCTTCTAGAGATTGAGTTACTTGTAGGTCTGGTTGTGACCAACGTAGTCTTTCCACTTCTTTTTGAATCAACACATCGAGTCTAAAGGTTGTTTTAAGTGGATTTCTCTTCGAGAGGAAATCTAGTTTTGTTAAGTACAGCAGATCTTTAATCTTTTTTTCCAACCGTTCTGCTTCCTCTTCAATCACATTCATGGTTTTTGTTAAATCACCTTTTGGGTATATCCCATCATTGACTGATTTTGCATACCCACGGATCACCATTACAGGTGTTTTTAAATCATGAGAAATATTTTGTAGTAGCGTTTGTTGTGCTTCATCTTTACGTACAAGCTGCTGTCTCATTATCTCAATTGTATTCGCTAACTTTCCAATTTCGTCTTGTCTGTCAACGTTTACCGGTTTATGCCAATCTAGTTCAGAGATGTTTTTTACATGCTTTTCTAATGTTACAAGTGGACGTGATAAATACCTGGCTAGCCAGATAGCTGGTATCCAACTTAACACGAAAACAATCAACATAATCACGATCAACTGTTTAAAAAGTGTAAAAACTAAGTCATTTCGATAGGAATCCCACGCGTATGAGAGCAAAAATCCTGGTTCGCTATTAATTGTTAGCTTGCGAATCACAAAAAACAATGACTGATCTTTTATTGTTTTCGAGTACCTTTCACTGCTGTTTTCCTGAATTGAAGCTAGCTGTTGTGCATGTTGCAAAAATTCAACAGGAAGAGGCGAACGTTTCGAATAAAAGATAAATGGTTGGCTCTCAGGTAGAATCAAATGGTGTACCGAACGGTCTCTGCCTGAATTAATTTCATCTGAAAATTGATCTTGATTTTGAGGGTAGCCATATTCCGTTAGGATGATTTGTTCATTCTCAATCGATTTATATATTTCTTGCGTGAAGAAGGTACGTAACGTTGTTGGAAATAAAATCACTAACAGAATCGAAATAGCCAACAATATGCCGGAAAAGACGAGCCAAATTTGAAACGCAAGCGAACGGTTTTTCATCCTTTGACCATCCTATAACCGTAACCATAAATCGTTTCGACCTTTAGCTCTGGCATTTTCTTTCGCAATCTGCGGACAAGGTCATCAACAACTCGGTCTGTGCCAAAATAGTCTGATCCCCAAACCTTTGTTAACATTTGTTCTCGTGAAAACGCATGTCCTTGGTTGTTAATGAGAAGCTGTAATAAATCGAATTCCTTTGATGTTAAGTTGACATCTTGCTCGTCCAAATAAACAACTCTCAGGCCATCATCAATCGTATAAGGTGAAAGGGTACGTAGTTTTTGAGGCTCGTGATCATAGGTCCGGGCTAATAATTTTTGAACTCGAATAACAAGTTCTCTTGGCAAGAATGGCTTTGCTATGTAATCGTCACTTCCAAGCTCTAAACCAAGAACGCGATCAATGTCAGCATCTCGAGCAGAAATGAAAATAACGGGTACGTGAGGTGTAGCTTGTTTTATCTCGCGGATTAGTTGGTATCCGTCAATATCCGGAAGCATAATATCTAAAACCCATAAATGTGGAGGAGAATGAATTAAGTTTCGTGCTTCTTCTCCTGTTAAGCAAGAAGTCACCGTCCAATTTTCTTTTTGTAAATACATCGTTAATAATTCGTTTAAGTTGCGCTCATCCTCAACCAAATAAACACTATAACTCATCATTTCACATCCTTTTCCAAGCTATTATACAACCATTCTAGAGCAATGTAGCGCACTTTTCATAATTTCACATATTTCTTTCATTATTCTCCCAAACTCTATTTGTATAGTGTAACTATCTTAAAGATTGCAAGTTAGGCAGGGATCATAATGAGAGCATTAATAGCTGTTGTATTTGCTATACTAGTTATTGTCATGGTGATAGGTGGAACGGTAGCATAAGAAGTAAATGCCAATCACAAATCTATAAATATATTTTAATGGAGGTAAAATTAAATGGGATATTATGATGAAACGAATACAAGACATCAAGACAAAGTAGAGCGTTCAAGAAGGCCTTGGTTTACATCAATTGTAAGTGGAATCGTCGGTGGAGCAATGGTTTTAGGTGTTACAACGTTTACAGATATAAATCAAAACGCACCCACTAATCAAGGCAGTGAAGTTACCCTTACTGAGGAAAAGGAAAATACAGTCGAGGTAGGTGCACAACCACTTTCTAGTAAAAATGAAATTGCCGACATTGTTGAAAGTTTATCCCCTGCAATTGTGGGAATTACAAATATACAAGCAAGTGGCAATCCTTTTCAAAATGCACAGGGCGTAGAATCGGGTACAGGATCTGGTGTTATTTTTAAAAAATCAGATGACGCTGCCTACATTATCACAAATAACCACGTAATCGAAGGAGCACAATCCGTAGAAGTTACCCACTTCAATGGAGAAAAAGTTAAAGCAAGTGTCGTAGGAGCCGATCCTTTAACAGATATGGCCGTTTTAAAGATAAGTAGTGAGCATGTGACAACCGTTGCAAGCTTTGGAGACTCTACAGCACTAAGAACGGGTGAAAGTGTAATCGCGATTGGAAATCCGCTTGGATTAGAGTTCTCACGAACAGTGACAGAGGGAATTATTAGTGGGAAAGACCGCTCTGTGAACATTACAACTTCTGATGGTGACTGGGCTTTAGATGTTATTCAAACGGATGCAGCGATTAACCCAGGAAACAGCGGTGGACCACTGATTAATATGAGTGGAGAAGTGATTGGCATCAACAGTCTGAAAATCAGTCAAAATGGTGTTGAAGGCTTAGGCTTTGCCATTCCAAGTGAAGATGTCGTTCCAATTTCAGATGAATTAATGGAAAAAGGGAAAATTCAACGACCATTTTTAGGAGTAGGCTTAATCGATTTAGCTGAACTACCTGAAGCATATGTTAGAGATTCAATGAATCTACCTAAAGAAATCTCAACTGGTGTGGTAGTTGGAAATATTGCTCCTTCTTCTCCAGCAGATTCTGCAGGTTTAAAAGAACAAGATGTAATTGTCTCAATGAACGGAACAGAAATAAAGGGTGCAAGCGACTTGAGAAAGTATCTGTATACTGAAGCAAAAATTGGTGACGAAATTGACGTGAAGGTTTACCGAAACGGAAAGGCGGTAACAGTTAAGATTTTGCTATCTGAAAGAGATGCAACGAGTGCTTAATGTTTGTTGGTGCCAGTCCACTGCTTAAACCCGGGGGTCTGGCACCTTTTTATTGTTTAGGAAATTTTAAAATTTTTGAACTGTGGATAACGTTTCTGCATCCAGCTCCAGCGCCTAGCCCCGACGCACAGGACGTGCTAGTGCAGTTACAGCGACAGGACGTCGCGGTTGTAACTGCCTCGAGGTCATAAGTCAATTCTAAATTGAAGGCAAAGAACGCCTTCTATTTAGAATCGCCTTATGCTATGCCTAAGGCTGAACAAGGCGCTTGCGCTTTTGTATGCTATGGGGCGCCTGACCCTCAGCGCTTTAAGCATTGGGGACAGCACTCATTCAGATAACCATACTTAATATTTTAGGTGCGTTTGCCCTCTTCAGTGTGAGCAGGATCCGTTTTATTCCCTGTCGACGCTTCATAACCAACTCTATAGCTGTAATTTTTTTCTTGTTTTAAAGCGTCGGGCATCTGATATTGACTTAAGTCATCCTGAAATTGCTTGCCTTCTGTTTTGCTCATGTTTTTTCCTCCTATTAACGCAGAGTCCGTGCAGTGATAATGTTCCCATATATAAAGCTGATATGCTTTTAAAAAACGTCTGATTAATTTATAAGAAAATGTAAATAGTAAGAATGTAGACACAGACGTTTGGAGGGATTACTTTTGAAAAAAGAGCCACTAGATAGTACTCAAATAGCGGGTAGACAATATGAAGTTGAAGATTACAAACGTGAGGATGAACTTTCTTCTGGTCTGGCAGTTACCCATGAACAAGTTAGCGATGATTATATGGCTGGCACGATAGACGTTAAACTAAATAATGAAAAAGATGAAAAAAACTCTATACCTAGAAAAGAGTAGAAAAAAAGATTAAACCAAGACCCTACCTGTATGAAATTGGTCTTGGTTTTTTGTTACATAATTTTTCATGGTCTGCCCATAGCGAATTAGACTATTAAGGCATATGATACTCTGTACTGTCGATTCTACTGAAAAAGAGGTGACATAAATGGGTAACGAAGGTGGATATGGTGGCGGTTTTGCACTTATCGTTGTATTGTTTATCCTTGTAATTATCGTGGGTTCAGCTTACGTTGGTAACGGATACGGTGGCGGCGGTTATGGTTACTAATTACTAAAATAAAGGCTAATACAAAGGGGATATCCCTTTGTGTTAGCTTCTTTAATTGGTAAAAAAGTGGCAAAGTTAATCCCTTGTTAGAGAGATCTGCTACACCACTTTCTAGTCTTACAAATTAAGATTCATTTAACACTTTTATATTCACTTCTCTTTTCCCAAAAGATATAGCTGCTCCTTCTGTAGGGATAAAGACATCAATGCGATTTCCTTTAATTGCACCGCCTGTATCTTCAGCTGTGGCATAGCCATAGCCTTCAACGTACACTTTAGATCCTAATGGAATAACGTTTGGATCGACGGCGATTACTTTTTCATCAGGGTTGGCTTTTAAATCTACGCCTGTTGCTGTTGTTCCTGAACAGCCCTCACAGCTTGCTGTATATGCAGTTGCTAGTACTGTAAATTCTTTTGCTACTTCTTTTTCTGCAACGTCATTTTCTGAGGTAGCACTTGCAGATGCTTCTGCAACTGAAGGATTTTGGTCCTTAGGCTCTTCCTGCGTTTCTTGTTTCGCTTCTGGTTTTGGTGTTTCTTTTGTTTCATCGTCTGCATCATTGTATATAACAAGCTCTTGACCAGGAACAATAATGTCCCCCGTTAATTCATTTTTCTCAGAAATATAGTCTGCGCTTGAATCAAATTTCTCACCAATGCTCCAAAGAGTATCACCTGCAACAACAGTGTACACTTCATCATTTGATATCTTTAATGTATTGTCAGCAATAATAATGTCTGATGATAAGTCGTTCCAGCTTTTAATATCATCCACTGAAACTTTGTGCGCCTGTGAAAGTCCCCAGAGAGTGTCTCCTTTATTTACTACAACCTCTTCTGCTTGAGCGTTTATTCCTGCTGTAGTTGTTAGTGCGGCTATAACCACTAATGAAAAGATCATTTTTTTCATATTGTTCCTCCTCCTAATCAGCAATAACGAATAAAACCCATGTTATCACAAAAAGAAGGCTTGTAAAAAACAGCGAGATGATAAATGCGTTGCAGATGTAACAGAAAGATAACGACAACATTACTAATAAACTGAAAATTATAACTTTAATCTTTAATTTTCTAATAAAATATCCGCACATCTAGCTAATTTATAAGAAATGTGTCGGGCTATTTCTATGTGCTGTAGCGAGTTCATTTATTAGCATACATAATATAATCTACACACTCGCACTCGTTCATATTATAATAGACTCTAAACGTACCAGATTATATAGGATGAATTGTACATAATCCTCCATCAAAACAACAGTAAAAGAGGGATAAGAATGGAGATCATCACGAAGCGATTAAAATTAATTCCTGCTACAGAGGAACTAATGAGGACAAGCTCTGACGATTACGAGATGGGCGATCATATCGATTATTACTTAAGTATTATTGAAAATGATACATCCTACAAAGGGTGGGGTGTTTGGTTCGTCTATCAACAAAGTGATGGCCTTTTAATTGGTGATATTGGCTACAAAGGAAAGCCATACGAAGGAACAGTAGAAGTCGGTTATGGGATCTCTACTAACGTTCAGAATCGTGGCTACGCAACGGAAGCAATTGAGGCATTAATGAATTGGGCATTTACTTCGACAGACGTTCATCGAATAAAAGCTGAATGCTTAGAAGATAATGGTCCATCCCTAAGTGTTCTAAAAAAACTCGGAATGAACCAAACGAGCCATGACAACGGAATGACGTACTGGGAAAAACATATTCATCAATAAGTTAAAGTGTATAAGCATAATGCCGTTGATTTGACGGGTTATGCTTTTTTTCATTAAGTGAAAGATTAAGGAGTGTTTTAGGTCTAATTAGTGAACAGATGAGTGATGATAACAAAATATAGTAAGTACTAACATCAACAATGAAACGTATATTCTAGGAATTTAGTACTCATTACAACTTTGTCATGAGGTGAAATTTATGACTATTTCGTAGCTTTTAACCATAGGTTTAATAATGGAGGAAGTTGACAAAGTGGGGGGAGTAATTTGAAAACATTTCAAGAAGCTTCTGTTTTTGAACACATGTTTTGGCTGCAGGTCCTAGGAGACCACGCACGATTTATTTTAGATTCCTTAGCTGTTAGTGAAAAAGAAGACATTAAAAAAGCAACCGAGTTTAAGCAAGCGTTTGATACTTTGTTAAAAAAAGCAACCGAACAAAACGATATGTATACACTTACATTAGAAGCTGAGGCATACGTAAAGCAATTTAGAGTATTTAAGTTGTCGCTCATTAAACGCCATTTGGTCGGGAAAATAAAAATTCAGCTGCCACCAACATTTATTAACCACATGGTCAATGAGCTAGATGAGTATATGTTAGTTTTGAAATATCTTAAGAAGAACGAAGTACCGCCAATTTTTCATGAGTTACATCATCATTTGTTGTGGTTACTTGATGCAGCAGGTCATGCGGGTGCGATTTCCGATAATCTTGATGCGGTTGAAAAACGCCTGAAAGAAAAAAGTGATGTGTTTACTAAGCATTTCGAACAGTTTTATCTTAAGGCGATTGAATTGTCTGGTTTCTTAAGAGCAAATGTTAACTCGTTTCCGGCATTAACAAGAATGAACAAGGAGGTAACACTGGAAATAGAAATGTTTCGGATGTTTCTCGACGAAATTGAAGAACTAGAGTTTTCAAATGAAATGCTGAGCACATTTTCTGTATTAATGGCAGACCATATGCTGAGGGAAGAGTGTTATTATTTGACGAAGGTAGCAGAAGCAACGGATGCAGGTGATCCAAATTGTGATCCGACTCACCCGAGGATAGAGGGGTAAGAGGTTGACTATTAGTCAACCTCTCTTACTTATGATAGGAAATTATAAAGTCTTTGAACTGTGGATAGAGTTTCTGCATCCAGCTCCAGCGCCTAGCCCCGACGCACACGACGTGCTAGTGCAGTTACAGCGACAGGACGTCGCGGTTGTAACTGCCTCGAGGTCATAAGTCAATTCTAAATTGAAGGCAAAGAACGCCTTCTATTTAGAATCGCCTTATGCTTGTCGGGGCTGACCAAGGCGCTTGCGCTTTTGTTCATGATACGAGCTTTAACCCAATTGTTGAACTAATAATAAGGGTAATAAATGCTATTCTTTTCCACTCTTTTTTTTCTCCTAGAAAAAGTATTCCAATGATCGCACTTCCAGCTGTACCAATACCTGTCCAAACGGCATAGGCGGTACCCATTGAAATGGTTTCCATTGCTTGAGTAAGGAAGAGAAAGCTTGCCCCAAATCCCATAGTCATAAAAAGAAAGGACGTAAGAGACTTTTTTTCGTTAAACTTACTAATTCCAGTAACTCCAACGACTTCGAACAGACCAGCAGCAACTAGAAAGAACCAATTCATGATTCTTTCACCTCCTGTTTTCCACTCGATATTACTTTCAGTCCGACTACTCCTGCAACAAGTAACACTATCAGTAAAATTTTCAAAAGCTTAAGAGGCTCTCCGAAAAATAGAATTTCAATCAGAACTGTACCTGCTGCACCTAGACCAGTAAACACCGCATAAACCGTACTTACAGGTAAGAAGTTTGTCGCTCGAATCAGCAAACCAAAGCTGATGAGGATTGCAATGATTGTTCCCGTCCATTCAAGTGATGTTCCGGCATGCTTTAAACCTGATACCCACATCACTTCAAATAAAGCTGCTATATAGACAATAAGCCATTTGTTTTTCATCATTATGAACCCTCACTTTGTTGTAGAACAGGAAAATATAAAATATTCTCACTAAGTCTGCGTTTCTGAATCCAGCTCCAGCGCCTAGCCCCGACGCACAGGACGTGCTAGTGCAGTCATGGCGATTGACGTCGCGTTCTTGACTGCCTCGAGGTCCAGCTTGTCGGACTCCTTCAGGATGAAGGTGAGAAAGGCGTTGCAACAGGACGTTGCGAACTTAGCCTTTCTTCCTCTGAACAAGGCGCTTGCGCTTTTTTTGTAATCCCGCGCCAGTAAATATTCCAGCTTGCCTCAAGTCTACGATTAAATCGATTTTTACCGCCGTAGAGCATTTCAATGATAACAGCATCAAAAAGACCTAAAAAGGCAATAGCTGCCTCTGTACTTGAAACCACTAACTTTTCATCTTGTAATACTTCCATTAAAAGAGCTTCTAATTGATCATAATAGCCATAAAGCTTTTGCATTACGTGATCTTCTAGATGCTTTGGAGGAAAAAAAGCGTTTCGTAACATGAAGTTCGTTTGCTCATCACTTTCATATCTTTCCCCATAATTGGTAAGAAAAAGATATAGGGTGCTTTTTACAGAGCCTCCAGAGTTCTCTTCAAAAAATATCTTAATCGTATTCACTTCGTCACTAAAAATTTCTTCTGTAATTGTTAAGAAAAGATGATCCTTATTTGAAAAATGAGAATAGATCGACTGCTTTTTTATCCCAACTTCTGAAGCAATTGCGGCTAAGGATGCACCATCATATCCTTCACGAGCAAAGTGACGTTTAGCTGCCTTTTTTATTAAGTTAGCGGTCATTACTTCACCTTCCTGACGTTCGTCAGTGTAATCATAGTAAATTTAATCGTCTAAGTCAATCGTCTTTGTTTAGGCATTGGAATGTGATTAAAGGTGAAAATTTCAATTTCTTTACATTGCATTTACGTATTATCAGTTGTTATGCTACTAAAGAATAAATTCAAATAGGAGACATTACGATATGCAATTCTCAAGAATCCTTTTAATTTTTCTCATTTTGTTAGGGACTATTCCTAAAGTGATGGTAGCTGAAAATAATCAATCGAATTTACAACTTATAAGTGAAGCAGCGGTGTTAATTGATGCAACTTCTGGTGAGGTTTTGTTTGAAAAGGAACCTGACAAACTCATGTATCCTGCAAGCATTACTAAGATTGCTACTGCGATTTATGCTATTGAAAAGGGCCACCTAGATGACGTTGTTACGGTCAGTGAAAACGCTCGAAATGCTGATGGCACAAAAGTGTACTTAGAAGAGGGGGAGCAAGTTCCCCTGAAAAAATTAATTCAAGGTCTACTTATTAATTCTGGTAATGATGCAGGTGTTGCGATTGCAGAACATCTAAGTGGAAACGTGGAGGATTTTTCAAAAGATTTAACAGCTTTTCTTAAAGAAAAAACGAACGTAAGTCAGACTACTTTTAAAAATCCACATGGCTTATTTGACCCTGAGCATCAAACGACAGCTGAAGATATGGCAGTAATCACTCAATATGCAATGAAAAATGATACGTTTCGAGAGATCTCTTCGACGATTGAACTTGATTGGAAGGGAGAAACTTGGGATACGACGATTATTAATCATCACCGGATGCTAAGAGATTGGCCATATGAAGGAGTAACAGGTGGGAAAAACGGATTTGTGAATCAGTCAGGATTTACTCTTGTTACGACAGCACAACGTGATCATATTGAACTGATTGCGGTTACACTGAAAACAAGCACAGAAAAACAATCCTATGAAGATACTGCTAAGCTCTTAGATTTTGGATTTGAAAATTTTGAATCTGAAAAAATAACTGAAACAGCAGAATTCATTGACAAGGCTGAAAATAGGTATCAACTTATCGAACCTCTGTACTACACGAAAAAACGTGGAGAATCAGTTGTGAAAGAGATTTCAACGGACGGAAACTTGCTTATTAAAAATGAAGATGGAGAAGTGATTTTTACCCATCCATTAGAAAAGGTGAATGATCCTGAGACTTCCGAGCAAATACTGAGTGAAACAGTTGAGAGTCCTCCAGAAGATAATTCTCTGAATCAGCATCTCCGTTGGGTTGTATCAGTATCAATTCTGAGTGTTTTAGTATTGGTCGGTTTTTTCTTTACACAGATTCGAAAAATATAATGATTTGGGTTTATGAGCATGCTGTGACATGCACTTTAAAGCCTTTACAAACTGATAAGGTTTCAATTATAATTTACGAGAATTAGTAAAACTTGTTTTGAAAGAAGGGTATCCTAAATGAACTTAGGTTTCGGCGAAATCATGCTTATTGTTTTTGTCGCATTGTTATTATTTGGACCTAAAAAACTTCCTGAACTAGGTAAAGCTGCGGGTAAGACGCTTAGGGAATTTAAAAATGCAACAAAAGGACTTATGGACGACGACGAGGAAAAACCTGTTAAACAGACGAAATAAATTCCTTACTATACGAGTAAAGCAGAGCCATTCGAAACTAGAATTGGCACTGCTTTTTTTTGCTTTAAACTATAGGGTCACTAAAAGAGTAAGACGTGTTTACGGAGAAGTATGAATTTTCAGTGAATTAATTTATAATTAAGGTATTACGTTTATAGGAGGCTAATTCGTGCAAAAATCAACTTATTCAGATACGTGGGATTTAGACGTCATCTTTGAGGGTGGAAGTCATTCAGACGAGTTTGAAAGCTACTTACATACGATTCAATCTTTTCTTACAGATTTAGAAACAAGCGTGACTATGCTTCACCTCACGGATTCCACAGCCCATCAAGGACTTAATCAAGTGGTTGAACTTGTTGCAAAGGTATCCAAAAAGCTTCAACAAGCTGGGTCATACATTAATTGTTTACAAGCACAAGACACTACAGATAAACATGCAAACCTACTTAGGTCAAGATTTACGAAATTAAGATCAACTTTTTCAACAATGATGATTGAGTTTGATCAAAAGCTTGTTGAAACGGAGGAAAGCGTATGGAATGAGCTTTTTGAGGATGATGACTTACAGCAGCTACATTTTGTATTAAATGAAAAGCGTGAGGATTCTAAGGAAAGGCTATCATTGGAAAAAGAGAGCTTGATTCAAGGGCTTTCGGTGGATGGATACTCTGGCTGGGGGCAGCTATATGATTTATTGGTAGCAAAAATTAAGATTCCGTTTGAACTGGATGGAGTTCTAAACGAGCTTTCTGTTGGTCAAGCGTTTAATAAGTTCTCAAGTGCTGATCGCAATGTAAGGAAATCAGTTTTTGAGAAATGGGAAGACGCCTGGGAAGAGCAGGCAGATGTGTTTTCAGAAACGTTAAATCATTTAGGTGGCTTCCGTTTAGCTGTATACAAAGAACGAGGCTGGGAGGAGGTACTTAAAGAGCCACTCCGCATAAACCGAATGAAAAAAGAGACGCTTGATATGATGTGGCAAGTCATCTCGGAAAATAAACAACCACTTGTAAACTATCTAAATCGAAAAGCGAAACTGCTAGGGCTTGAAAAAATGAGTTGGTATGACTTGGATGCTCCGATTGTCAAAACAGATAGCAAAGTAACCTATCAAGATGGTTCAGATTTTATTGTCGATCAGTTTAGTCAATTTGGAAGTGAGCTAACAAGTTTCACGAAAAAGGCATTTGAAGAATCTTGGATTGAAGCAGAAGACCGTGCTGGAAAAGCACCGGGTGGTTTTTGCACAAGCTTCCCTGAGAGTGTTGAATCTAGAATTTTTATGACTTTTTCAGGCACACCTTCAAATGTCTCAACACTCGCACACGAACTCGGTCACGCTTTTCATCAACATGTCATGCAGGGTGTGCATCCATTAAATAGTCGATATGCAATGAATGTAGCTGAAACTGCGTCAACTTTTGCCGAAACGATTGTAGCGGATGCAGCGGTTAAAAATGCAAAAAATGAAGCTGAACGCTTAGCACTCTTAGAGGACAAATTGCAGCGAAGTGTGGCCCTACTTATGAACATTCACGCTCGGTTTATTTTTGAGAACGGTTTTTATGAAGAACGAAAAGAAGGCTTTGTCTCTGCGGATCGATTAAATGAACTCATGGAAAATGCACAAAAAGAGGCATACTGTCAGTCTTTAGAAAGCTATCACCCTAGCTTCTGGTCATCGAAATTACATTTCTATATAACGGGAACACCTTTTTATAATTTCCCATATACATTCGGATTTTTATTTTCACTCGGAATCTACGCAAAAGCATTAGAAGAAGGCACTGCGTTCGAAGAGCACTATATTGCTTTATTACGAGACACAGGTTCAATGTCTGTCGAAGATTTAGCTGAAAAGCATTTAGGAGTAGATCTCACCCAAAAAGACTTCTGGGAAAAAGCTGTCAAGCTAGCTGTTAGTGATGTCGAAGAATTTTTAGAACTAACAGAGGAGTGATACATTCTAGGGATTGCATCTGTATGTACAAAAAACGGGTGTCAGTCCTTGGTTAGTTTTTTAAACAACCAAATTTTGATATTTGCATTTTTTTGCTATTTTGATATAAAATAGAGTAACAACTTCATAATTACGCTTAATCCTAGATTTTTAGGAGCGGGGAAACCATCATGTGCACTGCACTTGGGGTGAATCGTTTTAGAAGGGAAAGTTTTAGGTTTTTCTGACCTCAGACATCTATCTTCCCACATCTAAACCGTAGGACATCTCTTCGTCCGAATCCGACAGCTAACTTCGCAAGCGCAGAGGAGAGTCATCAGTGGACGTCATATTTAGCTAAAAATGACAAGGTTAAACCGCGAGTTGTCTCGGGGTTTTTTTGTGTTTTTTGCCATCTTGAGGTTTTGGACTTGTTCCTTATGGGAATTAAAAAGGTACACGTTTAGGTTATGAGGCAAGAACTGAGTAATGCTCTTATTTGAAATAGTAACACTTGTTAAAATATATACCATCGCAACAACATGCTCTCCTCTTAATCCCTTACTGCCAAGGAAGTTATCTCATGTAATTAGCAACAAAAAGACAAATCATCTTAGGAGGTTTTACATGAAACTCGCAACGAAAATTATTATTGGATTAGTTATAGGTGCGATTGTAGGATTAGTTCTTAATCTAACTTCGCCAAGTTTATTTGACACGCTTAATACATTTTTATTTACCCCACTAGGAAAGATATTTCTTAACTTAATTAACATGCTAGTTGTTCCAATTGTATTTTTCTCGATTACCTTGGGTGTTGCAGGATTAGGTGATCCTAAAAAATTAGGAAGAATTGGTGCTAAAACGATTTTCTATTTTCTATGTACAACAGCAATTGCAATCACCATTGGACTGGTATTGGCTTATGTCATTCAACCAGGAACAATTGGAGAATATGATACGACAAATGTTGAATATAAGGCTGAGGAAGCACCTTCTGTAACCGAGACGTTGCTTAACATTATCCCAACAAATCCGATCCAAGCACTTGCTGAAGGGAATATGCTACAAATTATCGCCTTTTCAATCTTTGTAGGATTAGGTATTACAATGCTTGGCAAAAAGGCAGACACCTTGTTAAGAGTGATTGAGCAGGGGAATGAACTTATGATGTATCTAGTAAATCTTGTTATGAAGTTTGCCCCATATGGGACATTTGGTCTTATTGCAACAGCAGTAGGTAGCCAAGGTTATGGTGCAATAAAAGCAATGGGATTGTATATGTTCGTTGTTCTTTTAGCACTATTCGTTCATGCCCTACTAACGTATGGTTCGACAATTGCTATTTTTGCTAAACAAAATCCATTTACGTTTTTTAAAAATTTCGCACCAGCAATGGGTGTTGCTTTTAGTACCTCAAGTAGTAATGCGACTTTGCCAGTATCAATGGAAACTGCTCAAAAGCGATTAGGTGTTCCAGAGTCAATTAGTAGCTTTGTTCAGCCTCTTGGTGCAACCATTAACATGGATGGAACTGCAATTATGCAAGGTGTTGCAACGATTTTTATTGCTCAAGTATATGGGATAGAATTATCGTTTATCCAGCTCGTTACCGTTGTTTTAACGGCAGTTCTAGCTAGTGTTGGAACAGCAGGAGTACCAGGAGTTGGACTTATCATGCTTGCAATGGTACTAAATTCCGTTGGGCTACCTGTCGCTGGTATAGCATTGATCATTGGAATTGATCGTCTCCTAGACATGACTCGCACAGCTGTTAATATTACAGGTGACGCTGCATGTGCGGTAATTGTTGCTGAGACTGAAAAGAAACGTGGAACTATATAGTCACCTGTAACAGAAAGTATGTAAATACTTTCAATGAAGAGCATCCTTATTTTTGGGGTTGCTCTTTTTTTATACAAAGTTTTCGTGGCACCGGATATAAATGGAATTCGAGTAAGCAAATACAAGTGGAAATACTACTAAATCCATTAAACAAACGTTTGATTAAGAAATAAACTATGGTATCAAAATATAGAGATTGAATGAGAGAACACTAAATGTAAACGCTTAACTAGCAATTTTTAGCCGATTACAAGCTTTTTCTCGAAAAAATACACCTTTACTGTGATCACCTAACAGGAGTAAGATACATTCATAAATCATTCATAGCATTTAATCGCTTAATCCTTAAACAGGAGCGGGGGAACCACTTTGTGATGTAAGTAGATCACTTGGGGTGAATCGTTTTTGAAGGTAGATGTAAAAGCAAAGGTTACTTTTTGACCTTACACTTCCTACATCTTACCTCCAAAACGTAGGGCTACTCTCATGGCCCGAATCCGACAGCTAACTTCGTAAGCGTTGCGAGAGAGTAGATGAACTTGTGTAAATACAAAGCACAGGGGTCATGATACCTCTGTGCTTTTTTGTGTGCAATTTTATGAGCGAAAGAAGGAATAGAAGTTGAAGAAGCAGTTTGCTGTGTTCGGTTTAGGGCGTTTTGGGAGTAGCTTAGTTAAGGAATTTTATGAGCTTGGTATAGAGGTGTTAGCGATTGATAAGGATGAGGATAAGGTCCAACAATTCGCGCAATATGCAACACATGCTGTAAGGGCTAATGCTATTGATGAAAACACACTAAAGCAATTAGGTGTGAGAAATGTGGATCATGCATTCGTTTCTTTTGGGGATGATATAGAAGCAAGCATTCTAACCTCTTTGCTGCTAATTGAAATGGGTGTTCCAATCGTGTGGGCAAAAGCACAAAATGATTATCACCAAAAAGTACTCGATAAAATTGGAGTATGTCGCGTGATCCATCCGGAACGTGACATGGCGAAGCGAATTGCTCACCACATCGGTTCAGAAAAGATGATAGATTATATAGAGCTTTCGAAGGAATATAGCATGGTTGAATTAATTGCTACAACTAAGCTAAATAGAAAAACGTTATTTGACCTTGATATTCGTGCTAAGTTCGGCTGTAACATTGTGGGTATACAGAGAGGTGAAGACATCAACGTTTCACCTGCTGCTGATGAAAAGATTGAGACTGGCGATGTATTATTAGTTATTGGTCGAAATAAGGACATCAACCACTTTGAGGAAGAAGGAATGTAAGGTGAAGTTGAAGAAGTTTGTTCGTTTAAATCCTTCACAACTATTGGTAATTGTGTTTGCTGTTTCCATAAGTATTGGAACAGTTCTTCTGAAGCTTCCTTTTTCTACGTATCAAGGAATCTCATGGGTTGATGCACTCTTTATTGCGACTTCTGCTATGACTGTGACTGGTCTTGTTACAGTAGATCCTAGTTTAACCTTTACAATAGCTGGCCAGACGATTATTGCCTTACTTATCCAAGTGGGTGGGCTTGGTATTATGTCTTTTGCTGTATTAATCTTCATGGCTTTAGGCAAAAAGATCGGAATTAAAGAAAGACTTCTCATGCAACAGGCTTTAAATCAAACATCAATTGGTGGCGTCATAAGGCTTGTTAAGTACTTAATCATTTTTTCATTTACTATTGAACTAATAGCAATGATTTTTCTAGCATTTCGTTGGGTTCCTCAATTTGGACTTGGGCAAGGGCTATTCTACAGTTTCTTTCACTCGATTTCGGCTTTTAATAACGCTGGTTTTGCTCTGTGGCCAGATGGTTTAATGCAATTTGTCGGAGATCCCACCATAAATATTGTTATTTCTTCTTTGTTCATTATAGGTGGAATTGGATTTACTGTTCTTGTTGATATATGGAATAAGAGAAATTTAAAAAAGCTTTCACTTCATACGAAGTTGATGCTAGTAGGAACACTCATTATCAATGTTGTTGCCATGCTGTTCCTTTTTACTGTTGAATATTCAAATGCGTTTGCTGATTTTAGCTTAGGGGAAAAGCTTTGGGCTTCTTACTTTCAAGCTGTGTCGCCAAGAACTGCCGGATTTAACACGGTAGATATGACGACCTTAAGTGAAACAACTCTATTCTTTATGGTCATCTTAATGTTTATTGGAGCAGGAAGCGGCTCGACAGGGGGGGGGATTAAGCTAACAACAGCGATAATTATCTTACTTGCGACAGTCACCTTTTTAAGAGGAAAGAGTGAAATAAAGGTTGCTAGACGATCAATTAGTGCCTCATATATATCGAAAGTATTGGCAATTACCATCATATCAATGGTGTTTGTTTTTGGAGCAATTCTACTATTGACATTAACAGAAGATGCTTCCTTCATTGCGATTGTTTTTGAAGTGGTTTCTGCATTTGGAACAGTAGGACTTTCAACAGGCCTTACTTTTACGCTCACTTCATTTGGCAAGCAAATCATTATCTTTATGATGATTTTAGGGAAACTAGGACCTCTCACATTGGTGTTTTCGCTTGCAAATCCTGCTAAAGAAAAAATTAAATATCCTAATGAAGATATTTTAACCGGATGAAAAAAGGCTCAGCATTTGCTGAGCCTTACTTTGTACAACAAGCTGTTTCTTCTGTTTTCTCTTGGATATCTTCATAAGAAAAGAAAAATTCCCACTCATTCCCATCAGGATCTTCAACCCAAAACTTATCTTGACGTGCATAGCAACAAACTGTGCTTTCTTCTTCAAGACCAATTTTTAACCCTGCAGCTTGAAGTCTTTCTTTGTGAGTGAGCACGTCTTGTGTACCTTTAACTTGAAAACCAAAGTGGTTAACTTGGTTACCTTGTACTGTGTCTCTTACATTGAGTGTGAAATTCAAACCTGGTTTTTCTACTAAAAATTTAGCGTAGTCCTCTTTTGTTTTTACGGGATCTTTTCCAAAAAGTTTAGTGTAAAAGCTAAGTGATTTTTCTAGGTTTGTTACATTAATCCCAACGTGTACATAATTCATAATTACTTCCTCCTTTTAAATCAATAAAATTTGATTAACTTAACATGGTGAACAGCAACATTCTTGTTTCTTAGAGAACTTAGGAAGGGTGAAAGGTATAAATAAACGAGCAGGTTTTAAATCTTGAAATTTCCAAGTGTCCCTAGCTATTTTTTCAATTTCTTCCTGCTTCATTTTTGCTAATAGTTGGATATGATACATACAACATTACCTCGTTTCTTAAATCAATTTTTTTTGATCTAATAACAGTATATATCCATTAATTACTAATTGTCAACTTATAAATCAATTATTTTTGATTTATATAAATTTCTCATTAAAAATGTGAAAGCATTAGGGAGCATAGAAAGCCTAACGAAGCAAGTAATCCTACGACAGCTCCGCCCTCTTCAAAAGCTTCTGGCATCATGGTAGAAGAAGTCATCGCAATAATTCCCCCAGCTGCAAAAGCACCAATAAGAGAGATAAATATCGTAGAAGATTCTTGGAGTAAAATAAAGCCAAGGAAGGAGCTTAAAGAAGAAAGCGCTAAGACGAATGACCACATAAGCAGGATCGTCTTTTTTTTATAGCCATCTTTCAACAACCCAACCGTACTTGACAATCCTTCTGGAAAATTACTGATGAATACAGCAATAACCATTAAGTAGCTAACGGTACCATGGGCGATTAAGCTAACTCCAATAATAATTGACTCAGGTATTGCATCAATTATAGTTCCTACAAAAATAGTTAATCCTGAGTGGTTTTCGGGATTGGGGCGAGATCGCTTTCTCTGATTACCTCCCTTTTTAGATATGAGAACTTCCGACAATGTAAAGAGGAGAGATCCACCTAAGAAACCGATCGAAGTGATGAATAGGCCGCTTTCAGTAACAGCTTCAGAAAGCAATTCAAACGATGCTGCTCCAATTAAAACTCCTGTGCCAAATGCCATAATCATTCCTGTTAATTTCCGCGGTATTTTTGTATAAATGCCAAGTAAGGCCCCGAGTAATATAGCAGATCCAGCAATTGCTCCCCAAGTTGCTGCTTGTAACATGATGAAATCAGCTCCTGCATTTAAAACTACACTTTAGTTTGGCTCTATCTTGGAGATTTCATGTGGAATTCTGAAAAAGAAGGGGTTAGAGTGAGTTTTGTGCAGGAGAAAGGGGGATCAAAACAAACAAAAGAACCGGTACAATTGTACCGGTTCTTTAAAAACTTACTTATTAATAATAAACTCTTCAATATCATCTAACATTAAGTTTGCTGCTTTTACTCCACCAGCTGTGTTCCAAATTGCATCGTCTACTTTATAAACTTTTTCAGCTTTTACAACGTCTAGGTTTTTCCAAAGTGGATCGTTAGTCCATTCTTCTTCTGTTTTTGTTGCTTCCGTATCACCAGCAGGAGCATATGTGAAGTAGAATAATATATCTCCATCCATTTTAGGAATAACTTCTTTTCCTACTTCACGTACAAATTGATCTTCCGGTTTATCAGAGAATAACTCTTCGAGGCTGCTTGGTCGTTTAAAGCCAATTTCATCAAAAATTACTCCTGAAAATGTATCTTTGTAATATATACGTGTTATTCCAGCCATAAATCGAACTACTGAGATTTCTTGATCTAATTTATCTCCAGCTTTTTCTTTCAATTCTGCAATTCGTGCATTGTACTCATCAAGTACTTTTTGACCCTCTTCTTCACGGTTCAAAGCTTTTGCATAAAATTCAAAGTTTTCTTTCCATTCACCTCTGAGAGTTTCTGAAAAAACTGTTGGCGCGATTGCACTTAACTTCTCATAAACTGCCTCCTGGCGCATTTTATTACCAATAATAAGGTCTGGTTTTAAAGCAGCAATCGCCTCAACATTAAGTTCGCTCTCAGTGCCGACAACTTCTACGCCATCCATTTCACTTGTAATATGTTCGTACCAAGGATCGCCTAACCAAGACTGAACGGCTCCAACAGGCTTAACATCCATTGCTAATAGTGCTTCAGTTCCTTCATTTGTTAAAATAACTACTTTTTCTGGAGTTTTTTCAATTTCAGTTGATCCCATCGCATGTTCAACAGTATATGCCTCTGAAGCAGCTGGATCGTCACCTTCTGCAGGTTCAGTTTCCTTCGTTTCTTCATTGTTGTTTCCACACGCAGCTAGTAAAACAATCGTTAATGCTAAAACTAGGAATGAAAGCCAAGACTTTTTGTATGTAGTTTTCATTATTGTTGCCCCCATTGATTTTGTTTTTTGAGAACCATCGATCTTATTAAGAGTGAAAGTGATCCTTAAACTGCTGAGCCGCTTACACTCTTAACTTGATAATGATTTTCATTTACAAGTAAAATCATAAAATGTACACAAGCAATTGTCAACATTTAATTGAAAATGATTTTCAAAGTCATTAATATTTGATACAATAACGTTAGATTTTAGGATAGGTCATTAGGAGTATACAGAATGTTACTTAAAACAAATCAAATTAAATTATTAGGCTTAGTATTAGGTTTATTCGTATTACTTATTTCAATGTGTGCGAGTGTTGTTTACGGTTATGCGAATACAACTTGGACGATGGCTTATCATGCATTCACACAGTTCGATGGCTCAAATGAACATATAATATTACAAACAGTTCGACTTCCACGTGCTTTAATAGGAGCAACTGTTGGTGCAAGCCTAGCAATTGCTGGTGCACTCATGCAGGCATTAACAAAAAACCCACTTGCTTCACCTAGTATTTTTGGAATTAATGCAGGTGCTGGTTTCTTTGTAGTAATTGCTGTTTCGTTATTTCAAGTCAGCTCTTTGCAGACGTATACTTGGTTGGCATTTTTAGGAGCCGCTATAGCAGCATTTACCGTTTATTTTGTTGGGTCATTTGGTCGTGAGGGTCTTACTCCGATTAAATTGACATTGGCTGGAGCTGCAATGGCAGCATTATTTTCTTCATTAACACAGGGACTTCTTGTCGTAAATGAAGCCGCATTGGATCAAGTGCTTTTCTGGCTTGCTGGTTCCATTCAAGGTCGAAACCTGGATTCATTAACCTCTGTGATTCCATATATAGGAGCAGCATTTTTCGTAAGTTTACTTCTTTCGTCAAAAATTAATGTACTAGCTATGGGTGAGGATATTGCGAAAGGATTAGGACAGCGGACGGGAACAGTCAAGCTCATAACAGCCTTCGTGATTATTATTTTGGCTGGTGGATCTGTAGCTATTTCCGGTCCAATAGGATTTGTAGGGATTGTGATTCCACATCTTGCACGTTTTTTAATTGGAAATGATCATCGTTGGGTTATTCCTTATTGCGCAGTATTAGGCGGAATTCTCTTAGTGGTGTCAGACATAGGGGCTCGATATATTGTTATGCCTGAAGAGGTACCTGTAGGTGTAATGACAGCAATTATCGGAACGCCATTTTTCGTCTACATCGCGCGAAGGGGGTTTCGTAATTAATGAAAAAATATAAAACGGTTCGACTTGGAAAGTTTATTTCTTTTTTAATCGATAAAAAAGCACTTTATACAATATTTATATTAATGGGAATTGTCTTTTTAACCTTTTTAATAAGTACAGGTACGGGTGACCTATTTATACACCCCATTGCTGTTTTACAAACTTTATTCGGATTCGGTACGGAAATGGATGAGCTTATCATTCAATCGTTTCGACTACCTAGAATTATCGTTGCCTTACTTGTAGGAACTTGTTTGGCTGTGGCGGGTGGAATGTTACAAGGACTTATCCGAAACCCGCTAGCATCACCAGATATTATTGGAATTACAGGTGGGGCATCTGTAGCCGTTGTTTTATTTTTAACATTGTTTAGTAATCAAAATAACTCGTTAACAGTTAGCATACAGTGGATGCCTGTTGCAGCTTTTATAGGAGCAGCCATAGTTGGTCTACTTTTATACTTTCTGTCATGGAATAAAGGGTCTTCATCGATTCGATTAGTATTAATCGGGATTGGAATTTCAATGCTGGCTCAATCCTTAACCACTTTATTTATGGTGAAAGGACCCATCTATCAAGCGGCACAAGCAAATGTGTGGATCACAGGAACCGTTTATGCAGCAACCTGGCAGCAAGTTCGCATTTTACTACCAGTTACAATTCTTTTACTACTCATTAGTTTTATTTCTGTTCGAAACGTTAACATACAAGAACTAGGAGATGAATTAGCAACAGGTGTGGGGAGTGCAGTCCAGAAAAACCGTTTTCTTCTATTATTGTTAAGTACAGCTCTAACTGGATGTTCAGTTGCGTTTGGCGGTGCGATCGGATTCGTTGGATTGATGGCGCCGCATATCGCAAGAAGACTTGTTGGTTCATCATTTGGGGCATTATTACCGGTTTCAGCTTTAATTGGAGGACTGCTTGTATTGGTGGCCGATACAGTTGGTCGAACGTTATTCTCACCATTAGAGGTACCTGCGGGTGTGTTTACCGCTGCAATCGGGGCACCATACTTCATATATCTGTTATTTAAAACTAGAAATTCCTAATATAAAGGGGTGTTTCACATGCATGCAATTGAAACTAACTCGCTCACATTGTCATATGGAGATTCCATTATTATCAATGAGCTTGATGTTAAAATACCTAAGGGAGAAATCACTGTATTCATTGGTAGCAATGGATGTGGAAAATCAACTCTCCTTCGTTCAATCGCAAGACTTTTAAAACCAACGAATGGTTCGGTCTTACTTGAAGGTGCTGCGATTGCAAAACTTCCCACAAAGGAAATTGCAAGAAAGCTGGCAATCCTTCCGCAGGGACCTGTTGCACCAGAGGGGTTAACAGTTCTTCAGTTAGTTAAGCAAGGACGATATCCTTATCAAAATTGGTTAAAGCAATGGACTTTAGAAGATGAAGAGGCTGTAACTCGTGCACTTGAAGCAACAGGTTTAAGTGAGTTTGCCGAGAGACATGTAGATTCACTTTCAGGTGGCCAACGTCAACGGGCATGGATTGCAATGACACTTGCTCAGGAAACGGATGTTATTTTACTAGATGAGCCAACAACATACTTAGATATGACTCATCAAATTGAAATACTTGATTTGTTATTTGAGTTAAATGAACGTGAAAATCGGACGATTATTATGGTTTTACATGACTTGAATTTAGCATGTCGTTATGCACACCAAATTGTCGCGCTTAAAGATCAGAAAATTTTTGCACAAGGTCGTCCAGAGGAAGTTATCAACTGTAGTCTTGTTCAAAATGTGTTCCAAATGAACTGTGAAGTAACGATAGACCCCTTATTTGGTACACCGCTATGCATTCCACACGGTAAAGGCCGATGTATTTTGAAAGACGTAGGCATTAAACATGGCTAACTTAACGGAAAATGAAATTCGAATTTTAACTCAATATAGGCTAGGAACTGAAAAGGACTGCCCGAATTTATTAATTGAAGGAAATCATTTGCTAGACTCATCTCGTCTACAGAACGTTTTTGAAGAGCTAAGTACGAAGTTGAACACGTCAAAAGTAAATGTAATAGGATCTATGTTTGTTAAACGTTACGCATTTTTAACTGCGCTAGCACTCTACAGTATGTCTGTCTTTAATAAAGCACTTAACACAGATCTTTCCAATATCACGTTAAGACTAGATCCTGAGGATCCGCTTTGTTTACCAAGCTTTCATTTTCAGGACCTCGTAATAAAAGATCCTAGTGACGATCGTCATACCTGGCGTGATGGGGTGATCCGAACTCTGTTTAAAGAAAACGTCTCCAGAGTTATTGCCGCAATTTCTGCGCATACCCATGTTTCAAGATCTGTTTTGTGGGAAAATGTTGCGATTTATATATTTTGGATGTATGAAACGCTTTTGGATAAAGAAGAGAATTCTGACGTTTATGAAAAGCTACTTCAAGATTTTATCTACGTTGTAAAAGAAGCACCCGGCGCTCTTTTTGGTCCGTTTTCAACTAATCCGTTAACTAAATATTATCATCCCAAAGAATTAGAAGAGCTTACAGGGCAATTGATTAGGAAAAGATCAACCTGTTGCTTATACTATTTAATGTCTGACAAACAAGAGCGTTGTGGAACATGTCCAGTTCAGTGTATTAAGGAAAATAAGAAACTTGGCCAAGCTAATTAACTTTTTTAAAAAGGACAGGAGGCCTAAAATGAATCACAAACTAGAAGAACAATTTGAAGGATTGCTAGAGAAATATACAGAATTACTATTAGGTGAAGCAACGCCAGAACTAAAGGATAAGGTAAAGATGTGGGCTCTTTACACTCATATCGCAAAATCAATGCCCCCTTTAGCAAAGCATTGGAACGAAAGCTATCCAGATGCTAAGGAAAATATGAAATCTCTAATAAGTGAAATAAAAACTATTAACGAAACTTACAGAGCAGAAAAAGCACAATCAAACCTAGGTGAGGAAAACTAACCGGTTTTTTTTTGTTGTATATAGAGAAAAAGTGTTTGAAATTAGAGGGAGTAACTAGTGGACAGTTCGCTCAATAATAATTGGTAGCAGAGCCCGAGTTAGGCGGTTCGCGTAAAAGTTGGGCACCAGATCCCTAGTTGGGCGCTTTGTCCCGAAAGTTGGGCGGTTCGGGCAAGAAGTTGGGCACCACATCCTAGTTGGGCGCTTTGTCCCGGAAGTTGGGCGCATCACACAAAAAGTTAGGCAGTTGCACTCGAAAGTTGGGCGGTTCGCGTAAGAAGTTGGGCACCACATCCCTAGTTGGGCGCTTTGTCCCGAAAGTTAGGCGCTTCACACAAAAAGTTAGGCAGTTGCGCACGAAAGTTGGGCGGTTAGCTCAAGAAGTTGGGCCACATCCCTCGTAGCCACTCTGGCCCGAAAGTTACACACTCCACTCCTAGTTAAGCTCCTAGTTCATAAAGTTAAACTTTCCCTCTCAAAATCAAGAATCTAATAGAATAATTAGAAGTATTAAGATTGACAGATCTCGACAAAAATTTCATATTCAAAAATAGATAAAGGTGATAGAATGGGTATGAAATGAATGCGCTTAACTTTTCATATTTATGTTTTTTTCTGAAAAATGGAACTATTTTAACTTTATTAGAATAACTATTTTAGTTTAGTTGGAGGGCTTAATATGGAGCAATTACTTCGTAACTTTTTCTTGTTTTTATCAAAAAACAAAACATTAACAAAACTAGCGAAAAAGTACGGCTTACGTTTTGGAGCTGCTAGATTCGTTGCTGGTGAATCAATTGCACTTGCGACTGATGTAATAAAGGATCTAAATCAAAAAGATCTGGATGTAACAATTGACTATCTGGGTGAATTCGTCGATAACGAAAAAGAAGCCAATGAGATGGCTGACAATTCAATTTTAGCTATTGAGGCAATTGGGAAAGAGAAGCTTCAGTCACAGCTATCATTAAAAATGACTTCAATGGGATTAGATATTTCAGATGATGTAGTGATGAAAAACATGAAACGTATTTTAGAAGCAGCAGAAAAACATAACGTCTTTGTTACAATCGACATGGAAGATTATTCTCGTTGTGGCAAAACGATTGAGATTTTCAAAGAATTAAAGAAAGAGTACGACAACGTCGGAACGGTTATCCAAGCATACTTATATCGAACAGTTGATGATATAAAGGACTTAAATCAATATAATCCAAATTTACGTCTTGTTAAGGGTGCCTACAAAGAGTCACCTGAAGTTGCTTTCCCAGAGAAAAAGGATGTTGATGATAACTTCAAAAAAATTATCGAAATGCACTTGTTAAATGGAAACTACACTGCAGTTGCCACACATGACGATGCAATGATTGAATATACAAAAGAGCTTGTAAAAAAACACAAGATCTCAAATGAACAATTTGAATTCCAAATGCTTTACGGAATTAGACCAGAACGTCAGCTTGAACTCGTTAAAGAAGGATATCGAATGAGAGTTTATGTACCCTACGGAAACGACTGGTACGGATACTTCATGCGCCGCCTTGCAGAAAGACCAGCAAATGTTGCGTTCGTCCTAAAGGGAATGCTGAAAAAATAAAATGGTGCCTGTTCCTTGTGTGTTTTTATGCACTAGGAGCAGGCATTCAATCGTTAAAAAAGAATTAATAAAATTCTTGAACATGGATAGCATTTCTGCATCCAACTACAGCGCATAGCCCCGACGCATACGACGTGCTTGCCTTAGGCTGATCAAGACGCCCCGCGCTTTTGTCTTAATTAAACGTTTGTTTAAACCTTATTCGTTACCCATATTGTGCTGTTTATACTGCTGATTTTGGGAGGTGCGTTTCCCACCGCCAGCGTGCTCGTTTGTTGGGCCCGAATTTCCTTTTACACTTGCTGCACTAACGCCTGCTTTTGAAGGATCTTTTTTTAATCGTGCCATATAAATCACCTCCTAAATTTACGATTCCCCAAAAATTTTTTTTAATTAATCAAAAAATATTACAATAACTATTGAAGAAATTTTCAAAATCTTTTATATTAGTAATTAAAGGAACTCATTCGCGAGATATTTTTTTGGGAGAAAAATGAATGAGTGTTCATTCAAAAAAATAAAGGGGGAAAAATCATGGTCCAGCGAATTAAGAAAGCTGCTGTTCTAGGTTCAGGTGTTATGGGTTCAGGAATCGCAGCACATTTAGCAAACATAGGAATCCCTGTCTTACTTTTAGATATCGTTCCGCGCGAATTAACGGATGAGGAATTAACAAAAGGATTAACTTTAGAAGATAAGGTCGTTCGTAATCGAATTTCTAGTCAATCAATAAAAAAACTTCTTAAACAAAAACCTGCTCCATTGACATCAAAGGATAACATTTCGCTAATTGAAGCTGGAAACTTAGATGACGATCTCAAACGATTATCAGATGTTGACTGGGTGATTGAGGTTGTCGTAGAAAATCTCGTTGTTAAACAGAAGGTTTTTGCTGAAGTAGATAAATATAGAAAGCCAGGTAGTATTATTAGTTCAAACACATCAGGAATTTCGGTTGAAGCGATGGCAGAAGGGCGTTCTGAGGATTTCCGTAAGCACTTTCTTGGCACACATTTCTTCAATCCACCCCGCTATTTAAAGCTGTTAGAGGTCATCCCAACGAAAGATACAGATCTAGAAGTACTTACGTTTATTAAGACTTACGGAGAAGACGTATTAGGAAAAGGTGTTGTTGAAGCAAAAGATACGCCAAACTTTATTGCTAATCGAATTGGTACTTATGGATTGCTGGTAACAGTTAAAGAGATGATTAAGGGTGGATATAGCGTAGGTGAAGTAGATTCAATCACTGGGCCACTAATTGGTAGACCTAAGAGTGCAACGTTCCGAACACTAGATGTTGTTGGTTTAGATACATTCGCACATGTAGCAAAAAACGTTCATGAACAAGTTGAAGGAAAAGAAAAAGAAGTATTTGAAGTTCCACAATTCATGACAAAAATGCTTGAGAATGGATGGTACGGGAGCAAATCAGGCCAAGGTTTTTATCGTAAAGAAGGAAAGGAAATTCTTGAGCTAAATCCTGAAACCTTCGAATATGAAGAGAAAAAGAAATTGCGAACTGCTTCTGTTGAGGTAGCGAAACAAAGCAAAGGCTTTAGCGACAAATTGAAAGCGCTTATTTATGCAGATGATCGAGCAGGTTCACTTCTTTGGAATATTACAAGTCCAGCACTTGTCTACTCAGCACAGCTATTAGGTGAAATTGCAGACGATATCGTAGCAATTGACCAAGCGATGAAGTGGGGATTTGGCTGGGAAAAAGGTCCTTTTGAAACATGGGACGCGATTGGTGTGAGCAAATCCGTCCAAAAAATGGAGAAGCAAGGTTTAGATGTACCATCATGGGTTAAAGACATGATTGAAAAGGGTTACGAAACATTTTATAAGAGTGAAAATGGTGTGTTATTTTTCTACAATCAAGGTGAATACCGACAAGTTTTAGAAAATCCAAAAAACATTAACCTTAAAACTCTCAAGGAATCAAAAGGTGTTATCAAAAAAAATAGCGGTGCAAGCTTAATTGACCTAGGGGATGAGGTTGCACTACTAGAATTCCACTCCGGGAGCAATGCAATTGGTTTAGACATTATTCAAATGATAAATTACACAATTGAAGAAGTGGATCGCAATTATAAAGGACTTGTCATTGGTAATCAGGGTAAAAACTTCTGTGTTGGTGCGAACCTTGCGATGATTTTAATGGAAGCACAAGATGACAATTACTATGAAGTAGACATGGTTGTTCGTCATTTCCAACAAGCAATGTTGAAGATTAAGTACAGTGCAAAACCTGTAGTTGCCGCACCTTTTGGAATGACTTTAGGTGGAGGCGCTGAAATTTGTTTGCCTGCTAGTCGTATCCAAGCTTCAAGTGAAACGTATATGGGATTAGTTGAAGTAGGAGTAGGTCTTATTCCAGGTGGTGGTGGTAACAAAGAGCTTTACATTAAACAATTGAACAGTATGCCAAAAGGTGCGGATTTCGATCTTCAAGCAGTAGCAAATAAAGTATTTGAAACGATTGCAACTGCTAAAGTTTCTACGTCTGGTTCAGAGGCAAGAGACAACCGATTCCTTAACGAAAATGATGGAGTAAGCATTAACAATGACCATCTTTTATATGATGCTAAACAACAAGTACTAGCTCTATATAACAACGGTTATCAAGCACCGATCCGAAAGAAAGTACCAGTTGTAGGAGAAACAGGGTATGCAACTTTATTATTAGGTGCTCAATCGATGCTAATGTCAGGCTATATCTCGGAACACGATCTTAAAATTGCAAAAAAACTAGCCTTTGTTATTGCAGGCGGTAAATTACCATTTGGAACAGAGGTTGATGAACAATATTTACTCGATTTAGAAAGAGAAGCGTTCTTAAGTCTAGTTGCTGAAGGAAAGTCACAACAACGTATGCAACACATGCTACTAAAGGGCAAGCCACTAAGAAACTAGACTGGTCTTGTAATTATGACTATGTAAGGATTGTAGCTAGTTAAAGAAGCGGAGGTTTCACTTATGAGAGATGCAGTAATTGTTGCAGGTGCGAGAACACCTGTTGGCCGAGCAAAAAAAGGAACACTAGCAAATGTACGTCCAGATGACTTAGGTGCATTGGTTGTCAAGGAAACGTTAAAACGTGCAGGGAATTATCAAGGAAATATTGATGATTTAATTATTGGCTGTGCAATGCCTGAGGCAGAGCAAGGACTAAATATGGCAAGAAATATTGGAGCATTAGCTGGTCTACCATTCACAGTACCAGCAATTACAATTAATCGATATTGTTCTTCTGGTTTACAAAGTATTGCATACGCAGCTGAAAAGATTATGCTGGGGCACTCAGATACAGCGATTGCAGGTGGAGCAGAATCTATGAGTCTCGTACCAATGATGGGTCATGTTATCCGTCCAAATGCTAGATTAGCAGAAGATGCACCAGAATATTACATAGGAATGGGACACACGGCTGAACAAGTTGCCCAGAAGTATGGTGTGAGTCGAGAAGAACAGGATGCATTTGCAGTACGAAGCCATCAAAGAGCTGCAGCAGCAATTGAAGCGGGAAGATTTGCTGATGAAATTGTCCCAGTCGATGTAACACTGCGTTCTGTAGACTCCAATAATAAATTACAAGAAAAATTCATTCAATTTAGTCAAGACGAAGGTGTTCGTGCCAATACAACAGTTGATGTATTAAGTACACTTCGTCCAGCATTTTCTGTAAAAGGATCTGTTACTGCAGGAAATTCATCACAAACGAGCGATGGAGCTGCAGCAGTAATGGTAATGGATCGTGAAAAAGCTGAATCATTAGGCTACAAACCTATGGTCAGGTTCAGGTCTTTCGCAGTAGCAGGTGTTCCACCAGAAATTATGGGGATTGGACCAATTGCTGCAGTTCCACAAGCGTTAAAGTATGCAGGACTAGAGCTATCTGATATTGGGCTTTTCGAGTTAAATGAAGCATTTGCTTCACAATCTATCCAAGTAATTCGTGAGCTAGGGTTAGATGAAGACCGAGTGAATGTAAATGGTGGTGCGATTGCGTTAGGTCATCCACTAGGTTGTTCGGGCGCTAAGTTGACGTTGTCTCTGATTCATGAGATGCGGCGTCGGAATGAGCAGTTTGGGGTGGTGACGATGTGTATTGGCGGCGGGATGGGTGCTGCTGGGGTGTTTGAGCTTATTGGGTAGTGTGTAGTGTTTATAGAGGTTGGTGTTGGTACTTTTTTGGGGCATGATGGGGTTTCGGTAGGATAGGTTTAGAGAGTGAACTAGGTGTGAAAAAAGAGTTGTTGTGTGCGGCCTCAAAGTCCTGCTGGCGCAGGCTGGTAGGGAGAAGAACTTCGCTAACCTTGCGGTTTTAACGCTCAGTTCTTTTTGAGGGCATTGGAGTGTTGGAGTTGGGATGAGGGGGTAGCGTTGGTACTTTTTTGGGGCGTGTGGGCTTGCGTGGAGATTAGTTGGAGTGTGTATGTTGTTTCTATATAAACTAGTTGTGTGGGGCCCCAAAGTCCTGCTGGCGCAGGCTGGTAAGGTGAAGAACTTCGCTAACCTTGTGGTTTTTACGCTCAGTTCTTTTTGAGGGCATTGGAGTGTTGGAGTGGGGATGGCGGTTAGCGTTTGGACTTTTTTGGGGCATGAGGGTTTTTTATAGATTCGTTTAGAGAGTGAACTGAGTATGAAAAAAGAGTTGTTGTGTGGGGCCCCAAAGTCCTGCTGGCGCAGGCTGGTAAGGTGAAGAACTTCGCTAACCTTGCGGTTTTTACGCTCAGTTCTTTTTGAGGGCATTGGAGTGTTGGAGTTGGGATGTGGGTTAGCGTTTGGACTTTTTTGGGGCATGTGGGGTTTTTTATAGATTCGTTTAGAGAGTGAACTAAGTGTGATAAAAGAGTTGTTGTTTGTGTGGGGCCCCAAAGTCCTGCTGGCGCAGGCTGGTGAGGTGAAGAACTTCGCTAACCTTGCGGTTTTACGCTCAGTTCTTTTAAGGGCATTGGAGTGTTTGGGTGGATATGAGGGTTAGCGTTGGTACTTTCTTGGGGCATGTGGGTTGCAGTTGAAATAGGGTTAGAGAGTGTATTAAGCGTTAATAGAGAGTTATATGTGTGCGGCCCCAAAGTCCTGCTGGCGCAGGTTGGTGGCGGTGAAGAACTTCGCTAACCTTGCGGTTTTTATGCTCAGTTCTTTTAAGGGCATTGGAGTTAGAAGGGGATATAGGGCATAGAGATTGAAAGTTAGATAAATTTCAAAATAAGATTAATGGAGGAATTTAGATGTCTAATACGATTCAGGGTGTTATTAAGGGTGGGAGTTTTTTAATTGAGGATGTTTCGGCTGATCGGGTTTTTACTCCGGAGGATTTTTCTGATGAGCATAAGATGATTGCTAAGACTGCTGAGGATTTTGTTGTGAACAAAGTGTTACCAGAGTTAGATGATATTGAGAATCATCAGTTTGAAAAATCTGTGAAGCTTTTAAAACAGGCAGGTGAGCTTGGGTTATTGGGAGCGGATGTTCCTGAGGAGTATGGTGGGCTTGGTTTGGACAAAATTAGTTCTGCGTTAATTACGGAGAAATTTGCTCGTGCGGGAAGTTTCTCATTATCATATGGTGCTCACGTAGGGATTGGCTCATTGCCTATCGTTTTGTTTGGTAACGAAGAGCAAAAGCATAAATATTTGCCTGATTTAGCCACAGGTGAAAAGATAGCAGCTTACGCATTAACTGAGCCTGGTTCTGGTTCAGATGCACTTGGTGCTAGATCAACAGCTAAGTTGAATGCTGAGGGCACACATTACGTATTAAATGGAGAAAAACAATGGATCACTAACTCAGGATTCGCTGATGTATTTGTTGTTTATGCAAAAGTGGATGGAGAGCATTTCTCAGCATTTATCGTTGAAAAAGAGTATTTAGGTGTTTCTACTGGACCTGAAGAAAAGAAAATGGGGATTAAAGGTTCTTCTACAAGAACACTTATTTTAGAAGATGCTTTAGTACCAAAAGAGAACTTATTGGGTGAATTAGGAAAAGGTCATGTTATTGCCTTCAATATTTTGAACATTGGTCGTTACAAGTTGGCTGTAGGAACAATTGGTGGATCAAAGCGAATCATTGATGTTTCTGTCCAATATGCAAACCAACGTCAACAGTTCAAAACACCAATTTCAAAGTTCACTTTAATTCAGGAAAAATTAGCAAATATGGCTACGAAGTTATATACAATGGAAAGCTCTGTTTATCGTACCGTTGGATTATTCGAAGATCGTATGAGCCGTTTGTCAGCTGATGAAGTAAAAGATGGGAAAGAAGTTGCGGCATCTATTGCTGAATATGCGATTGAGTGTTCTTTAAATAAAGTATTCGGTTCAGAAACATTAGATTATGTAGTAGACGAAGGCGTTCAAATCCATGGTGGTTACGGATTTATGGCTGAATACGAAGTAGAGAGAGCTTACCGTGATTCTCGTATTAACCGAATTTTTGAAGGTACAAACGAGATTAACCGTTTATTAGTACCAGGCACTTACTTGCGTAAAGCAATGAAGGGCGAGCTTCCATTGTTCCAAAAAGCTCAAGCTTTACAAGAAGAGTTGATGATGCTTATGCCTGAAGAAGTAGGCGAAGGTACATTAGAGCAAGAAAAATATTTATTGAAAAATGCCAAGAAAATTGGGGTAATGATTTCTGGGTTAGCTGCGCAAAAGTTTGGCAAAGGGCTACAGCAAGAACAAGAAGTACTTGTGAATATTGCTGACATCGTAAGTAATGTTTATGCAATGGAGTCAGCTATTCTTCGCACCGAAAAAGCAATTGGGAAAAACGGTGAAGAGAAAAATAAACAAAAACTTCTATATACACAAGTTTTCTGTCAAGAAGCATTTAACGAAATTGAAGCACATGCAAAAGAATCTCTAGTGGCTATTGAACATGGTGATTCATTGCGCATGATGATTTCGGCATTACGCAAATTTACTCGTCACACACCAATTAACGTAATTGCAAAAAAGAGAGAAATTGCTGCAAAACTCATTGAGGCTGAAGGTTATACTTCTTAATAAATGCACCATGATACAAAGGCAGATATACACTCGTATATCTGCTTTTTACTGTTGGACTAGTATGTTGAAACTAGTTGGATGTTTTAAAAGATAAGGTAATTTTTATTGGCTGTTCTACAGCAATTTTAACACTAAGGAATGATATAGAACAAAATCACAAGAGTTTTGACACTTCCTGTTATGCTTGTGTTACATGTTGTGATAAAATACAAATGTTAAAACTTAGGTAAGTGGGTGGTGAAAAGATGGCTTTAACTTTCTACTGGTATCCAAAGTGTGGTACATGCCGTAATGCAAAAAAGTGGTTTGAAGAAAACGAAATAGAATTTAAAGAAGTACATATTGTGGACAATCCCCCAAGCAAGGATGAGCTTAAAGCAATATATGAGGCTAGCGGTGTAGAATTAAAGAAATTCTTTAATACGAGCGGTCAAAAATATCGCGAATTGGGATTAAAGGATAAATTAAAAACAATGTCAGAAGACGAAATGTTAGATGTACTTTCTTCTGATGGAATGTTAATCAAACGCCCTCTAGTTACAAATAACGAAAAGGTTACAATTGGTTTTAACGAAGATCAATTTCGTGAAACTTGGAGGCCTACATGATGTAGGTCAGAAAGGCGTTGCGACAGGACGTCGCGAACTTAGCCTTTCATCCTTTCTATTTTGTAAGTTCAACTAGGCGTAATCGTTAAGACCTAGCTTAGTTTTCTTATTATAAACATAACACTACTTAATATGGAGGTTTTTACAAATGAACACACCAAAAGAACTGCGTTATTCGGAAGAACATGAATGGGTGAAAGTTGAAGGTGAGAAGGTACGTATTGGTATTACGGATTTTGCACAATCAGAGCTTGGAGACATCGTATTTGTTGAGTTACCTGAAGTAGGCGACGAAGTGAAAGCAGATGAGCCTTTTGGAAGTGTTGAGTCTGTTAAAACCGTTTCAGAATTATACGCACCTATTAGTGGTAAAGTAGTTGAAGTAAATGAAGATCTTGATGATAGTCCAGAATTTGTCAATGAATCTCCTTATGAAAAAGCATGGATGATCGTAATTGAGCCTAGCGATGTAAAAGAAGTGGATAACTTAATGACTTCAGAACAATATGTTGAAATGACAAACGAAGACTGATTCAGATTCATATAGTCTAGGGTAGCATTACTTTAATAAATATGGACACGCTAAAGGTAAAACAAGGGGGTGTCCATATGACTTTAGAAAAACAACGTCTAAACATAACCGATCGAGTAGTTGGTAAATTCTCTAATGGGCAAATCAACTTATTTTTAGAAAATGAGCAAATCGGACAAATGGTTTCAAAAGGTGCAGAGTCTAGCTTTGATTTGAAAACGAATTATCAATATGAAGATAACAATTTTTATCAATATGTAGATGTTCCGACTAAGCCTGATGAAAAATATGTGGATTGTGATGACGTTAATGGTTGGTGTTAGTAGCAGTGGAGTAGTCCTCTGCTGTTTTTTTCATACTCAGTAAATTTCCTGAAAAGTTTTAATATACTTGTTTTAGGAGTTTATAGGCCAACTTGAAACCTGAGCAGTTGTCATTTTGATTCATAAAGATAAATAATAAGTGGTCGGTTTTCTTTCTTTTAAAAGGAAACAACCTCGACAACTCGAATAACTTATAGAAAGACTTTTAACTTTAAAAACAGGTGATGACAATGTCAGTAGTTGAGGTTGGAAAAGTATTGATTGTTGAGGGTAAATCAGATAAAAAGAAGGTCTTAACGGTCATAAATGAACCAATAGAAATTATTTGTACAAACGGAACAATCAGCGTTACAAAGCTTGATGAGCTGATCGATGAGCTCTTTTTCAAAGATGTATATGTATTAGTTGATGCAGATGATGCGGGGGAGCGATTACGGAAACAATTTAGACGTGAATTTCCAGAGGCTTCACACATTTACATTGATAAAACCTATCGCGAGGTTGCAACAGCTCCTGATCATCATGTTGCTTCTGTTTTACTAAGTGCGAATATTGATGTTGATGCTAAATTTTTATGAAGAGGTGTAAAACAAGTAGCAATGATTGAATGGAATGAAAAAGATAAAGGGATAAACAAAGAAGGTTATACAATTCTTTACTTGTACACACCTTTATGTGGTACGTGTCAGGTTGCAAAAAAATGTTATCGGTTGTTGATGAAATGATGTCAGACTTAACGATATACAGTGTGAATCTAAACTTTTATCCACATGAGGCGGTACAATGGGCAGTTGAAAGTGTTCCATGTTTACTAATATTTAAAGATGAAATAATACTTGAAAGAGTATATGCGTTTCAATCAGTTGGATATTTATATGATGTTTTAAAAAGATATGCCGCCTAAATAGGGCGGCATTTTACATATTTCTTGGGAAATATGAATAAACCATCAGCATCTGACAGCAAACAAATTAACTGTCGAATTCTTTGAGAAGGAAATCCCTGAGTCGAATAGAATCTTAAGTACCAAAGGCGATGACAGACAATCGGGGGAATAATAATGTGTATTGATTTATTTTTAGAAAGAATAAATGAATTGAACATCCTAACTCCGATCTATCCCCACCACCCTCTTACCTTAGAAATTCGACCAACTAATTTAAAAAGCATATATATAAAAATAACTACTGAAGGAATCAAACAAATTAAAAGAAACGGTGGAAAAACATCGTTCGTTATCGAAGGTGCAGAGGAAGAAATAAACGATCTATTAACTGGTGAAGTCAAGCTACAGCAAATGATAAAGATAGGGGCTGTAAGAGTTAAGGGATCGTTTCGGGATTATTTAAGGGTTGATGCATTTCTTCAATACGGTCAACCTTACTCAAGTTGAAATTGACAGCTTGTATCCAGAAATGTTTTTTATTATAAAAGACTGAATATTCCCTCTATGCAAAATTGTGCTAACTTCACAAGAGAGTCCATATGTTGGTAGATAGAACGAAACACGCATTTTGTATTTTGAATTTTTTATGATTATGGGAGGAATAGCAATGGGAGAGAAAAAATCTTATCGGTTAGAGACTTTGAATATTCATGGTGGATTAAGTAAAGATCCAGCTACGGGAGCAAGAGCGGTGCCGATCTATCAGTCAAATGCGTATATGTTTAATAGCACTGATCATGCTGCAGACTTGTTTGGACTAAAAGAACAGGGATATATTTATACTCGCATTCATAATCCGACTTCTACTGTTTTTGAAAAGAGAGTTGCTCAGCTTGAAGGTGGAGTTGGGGGGTTAGCGGTCGCAAGCGGTATGGCTGCTATTACCTTGTCAATTCTAAACCTTGCTAGTGTAGGGGATGAAATCGTCTCAGCTTCAACTCTATATGGTGGTACATATAACTTATTTGCCAACACTTTACCTAAGTATGGAATTAACACTGTGTTTGTTGACCCAAAGGATCCAGAAAACTTTAAAGAAGCGATTACACCGAAAACAAAGGCTATTTTTGCTGAAACGATTGGAAATCCAAGTTTGGATGTTTTAGATATAGAGTCTGTCGCAAAAGTTGCACATGATGCAGGAATACCACTTATTATCGACAACACCTTCGCCACACCATATTTATGTCGTCCAATTGAACATGGAGCAGATATTGTTGTGCATTCTGCTACAAAGTGGTTGCTTGGTAACGGAACAACACTCGGTGGAATTATCGTTGATGGCGGAAAATTCGATTGGAATAGCCCTAAGTTTCCAGGATTCACTAGCCCTGATCCTAGTTATCACAACCTTGTCTATGCAGAGGCACTTGGTGAAATAGCATTTATTATTAAAGCTCGTGTTCAATTGCTGCGTGATTTAGGACCCGCTATCAGTCCGTACAACTCTTTTCAATTCACATTAGGTCTTGAAACACTTCATGTACGTATGAAAGAGCATGTATCCAATACTAGGAAAATAATTCATTACTTAAAAGAACACCCTGCTATTAAATGGGTTTCTTATCCAGAGCTACCAGATCATCCAGGAAAGCAACTTGCTGAAAAATACTTACCAAAAGGAGCCGGTTCTGTCGTCATTTTTGGGATAAAAGGCGGGCGGGAAGCTGGGGCTGCACTAATTAATGCTGTCGAATTATGGTCACATGTTGCGAATGTTGGGGATGCGAAAAGCCTAATCATTCATCCAGCAAGTACAACTCATCAACAGCTCGAACAAGAGGATTTAAAGAAATCTGGAGTTACTGAAGATTTAATTCGTTTATCAGTTGGAATCGAACATATTGATGATTTATTGGAGGATTTAGAGCAAGCTATTTTTAAGGCAACAAGCATACGATCTTCAGCAACTGTTAGCTTATCTTAAAAATAGAATAAAATAGTTGACACATTTTTTTAACGCATGATACAATCACAAACGTAATCAAAACTCACTTAAAACGAATAAGGTACTAATTAAATAAAGTTATACTCTTATCAAGAGTGGTGGAGGGAAGTGCCCTATGAAGCCCGGCAACCGTCAACAGTCGATGTTGAAATGGTGCCAATTCACACAAAGCAATGATTGCTTTGGTAGATGAGAGAAAGGACATTAACTATTACATGCCTTTCTGCTCATTTTTGCAGAAAGGCATTTTTCGTTTAGAAAATTGTAAAATCTTTATACTAATAGAGTGAGAGGACTAAAAACAACTAGAAAGAAGGTGATGACATGATTCAACTAAAAGAAGTTGTCAAGATCTATCAATCAAAAAGCGGAAATGTTAAGGCAGTTGATACGGTAGATTTGGATATTAAGCAAGGAGAAATCTTTGGAATCATTGGATATAGTGGAGCAGGTAAAAGTTCATTAATTCGCTTGCTGAACGGACTTGAAAAACCAACAAGCGGTTCAATAGAAGTGGCTGGGCAAAGAATTGATAAAATCGGTGGCCGGGAATTACGAAAAGCTCGCCAAGAAATTAGTATGATCTTTCAACACTTTAACCTGCTATGGTCACGAACAGTTCGAGAAAATATCGCTTTTCCTCTCGAAATTGTCGGAGTGAAAAAAGAAAGTCGTGATAAAAGAGTTGCTGAATTAATTAAGCTGGTTGGTTTAGAAGGACGAGAAGATGCCTACCCCGCTCAACTAAGTGGTGGACAAAAACAGCGCGTTGGAATTGCGAGAGCTTTAGCCAATAATCCTAAAGTATTGTTGTGTGATGAAGCTACTTCAGCGCTTGATCCACAAACGACTGATTCAATCTTAGAACTACTTGTCGATATTAATGAAAGACTAGGTTTGACGATTGTGCTAATCACTCACGAAATGCATGTAATTCGTAAGATCTGTCACCAAGTAGCTGTTATGGAAGAGGGGCGTGTTGTCGAGCAAGGCGAAGTACTTCAAGTCTTCAAAAAACCGCAACAGTCAATAACAAAACGATTTGTTAAGCAAGTAACAGAACCTGAAGACACGAAAGCAACAGTTGAACACTTATTGGAGCTATATCCAAAAGGAAGGGTTGTACAACTAACTTTTGTCGGAGATGCAGCTGAGCAACCTTTAATCACCAATATCATTCGTCATTTTGAAGTGGAAGTAAACATCCTACAAGGTAAGATTTCACAAACGCAGAGTGGCTCTTACGGTACATTGTTTATTCACATGGATGGAAATGACCTAGAGGTAGAGAGAGCAGTTTCTTATATACAAAATCAACAGGTTGAGGTGGAGGTGATTCTAAATGCTTGAACAACTTCTGCCTGAAGTGAATTGGGAAAAGGTCTGGGAAGCAACTTACGAGACCATTTATATGACGTCTTTATCGGTTGTTGCCACTTTTATTATTGGCATTATTTTAGGATTACTATTATTCCTGACAGCTAAGGGAAACATATGGGAAAACAGAATGATTAACGGACTTGTTGCATCAGTTGTAAATATCTTTCGATCCATCCCATTTATCATTTTGATCATCCTACTGATACCTTTTACAAAAGTAGTTGTCGGAACAATCTTAGGAGCAAACGCTGCATTGCCCGCCTTAATTATCGGTGCGGCACCCTTTTACGCAAGGATGGTTGAAATTGCACTTCGTGAAATTGATAAAGGCGTTATTGAAGCGGCAAGGTCTATGGGTGCTAAAACAAGCACAATCATTATGAAAGTGCTTCTCCCGGAATCAATGCCAGCTCTTGTATCTGGAATAACAGTGACTGCAATTGCATCGGTAGGATACACAGCAATGGCTGGAGTTGTTGGTGCAGGTGGACTTGGTAATTTGGCTTTCTTAGAAGGATTTAACCGTGGTAACATTCAAGTAACCATTATAGCAACTGTACTTATTTTAATTTTTGTTTTTATCATCCAATTTATTGGAGATTTATTAACTAAATCACTAGATAAACGATAGGGGGAAAAGAAAATGAAAAAGAGTTTATTGGTATTTTTATTAGCAATCATTGCAACAGTTTTAGTAGCATGTGGTGGCGCTGAAGATAGTACAGGTGGCGAAGGTGAAAGTAAAACATTAAAAATTGGGGCATCACCAGTTCCACACGTTGATATTTTAGAGGAAGCAGCTCCACTTTTAAAGGAAAAAGGAATTGAACTAGACATCGTTGAGTTTACGGATTATGTATTGCCAAACAAAACACTTGAAGAAAATGAGCTTGATGCAAACTATTTTCAACACGAGCCATACCTTAACTCACAAATTGCTGATAATGGGTATAAATTTGTAAGTGCTGGTGGCGTCCACATTGAACCAATTGGAGTATACTCTAAGCGACATAAGTCATTAGAAGATCTTCCAGACGGAGCAACTATCATTATGAGTAACTCGGTTGCAGATCATGGTCGTATGCTTTCACTATTAGAGGAAAAAGGTCTTCTTACTTTAAAAGAAGGTGTTGAAAAAACAGCAGCAACAGTAGAAGATATTGAAGAAAACCCAAAAAATCTTGAATTCCAAGCTGATATTGAAGCAGCAATGCTTACAAAAGCGTACGAAAATGACGAAGCAGACGCAGTATTAATTAATGGTAACTATGCATTAGATGCTGACTTAAATCCTGCTGAAGATGCAATTGCGCTTGAGTCACCTGAAAGCAACCCATATGTAAACTTAATAGTTGTTCGTGAAGGTGATGAAGAGAGAGAAGAAATTAAAGCATTGGTTGAAGTACTTCAATCAGAAGAAATTCAAGAATTTATTAAAACAAACTATGAAGGATCTGTTCTTTCAGCAGTTGGTGAGTGAAAAGGTGAGTCTGTCCTCGTGACAGGCTTTTTCTATTTTTCTTATATATTTCTGAATACATTTTTCAAATCAAAGCATACTAACGTTGAAAAAATGGTGAAATGGAGTTGTTTATGTAAATGGAACAGTTTGAACCGCGAAATTCAACAGAAGCTGCTTTACTTGACTATAAAATGGGATTAGGAACGTTTACTGAAAAAATGCCAGATTTAGCTCATCATTTTAATGCATTTACCGAAGCTTGTTTCAAAGAAGGAACACTTTCTCAAAAAGAAAAACAACTAATAGCACTGGGCATAAGTATTTTTTCACAGGATGAATATTGCATTATCTATCATACAAAAGGCTGTTTAGATCAAGGAGCGTCTGAGCAAGAGATATTGGAAGCGGTTGGCGTTACAGCAGCATTTGGCGGTGGAGCTGCAATGAGCCAGGCCGTCACACTCGTTCTAGAATGTATGACCGAATTAAAGGAGTTAAATTAAAAGAGTCCTAAGGGGCTCTTTTTTACAAATAAGTAATAAAATCTGATACTAAGTCTGCTTTTCGCAGTCCAGCTCCACGCCTAGCTCCTCGAGGTCATAAGACGATTCTAAATTGAAGGCAAAGAACGCCTTCAATTTAGAATCGTCTTATGCTATGCCTAAGGCTGACAAGGCGCCCCGCGCTTTTTTTATGTATTAAGTGACTATCGTAGAATACGAAGATATTTGTCGCACTTTCCAGAAATTATTATTGGATTTCATCAACTCTTTAGCATTATGAAGCATTTTTTAGCAAATAGGTAAATACTTATCGTCAAATAGGGTAAAGGGTTCATATCGTCGCTCACAATCCAATATGAGTGCATACACACTTTGAGGGTTAGTTAAAATCTTGTTACACTTGTAACTGTTGAGACGAAGAAATTTGAAAGGAATGATTCATTATTTATTGTAGTCAAGATAAACTTGATCTCAATTACACGACAGAAATGGAAAAGGCAATGCACCAAACTCACGGAATGGGCTATGCAGAGTACAGTCGACACCATGATAAACGCATGGAAGTAGAAAAAAGTCGTGAAATGGATTACCGTAAAAGTCAAATGATCGTCAATGAATTTGAACGGAAAGTAATACGTTAAAAAGGAGGAACCAGTCAATGATTGGTTCCTTTTATAATAGTTCCTAATAAATTTTAAGCTATCAGTAGGGATTGTTTTATGAAAAAACGTTTAAACTAATTGGAGTTATTAGATTTCAAGCGGGTATACATGTACTTTTAATCTTGCTGCTACCTAAAATGATACAGTGTATTGTAGCTAGTTGTTACAGGGGTAGTATCAAAACTACATATTAGCATTTAAACGGGTATGATTTCTTAATATCTTGTGTTCACATTTCATTTGTTATAAGATAAGAATGAGAATAAAATGAGAATTAGTAAATTTCATATATTTATTGGAGGTATAGTAATGGCAGGTTCTACTTTAGTGATTAAAGATTTACATGTAGAAATTGATGGAAAAGAGATTTTAAAGGGTGTAAACCTTGAAATAAATGGTGGAGAAATTCACGCGATTATGGGGCCGAACGGTACGGGTAAGTCAACGTTGTCTTCAGCAATCATGGGACATCCGAAATACGAAGTAACAAAAGGTAGTATCACTTTAGATGGGGAAAATGTTTTAGAGATGGAAGTGGATGAGCGCGCTCGTGCTGGTCTGTTTTTAGGCATGCAATATCCAAGTGAGATTTCTGGTGTAACAAATGCTGACTTCCTTCGCTCTGCAATCAATGCTCGTCGCGAAGAAGGTCAAGAAATTTCTCTAATGAAGTTTATCCGCACTATGGATTCAACAATGGAAGTATTAGAGATGGATCCTGATATGGCGCAACGTTATTTAAATGAAGGTTTCTCTGGTGGAGAGAAGAAACGTAACGAAATTCTTCAATTAATGATGATCCAACCAAAGATTGCGATATTAGATGAAATTGACTCTGGTCTTGATATTGACGCGTTGAAGGTCGTTTCTAAAGGGATTAATGAAATGCGTAACGAAGACTTCGGTTGCTTAATTATTACGCATTACCAACGTCTATTAAATTACATTTCACCTGATAAAGTACATGTAATGATGCAAGGACGAGTTGTGAAATCAGGCGGACCTGAGCTTGCACAGCGTTTAGAGAGTGAAGGATATGACTGGATTAAACAAGAATTAGGTATTGAAGATGAAACTGTTGGGCAAGAAGCGTAAGGGGGATTAACATGACATTGGAAACGAAATTACCAATTAATCAGGACTATGTCACAAGCTTTTCAAACGAGCTTGGTGAACCGGACTGGCTTCGAGATCTTCGCTTACAAGCTCTTGCGAAGGTTGAAGACCTACCGATGCCTAGACCTGATAAAACAAAGATTGATAAATGGAATTTTACAAATTTCAAACAGCATACTGTAAAAAATGACAAGCTGTCATCTCTAGATAACTTACATCAAGATGTGAAAGCACTTATTGACTTAGAAGATAAAAATAAAAATTTATATGTGCAACTTAACACGACGGCGGCTTATACTTCTTTATCGAAAGATTTAGCTGCTAAAGGTGTTATTTTCACAGATATTCATTCGGCATCTCGTGAACATGGTGAGTTATTGAAAAAGTATTTCATGACAGAAGGCGTTAAAGTAGATGAGCATCGCTTAACTGCTTTACATGCTGCACTGGTCAATGGTGGAATCTTTGTTTATGTACCAAAAAATGTAGTAGTAGAGGTACCACTTCAAGCAGTTTTCGTGCATGACAACGCTGATACAACACTTTTTAACCACGTGATTGTTGTTGCAGAAGATAATAGTTCTGTCACTTATGTTGAGAACTATATTTCAACTGTAAATCCAGATGATGCTGTATTTAACATAGTGTCTGAAGTAATTGTTGGTAACAACGCTAAAGTAACGTATGGTGCTGTTGATACGTTAGCAAAAGGAGTAACAACGTATGTGAACCGACGTGGAGTTGTTGGTCGTGACGCAGGCCTTGAGTGGGCATTAGGTCTAATGAATGATGGAGATACAATCTCAGAAAACATCACAAATTTAATGGGCGATGGATCAATTGGCGACACGAAAACAGTTGTTGTCGGCCGTGGCGAACAAAAACAAAACTTTACAACTAGTGTCGTTCATTTTGGTAAGAATTCAGAAGGATTTATCCTTAAACATGGCGTTATGAAAGACAGTGCATCATCAATTTTTAACGGTATTGGAAAAATTGAACATGGCGCAACAAAATCAAATGCTGTACAAGAGTCACGTGTACTCATGTTAAGTGAAAAAGCACGTGGTGATGCAAATCCGATTCTTTTAATTGATGAGGATGATGTTACAGCTGGTCATGCTGCATCTGTTGGGCGTGTGGACCCACTTCAACTTTACTACCTAATGAGTCGCGGAATTCCAAAAACAGAAGCAGAACGTTTAGTTATCCATGGCTTCTTAGCACCTGTCGTAAATAAACTACCTATTGAAGGAGTAAGAAATCAGTTGGTAGAGGTTATTGAAAGGAAAGTTAAGTAATGAATATCCACGATATTCGTAAGCAGTTTCCGATTCTTGATCAGCAGGTGAATGGAAGAGATCTTGTTTATCTAGACAGTGCCGCAACATCTCAAAAACCACTACAAGTAATTGAAGCCTTATCGAAGTATTATCATGAGTACAATTCTAATGTTCATCGTGGCGTTCATACACTAGGAACGAAAGCAACAGATGGATATGAAGGAGCTCGTGAAAAAGTACGTAGATTTATTAATGCAAAATCAACACAAGAAGTGATTTTTACTCGTGGTGCAACAACTGCATTAAATATAGTCGCCCAAAGCTACGGAACAGCTAATCTCCACGAAGGTGATGAAATTGTAATTACTTATATGGAGCATCATGCAAATGTGATTCCTTGGCAACAGGTTGCAAAGTCTACAGGAGCGACTTTAAAATATATTCCGCTTCAAGAAGATGGAACGATTAACCTTCAAGACGTTGAAGCTACCGTGACATCGAATACGAAAATTGTTTCAGTGATGCAGGTTTCAAATGTACTCGGTACAATCAATCCAATTAAAGAAATCACGAAAATTGCCCACAAAAATGGTGCGATTATGGTGGTTGATGGTGCCCAAGCTGCGCCTCACATGAAGGTTGATGTACAGGATTTGGACTGTGACTTCTTTGCTTTTTCAGCCCATAAAATGTGTGGTCCAACGGGTATAGGGGTACTATATGGAAAGAAAGAGCATCTCGAAAAGATGGAACCGGTCGAATTTGGTGGAGAAATGATTGATTTCGTAGGCTTGTACGAATCAACATGGAAAGAGCTACCTTGGAAATTTGAAGCAGGTACTCCGATCATTGCTGGAGCAATTGGACTTGGAGCAGCGATTGATTTTCTAGAGGATATCGGCTTGGACACTATCGAAAAGTATGAACACGAATTGGCGTCATATGCTTTAGACAAGATGAGTCAAATTGAAGGCATCACAATTTATGGTCCGAAAAATCGAGCTGGGTTGGTCACCTTCAACATTGAAGATGTTCATCCGCATGATCTCTCAACTGTACTTGATGCTGAGGGAATTGCTGTTCGTGCAGGGCATCATTGTGCACAACCCTTAATGAAATGGCTTAATGTTTCAGCTACAGCTAGAGCAAGTTTTTACCTCTATAATACAGAGGAGGAAGTTGATAAGCTTGTAGCAGGAATCATTAAAACGAAGGAGTACTTTAGCAATGTCTTCTAATGTTAATCTTGATACACTATACAGACAAGTAATCATGGATCACTATAAAAATCCTCGTAATAAAGGTACACTCGAGGATAGTTTAACAATTGATATGAATAATCCGACCTGCGGAGACCGTATACACTTAACGCTAAAAATTGAGGATGGCAAAGTCGTTGATGCTAAGTTTGATGGTGAAGGCTGTTCAATCTCTATGTCATCTGCATCAATGATGACACATGCTATCAAAGGTCAACCAATTGATAATGCGTTAAAACTTTCACAAATTTTCTCGGACATGATGCTCGGAAAAGAATATGCTGATGATATAGATCTCGGTGATATAGAGGCGCTTCAAGGTGTTGCTAAATTCCCGGCTCGGATCAAATGTGCAACCCTAGCTTGGAAGGCCATGGAAAAGGGAATTAGCAATGAAAACAAATGAGGTTAACCTCACATCTTAAAAGGAATGGAGTGAGTACGGATGGCTAAAAAGATGCCCGAAATTGGAGATTATAAATATGGGTTCTCTGATAAAGACGTTTCAATTTTCCGCTCAAAACGGGGATTAACAAAAGAAATCGTAGAAGAGATTTCTCGTATGAAATCCGAACCACAATGGATGCTGGACTTCCGTTTAAAATCACTGGAGCATTTCTACAACATGCCAATGCCACAATGGGGCGGAGACATGGCTTCATTGAGTTTTGATGAAATTACGTATTATGTAAAACCATCTGAAAAGTCTGAGCGTTCATGGGATGAAGTTCCTGAGGAAATTAAACAAACGTTTGATAAACTAGGAATTCCAGAAGCGGAGCAAAAGTATTTGGCTGGTGTGTCTGCGCAGTATGAGTCAGAGGTTGTTTATCATAATATGAAACAAGAACTTCAGGATCTTGGAATTGTATTTAAAGATACTGACACAGCATTAAAAGAAAATGAAGATATTTTCCGCGAGCATTTTGGAAAAACAATTCCTCCAACTGATAATAAGTTCTCTGCATTAAACTCAGCTGTTTGGTCTGGTGGATCATTTATCTATGTGCCACCAGGTATCAAAGTTGATACACCACTACAAGCTTATTTCCGTATTAACTCGGAAAACATGGGTCAATTCGAACGTACGCTAATCATTGTTGATGAAGGGGCACATGTACATTATGTAGAAGGTTGTACAGCACCAGTTTACACAACGAACTCACTTCACAGTGCTGTTGTTGAAATTATTGTGAAAAAGGGTGGCTATTGCCGCTACACAACGATTCAAAACTGGGCAAATAACGTATTTAACCTTGTAACAAAGCGTGCAGTTGCTGAAGCAAATGCAACAATGGAATGGATTGATGGAAACATCGGTTCTAAACTAACGATGAAATATCCAGCTGTTATCTTAAAAGGTGAAGGCGCACGTGGAATGACTTTATCAATTGCGATTGCTGGTAAAGGTCAACACCAAGATGCAGGTGCAAAAATGATTCACTTAGCACCAAATACTTCTTCGACAATTGTCTCTAAATCCATCTCTAAACAAGGTGGTAAAGTTACCTACCGTGGAATCGTTCATTTTGGACGTAAAGCAGACGGAGCTAGATCAAACATCGAATGTGACACGCTAATTATGGATAATCAGTCTACATCCGATACAATTCCATACAATGAGATCTTAAATGACAATATCTCACTTGAGCATGAAGCAAAGGTATCAAAAGTTTCTGAAGAACAGTTATTCTATCTAATGAGCCGTGGTATCTCTCAAGAAGAAGCAACTGAAATGATCGTAATGGGCTTCATCGAGCCGTTTACAAAAGAATTACCAATGGAATACGCAGTTGAAATGAACCGTCTCATTAAGTTTGAGATGGAAGGTTCAATCGGATAAATATAAAACGGGCTGACATTCAACTGTCAGCCCGTTTTTTTCATAAAGAAAAGGGACTGTGTTTCTGAAAAAGAAGGGAAAATAATGCATGACCAAGAATGATTTATAAAGGGAGGGATATTGTTTGGAGATGGTAGAAATACAGCAAAAGCCCGATTTATTTAATGAAGCAGTTAGGATTTTTTGGGAACAACGGGGAAACGAACAGAACTACACGTTTTATCGAGATTGTATGGACCACTCTTGTAAAACAAAGGATGAAATACCAAGGTTTTATATTGCTCTATTAAATGAAGCTATTATTGGTACATATGCTTTAATTAGGAACGATCTTAATAGTCGTCAGGACTTGTACCCGTGGCTTGCTTGTTTATATGTTGATCCAGAACATAGAGGGAAAAGAATTGGTTCCCGCCTACTTGAACACGCTATTCAAGAAACAGCTAGTAAAGGATTTAAAAAACTTTATTTAACAACAGATTTGGAAGGCTATTATGAAAAATATGGTTGGACTCCATTCAACTCAAGCATATGGAGTTGGTGGCGGATCTATAAAAGTTTATGAAAAATCAGTGGATTAGGAATATTATTATTAACACTCACTTATTAACCAATCGCAGAGACTAAATTGATTAGTAAAAGAAAAAAACAAACACAAAAACGAGTGTATTAGTAACATAATTCACTCGTTTTTGTGTTTGTATATTCTTAGATAATGGATGAGTCTAGCTACTACTAACAAATTCAAACAAAAAATCTCTTCTATCTTCGAAAAAACACTACAATATAGTATCATACAAGAATAAGAATGAATGTAGATAGCAATGGGGGGGAAGACGCCTGAGCAAAATTCAAATTGGTCTAACTGGATGGGGAGATCATGATTCGCTCTACTCTTCTGGGACTTCACCTTCAAACAAATTAAAAGAATATGCTGGGCATTTCCCGGTAGTTGAAGTCGATTCGAGCTTTTACGCGATTCAGCCATTGAGAAATGCTGAAAAGTGGGTAAAGGATACACCAGCAACCTTTGAATTTATAGTGAAAGCCTACCAAGGGATGACAGGACATCAACGTGGTGACATTCCATTCCAAAGTAAAGAAGAGATGTTTGTAGCGTTTAACCAATCAATAATGCCTTATAAGGATGAGAATAAATTAGCTATGGTCTTATTTCAATTTCCACCTTGGTTTGATTGCAAAAAAGAGAACGTCGATTATCTTAAATGGTGTAAAGAACAAATGGAAGACAATCCTATCGCTTTAGAGTTTCGTCATCAATCATGGTTTAATTCTAACTTTTATGATAAAACCTTAACATTTATGGAAAGTGAAAATTGGATTCATAGTATTTGTGATGAACCGCAAGCTGGTTTAGGTTCAGTTCCTACTGTACTTCATCCTACAAACTCACAAAAAACACTAATTAGAATGCATGGCAGGAATGTTCACGGCTGGAAGAAGCCTGCAAGTGGAACTGACTGGAGAGAGGTTCGATATCTTTATCGTTACAATAAAGAAGAATTACTAGAATGGCAGGAGCATTGTAGTAAACTCGCAAAGAATACAGATTTACTCTATATGTTGTTTAATAACAACTCTGGTGGAGATGCAGCAGATAATGCAAAGCAAATGCTTCAACTATTTGGAATTAAATATGAAGGACTAGCTCCAAGACAGTTGGATTTTTTCAGTGACAGTTAAGAACTTGGTCTGACCCATTCAATATAAAAGGGAGAGAAACTTACGTGCTTGAGACCATTCATCTTTATCATACGAATGATTTGCACAGCCACTTCGAAAATTGGCCTCAAACTGCCCAGTTTATAAAAAAGAAAAGACAAGAACATGAGCAGAATGGGGAACAGATGATTCTTGTGGACATTGGCGATCATGCAGATCGATTTCACTTAATAACTGAAGCAACAAAAGGTCAAGCCAATGTAGATATGTTAAATGATCTTCAATATGATGCTGTGACAATTGGTAATAACGAAGGGATTACTTTTTCCCATGAAGACTTAGACGCTCTTTACAAAAGAGCTGACTTTCCGGTTGTTTTGTCAAATATTTATAATGAATTTAATGAACGTCCGGAGTGGGTAACACCGTATCATTTCATTCAACTGAAAAATGGCATGAAACTGTGTTTGCTAGGAGTAACGGTATTTTATGAAAAGTTTTATAAGCTGCTTGGTTGGAAGGTGACAGATCCTTTTCAAAGCTTAGTACATACGGTTAACCAAGTAAAAGATAAAGCAGACATTATTGTTTTACTGTCTCACCTTGGAATTAGTGACGATGAAATTATCGCTCAAGAATTCCTGGATATCCAACTTATTCTAGGTGGGCACACACATCATGTTTTAGAGAATGGAAAAGAAATCAACCAGACTTTATTGGCCGGTGCGGGAAAGTATGGGCAGTATGTAGGGCATGTAAAGTTGGACTTTCACGCTCAAGAAAAGTTATTGGTATCAAAAACGGCAATGCTTCATTCAATGGAACGTGAAGAAACCTGTAAGGAAACAGAGGTATGGCTAGCTACTCAATATCAAAAAAGTGAAGAGCTTTTATCAGAGCCTGTAGTTGTTCTACATGAAGATCTGTCACTTGATTGGTTTCAGGATTCAGCTTTTCCTTCCCTAATGGCTAGTGCGATCAGAGAGTGGTGTGAAGGCGAGGTTTCAATGGTAAACGCCGGAATGCTTCTAGAGCCTCTAAAAAGCGGAGTTGTAACAAAAAAGGACCTTCACCGCATCTGCCCACATCCTATTAATCCTTGCAAAGTTGAAATAAAAGGTGACGTGCTTCAAGAAGTTATCATCCAATCACGTGAAAAACGGATGGAAGCCCTCCAATTAAAAGGTCTTGGGTTCCGTGGGAAGGTCATGGGTAGAATGGTTTTTGATGGAATCGAAGTGAGTACTGTTACTCTTTCTGATGGCAAAGAGCATGTTAATAAGATTATTGTAAATGGAGAGCCCATAGATTTAGATCGGATCTACAGCGTCGCAACAGTTGATATGTTTACACTGGGTCCATTATATCCAGAGATAAGTCACGCAAAAAAGAAAACGTATTATATGCCTGAAATGTTACGTGATCTTTTAGCATGGAAATTAAGGAAAATACCCTATAATGAATAGGTATTTGTCCACACGATTTTCGCCTGCATTCATAATGTGATTATATGAAGGGAGTGTAGAAGATTATGGTGACAATGACCCCAATTATCATTGAAGATCAACAGTTTACCGCTATTACTGTAGCACTGCCGAAAACAAATTTTATGGCTGTCACAAATGACAAAGGTTACATTATGTGTGGTGCATTGGATGTTGGATTATTAAATGAAAAATTAAAAGATCGAGGTATCATCGCAGGAAGAGCAGTTGGCGTAAGAACAATTGAACAATTGCTTGACGCACCGTTAGAATCGGTCACATATGAAGCTGAAAAGTATGGAATTACAGTTGGAACCATTGGAAGAGACGCAATGTTAAAAATGGTGTAATTTCGGTTACTATAAAAAAATTTAAACTTAGAATTAAATTAAGAGCGTACATCCCTCCTTGCATGCATAAGTATAGCTTGTAAGGAGGGATTTGTTTGGCTAAATTTCGTGGACGTCCTCCAAAAAGAGGGCCCTTGCCTTTTCGATATGTGCTGTTACTTTCGTTGGTGATTTTTATATTTATGACTGTTGGGGGACTGTGGTATATAGAGGAGCAAATAGAACCCACTTTAATGAGTATTGCTGAACTTGAGGCTACATCTATTGCTACACTTATTATTCAAGAAGCAGTAGAAGGAGAGCTTTTTACAGACGAAGAAGCTGCAAGCTTATATATTGAGGATAAAGACAATGATGGTAATATTAATTCCACTAGATATAACACAAGAGTAGTAAATAAAGCTCTAAGAAGGGTAACAGACAATATTACAAAAAAGTTAGAAGAAGTAGAAATGGGCAACTTTAATACTTCAGATCCAGGAGAACCGAAAAAGGATATAAAAGAAAACTCAGGAATTATCTATGATATACCTTTAGGAAGAGCAACTGGTAATGCTCTGTTAAGTACATTAGGGCCGAAAATACCTATTCGCTTTTATCTAATCGGTGACGTCCATACTGATCCAAAATACAAAATTACAGAGTATGGAATAAATAATGCTATATATGAAATCTCAATTTACACAGAAGTAACAGTTCAAATCATATTACCTTTCGCAACAGAGCGAGCAACAATTCATAACACTATTCCTGTAATTAAAGATAATATAAGAGGGGATGTTCCTCTCTACTTTAATGAAAGTAACGATAGTTCACCATCGATCCAACTACCAGAAAAACCCTAGTTGATGGAAGAATAAAACTTTGATATAATTTCTTAATATAATTTGATCGTACTACCACCTTATCTCTAGATGAGGTAGAGGAGCGGGAAATATGAGTATCTTATGTGAGGATGACAACTGTGATCATAAGAAAAAGGATTTTTCGCCGAAGTAAATGGAGAATGTCGGAGCTCCGTTTGCTGGTATTGCACTGAATAAGGGTAATACTGTCATTATAGATACTATCTATGGTGGAGCGCTACTGATCGGGATGGAGGATAACATAACATTACATCTTATAGGGGGAGTAATGATAGTTATTTTCTATCATACTCTTTTTTATTTTGCGTTTTTTTTCAATGTTTTTATCCACTCGCGAAGTAGTGCCCTCAAAAAAATCTTAGGAGGTTTCTCATGGAAGGCACTCTTTTTTCTATAATTCCCCCCATTATTGCAATTTTGATGGTTATTTTAACGAGAAGAGTTTTATTGTCTCTTGGCGTTGGAATTTTATCAGCAGCACTTCTGTTAACTAATTTTTCAGGTGAAAACACATTTTGGACAATTTTTGGTGCGTTTAAGGCCATCTTTATTTCAGATGGTGCACTCAATACATGGAATGTTTATATCCTGCTATTCTTAATTATTTTAGGCATTGTAACGGCACTCATTTCAATTTCTGGAGGCAGCCGAGCTTTTGGGCAATGGGCTGAGAAACGTGTAAAAACACGTGCAGGCGCACAATTCACAGCGGCATTACTTGGAGTCTTAATTTTTATCGATGATTATTTTAATGCCCTGGCAGTAGGTCAAGTTAGTCGTCCAATCACAGATCGTCAACGCGTATCACGTGCCAAATTAGCGTATATTATTGATTCAACATCAGCTCCAGTTTGTGTGATTTCTCCAATTTCAAGCTGGGGAGCGTATATTATCGCAATGATTGGTACAATTTTAGCTACACATGGTGTAACAGAGTACACACCATTATCGGCGTTTGTGGCAATGATACCAATGAATTATTATGTGTTAGCAGCACTGTTGCTCGTGTTCGCAACAGCATACTTTAATATTAACCTAGGCAGTATGAAGGTTCATGAAGAGCGTGCTATTAAAACGGGTGAGGTAGTCGATCCTTCAAAGGAGCCTCTAGGTGATGTAAAAGAAGATCTCCCTACAAGTGACAAAGGGACAGTTGCTAACCTTGTGTGGCCAATTGTGTCACTGATTGTGGGAACAGTCGGTGCATTTTTGTGGACAGGCTACACTGCAATTGAAGTAGGAGCAGCTGTAGACATTTTCGCTATTTTTGAAAATACTGATGTGTCTGCGTCTCTATTATACGGTGGTTTGTTCGGATTAGCTGTAACCTTCATTTTATACTTTAGCAAGGGTATTAGTGCTAGCTACTTGCCTAAAGGAATTTTGGAAGGTATAAAATCAATGCTTCCTGCGATTTATATATTAATGCTTGCATGGGTAATTGTTGATCTAATTGGTCAACTAGAAACAGGGGAATATTTAGCTAGTCTGGTTGAAAGATCAAACTTAAATGTTGCATTTTTACCAGTTATTTTATTTTTGTTAGGTTCTGCAATGGCATTTGCAACAGGTACATCTTGGGGAACTTTCGGGATCATGCTTCCAATCGCGGGAGAAATAACAGCTGCAACGGATATAAATTTGTTATTACCTGCAATGGCCGCAGTTCTTGCAGGAGCTGTTCTAGGTGATCATTGTTCACCAATTTCAGATACAACCATCCTTTCCTCTACAGGGGCAGGAAGTCATCATATTGACCACGTGATGACACAGCTGCCTTATGCGTTAGTCGGTGGTGGAATTGGTGCAATTGGATACTTGATTTTAGGGTTAACTGGGAGTGCAATTTTAGGGTTTATTGCCGTGATTCTAATTTTAGGGGCATTTGTATTTTTTTATGTAAGCAGAAACAATAAATTGATCAGGAACTAAGAAACAGAGGCAATGCTGCCTTTGTTTTTTTCTTTTTTTTTAAAATAAATAGTTACAATTTATTCACTCTCTATTTAAAAAACTAGGTACAATAATCGATATAAGAGGAGTGAGGAAAGAGAAAAGATGTTGAAAAACGTCTCTATAATATTATCCTTCATTACCATGTTAACGTTTTAAAGTGTGTGAGATTATATGTAAAACCTTATTTTACCAGCGTGATACCAACTATGGTGTCATTTTTTTGTTCTTTAAATAACATTTTAATATAGTATTATTTTTAATTTTATTTTGACATAGGCATTATGTCCGTATATACTATGTATAGATTTGAATAGTCAGAAGATTAGCTAATTTCCAATTGTTCTCATTTTTAAAAAGAGAGAATAAGAAAGGGGTAGAAAGATATGGAAAATCGTCCGCAGTGGGGTACAAGGGCAGGCTTTATTTTAGCGGCTGTTGGCTCCGCAGTAGGTTTAGGTAATATTTGGAGGTTCCCAGCAACAGCATATGAAAATGGAGGAGGAGCATTTTTCTTACCGTATTTATTTGCTTTATTGACTGCTGGTATTCCTCTTCTAATCATGGAATTTACGATAGGTCATAAGTATCGTGGATCAGCACCTACATCATACGGCCGACTAGGTCAAGGAAAATCATGGATTGGTTGGTGGCAAGTAACCATTGCATTTGTTATTTCTACTTATTATGCAGTCATTATCGCTTGGGCAATGTCTTACTCAGTCTTTTCATTTAGTCTAGCATGGGGTGATGACCCAGAAGGTTTCTTGTATGGGGAACATTTAAAGCTAGCTGAAACCCCAGGAGATTTCGGAAGTTTAGTACCAGGTGTATTAATTCCGTTAATCATTGTATGGGTTGTGACTTTAGGAGTCTTATTTGCAGGAGTTAAAAAGGGAATTGAAATCGCCAACAAAATTTTTATTCCAACATTAGTTGTTATTTTCACGATTATTTGTATTAGAGCACTTACCTTAGATGGCGCTTTATTAGGATTAGAGGCATTCTTTAAACCGGATTGGAGTAAGATCCTTGATGGCTCTGTATGGGTAGCAGCTTACGGACAAATCTTTTTTAGTTTATCAATTGCTTTTGTTATTATGGTTACTTATTCTAGTTATCTACCAAAAAAATCAGATATTACAAACAATGCCTTTATTACAGGTTTTGGTAACTCTGCCTTTGAAGTTTTAGCAGGTATTGGTGTATTTAGTGTTCTAGGATTCATGGCTAAGCAGCAAGGTGTTCCGGTCGAAGAAGTAGTATCTGCAGGTGTAGGATTAGCATTTGTTGTTTTCCCGCAAATCATTAACGAATTCCCTGCATTTAATGAATTATTCGGCTTCTTATTCTTTGGATCACTTATCTTAGCAGGCTTAACTTCACTTATTTCAATAGTTGAAACATTTGTTGCTGGAGTTCAAGAGAAATTCGGCATTTCAAGAACAAAATCAATTATTTTTGGTGGCGGACTTTCAGCAATTTTATCTTTAATCTTTGCTACACAAGGTGGACTATATTTCCTTGACTCAGTAGACTATTTTATCAACACATTTGGTGTTACGTTAGCTGGTTTTGTATCAGTTCTAGCTGTTGCATGGTTTGCAAAGGAACTGAAGAACCTTCAAGCTCATGCTAACGGATTATCAGATATTCAACTAGGTGCGTGGTGGAGAATTTGTTTAGGTGTTATTACACCGGTCGTACTAGGCTACATGATGTTTGATAACTTAAGAACAAACTTAACTAGTGAGTATGGTGAGTATCCAAGAGAATTCCTATTCAATTGGGGTTGGACCATTGCATTCGGTGCACTTTTCGTTGGAATCCTATTCTCGATGAAGCGTTCGAAAACTGACGTAGTATCCTCAACTTCTACTGGCAAGGGGGTCTCATAATGAGTGGTGGAGCAATTACAATGATGATTGTTGGTATTGTTATCATCTGGGGAGGCTTAGCTGCTAGCATTGCAAATGCAGTAGTTAAGGCAAAAGCAAATAAATAAAGAAGGCCGGCGAATTTATTCGCCGGTTATTTTTTTCTGTTCTTCTGTCGATCTGCACGTTCCCATGATTTCAAGTGTGGATATGAATCAAAGGACCATTCTGTTCGTCCGTTGTCTTTATAGAGTCCATAATGCAAATGTGGTGGGAACTTCCCTGCAGTTCCAGGAGGACCATATCCTGAGCTTCCGACAGAGCCGATGATTTGTCCAGGTTCAACAATCTGTCCTGCTTGCAGGCCATCTGCAAAACCATTAAGATGGGCGAAGTAGTGATACATGTTGTCGAGATCTCGTATGCCAACTCTCCAGCCTCCGAATCGATTCCAGCCCTTCATCTCTATAACACCATAGCAAGTCGAGCGAACTGGCACACCATAACTAGCAAAAATATCAGTACCTTCATGAATTCTACGCCCACCCCAGCCTCGAGCGTCACCCCATGTGTTTTTATAACTGAAATTTGATCTAAGTGGTACTGGGAAGGCATGGTCATCTAAATTTAATCGGTCATAGTTTTTATATAACTTCATATGACCCATAATGATCCCGACCGTTTTATCTCGTTGATAAAAGTCCCACAAACCAATTTTTATATTGTCAACATCAGCTCCGTAAGACATCAGGTAGTTAGCAAACGTAAATAAGATATCCTCGTCATCTTTTTGGTTTGCGAGACCATCGCCATTACCATCTACTCCAATACCTCCAAACAAACCGATACTCAGAGGATTGTTATCATTAAGATTTGGATTCAATGGACCTGCCCACACTTCAGGCTTTACATAAATTTCAATTAACCCATCTGCTTTTGGTATATCTTTTCTTGAATGACGTACATTTCTCTCATATTGATCAACAGCTGCTAAAACATACCAAGGAATATTTGTAACAGTTTCGACCTTTTTGTACAAGCTCATCCGCTGTTGATATTCTTCATTTTTGTCCAGCTCAGCTCCAAATGTATCCTGAGCCGCCGTATTCAATATCAGGGAAAAGATCATAATGATAAATACTTTTCGCACGTTAATGAGCTCCTTTCAACCATGTTCATATTTATAGTTTGGTGTAAGCTCAGCATTTCATTAATAGCAAATCTTAGAAATTGATAAAATCCTTTTCCTTGTCCGACATCTTCTCGTATGTTAAAGTGAAAAATGATATAAATACTATGTCGAAGCTTTTTTATAGGAAGCTTTGGATTTCGATAAATCTAATGAACCTTAAGATTATTACTGGAGTTGAATCAAATGGCAAAAAAAGAAGAACATTTACGCAAGCCTGATTGGCTAAAAATAAAACTGAATACAAATGAAAATTACACTGGCTTAAAAAAATTAATGCGTGAAAAGAATCTTCATACTGTTTGCGAAGAAGCTAAATGTCCGAATATTCACGAGTGTTGGGCAGTACGTAGAACGGCAACATTCATGATTCTTGGTGACACTTGTACGCGTGCGTGTAGATTTTGTGCTGTTAAAACTGGTCTACCTACAGAGCTTGACTTGCAAGAACCAGAGAGAGTTGCTGATTCCGTTGCGTTAATGAATTTAAAGCATGCTGTCATTACAGCGGTTGCAAGGGATGATCAGAAGGATGGCGGAGCGGCAATATTCGCTGAAACCGTTCGTGCAATTCGTCGTAAAAGCCCGTTTACATCCATAGAAGTGTTACCATCCGATATGGGCGGTATAGAGGAAAACCTAAAAACATTAATGGATGCTAAACCAGATATACTTAATCACAACATTGAGACAACTCGCCGCTTAACACCAAGAGTTCGTGCGCGTGCAACATACGAGCGTTCTCTAGAGTTCCTTCGTCGTGCAAAAGAAATGCAGCCAGAGATTCCAACAAAATCAAGTCTTATGATCGGCTTGGGTGAGACAAAAGAAGAAATTGTTGAAACGATGGACGATCTACGTGCAAACAATGTAGACATTATGACAATTGGACAGTATTTACAACCGTCTAAAAAACATTTAAAGGTTCAGAAATATTACCATCCAGATGAATTTGCAGAGTTACGAGAAATTGCAATGTCTAAAGGCTTTAATCACTGTGAAGCTGGCCCATTAGTACGTTCATCTTATCATGCTGATGAACAAGTTAATGCTGCAGCTAAACAACGTCAAGCACAAGCTTAATACAACAAGAGAAGGTTTGATGCCTTCTCTTGTTTTTATGGTGAAAATTTTACTTTTTATCTTCCTTGTTGTAACGTGTTTTTTCATATTGATCTTTCATATCTTGGTCTAGCTCTTCATTCATTTCACCATACCCTTCACCGTTTGCATTTTCCCCTGTATTTAATTTTCTACCTTGTGGAGACTTAAGCATGTCTTTGATTGTTGTGTTAATGATTTCATCAATGTCTCGACTGTTTGAATCCAAACGGCTATAAGATTCGATTTGTGAAATCATTGTCTGATCATCACTTACATAAACGTGGTAATATCTAGGGATAACAGAGATAGCCGTTTTCTTAACCATATCTGCCATTGCATCTTTATTTTCTGCATCTGTTTCATAAGCAACCAAAACTTCTTCATCTGTTACTAACGTCGCTATATCATTAACATTTGGTAGTTGTACACATAAGCTGCTAATCATGTTTGCAGCTTGTTCGCGGTCAATTGCCGGTGTACGTGTAAAGGCAACATCACGAGCGACCCCGCTTTTTTGGTGTCTCACATACCCAAAGTTAGCTGTTTGTTTATCATTACCATTACTTAAGCCATCATCATTGTATAAATCTGTTCGATCCTGTACATTAATCGTATTTCCGCTTTCTTCTAACATGTCCTTTTCACCAGTAGCCCCTTGTTGACAGGCGGTTAGTAGTGATAAACCAAGAACGCTAGCTGCAAGTGTAACCTTTTTCAAGTAGAAGCACCCCCTCACACTTTAGGGTTGCCAAATACGCTTGAAACTTTCTTAGTAATTGATGGAGAAGGCACAATCGATTATGATAGTATATATAGTTTAAGAATTAGATGAGGTGATTCATCGTGATATGCATTCAAAATCAATGTTTTGAAGTAATAAAAGAGGAAAAAGAAGGCTTTAACGAAGAGGCATTTAAAGCAAGATATACTGATATTCTTAATAAATATGATTTTATTGTAGGAGATTGGGGATATAACCAACTACGGTTACGTGGTTTTTTTGACGATCAAAACCAAAAAGCAACCTACGATACAAAAATCAGTACGTTGGATGAATATATTTATGAATATTGCAATTTTGGTTGCGCATACTTTGTTTTGAAGAAAATTAAAAAATAGTAAATAAACGGCATGGGTGGGTTTCCATTGCCGTTTTTTGTTGCTTTGGATCGATTATTTACTCGTATAAGGTGGTTCTTCATTTTTATTAGGATCGTCATGGGTTGGGTGTGCACCTGGATCCTGTCTTGGAAGGTTTTGATGCAACGATTTAAATTCGTAATTGAAGGCGCTGTAATAGCGTTGGCCTTCCTTCCAAGGCGTCCCTTTGTTTTGGACTGGTTCGGTTTCTCCACCGGGTGCACCGTAAGGTCCTTCAGGTGTGATTTCTGGTGCAAGGAAATTTCTCATTGCTTCAACATTTGAAAAATCTGTGTACGTTTCTTTTTCTTTATCGTCCATCTTGAACCACCTGCTTTTTTTAAGTTTATTGTTTTGTTTTAGCAGGAGATGTATTCATTAAACAAGCTGGTATAAAAAGTCACGTAATTCTTCTGCATCTTCCTCATTTAATTTAAACGCATATTCAAGATACCCAGGCTCTTTTAAATCATCCTCACCAATAATTGCAAAGCGACTGCTCTGAATATCAAGTACAATCTGTTTTCCGAAGTATCGATCGGTTTGCATAATTGCTAAATCGAAGCGCTGGTTTTCACCCATGAAGCTAACGAATCGAGCCTTTGTATCAACCATGTCATCGTATAAAAAAAATTGTTCTGTCATCCGTCTCTCTCCTTCAATTCTTAGTAAGTCCATCATATCAAACGCAGTCCTTCTTAAAAAGAAGAATTGAAATCTTCGGGCTTAGAGAAAGAAATCATCCACTTATTCTGTCTCATATTTAGATCAAGTAGTTTGCGCATTTATGTAATTGTAAAGACTTTGATAATTTTCCAAGAAAAAAGTCGAAAAACCACTAATTATGATAAAATGAGTAAGCATACAAGTAGGTAGCTAGAAGGGTTGAGAACATGAACAGTGGATTACTGGAAAAATATTGTAAAAGAATAAAAAAGTGGAGTAAGCTTTTTTTACCACAGCAAAATTTGCGATACTACCCACCTAAATTTGTCCTACGTGATCCGGTGTTAGAAGGAGTCTACGCGGCTGTGTCGAGTGGTCTGCAAGTGGCAGTCATTGTGGTGAATGTGTCTAACCTTCGTGAGCTATCATTGCAACTAGAACGAAACCAATTGGAAGAATATAAGCGAGAACTAAAAAAAGGGTTCAAAAAAGTTTTTGAGCAAACTACATACAGTAAAGACTTATTAGTGGTGCATGACTATTACAGTGATGGATTGACATTGTTTGTTAAAATAAATGATGATAAACAAAGTGTTGTTCATATTGAAAACCTACTTAGAATTTTTATGCACAAGCTTGAAAAGTGGATGTTGCTGAAATATCCACATTTCGACCTTTCATTTGAAATAGGGTATATGTTCATTGAGAAAGAACATTATACAACCCAAGAAGCGATATACAATGCACAACAACAAGCAGTAGCGATGGCTGAAAAGCGAATACAATCACGATACATAGAAATGCTTTTAGAGATAAGAGATATCATTCAAAAGCGCGATATCTCACTTTTGGCACAGCCGATCATTGATTTAGCGACTAAACAAATAAAGGCATGGGAAGTCTTAACGAGAGGTCCAAAAAACACATCATTAGAAAGTCCACTACAGCTCTTTTCAGTAGCGCGTCAAGCTAATTTAATTTATGACTTGGAGCTGCTTGTACTAGAGAAAGCGTTTCAGTTAATTATGAAGGTAGGGTGTTGTGAGGAAATCTTCATTAATTTTACACCGATCACCCTTGGAAATAAAAGGTTTATTCCTGCATTAGAGAAGCTTTTAAAACGCTATGAGGAGATTGATCCTAAAAAGTTAATCTTAGAAGTAACTGAGCGTGATTCAATAGAAGGACTCAGATTTTTTCATGAAAATATAAAAGAACTACGAAGAAAAGGATTCAGAATTGCCGTGGATGACACAGGCGCGGGCTACGCTAGTCTTCATACCATTAGTGAAATAATGCCAGATATTATAAAAATTGATCGATCCGTTATTCAGGATATTGATACAAATAGTGTAAAAGAATCGATGTTAAAAGGATTAATTTTAATCGCGAAAGAAACCGGGTCTCTTGTTGTGGCTGAGGGCATTGAGAAAGAAGCGGAAGCAGAGGTACTCTCGCGAAATCAAGTTGACCTTGCACAAGGTTATTACTATGCAAGACCTGGAACGCTTGAAAAAGAACGTGTCGCGTTTTAAAGAGGAGTGAAAGACATGTATTTCGTAGATCGTAAAAAAATTGAGGCTACACTTGTTTATATCGATGAGCAGATTCGCATTTTTGAAAGTCAAATGAGCTGGGAAGCTGACCTAGAACGTAAAGCGCTCGAGCGAATTTCTCATCTAATCATTGAGGGCATTCTTGATGTTGGAAACGCAATGATTGACGGGTTTATTATGAGAGACCCTGGTAGCTACGAAGATATAATTGATATTTTACTGGATGAAAAAGTCATCCATCAAGCTGATGCAGACGGATTCAAAAACTTGATCTCACTTAGAAAATCGCTTGTTCAAGAATACTTAACAATCAATCATCGTGAGCTTGAAAAAACCTATCAAGATCATCTACCTTCTCTTCAGGCATTCTCAGGAAACATTCGTGAGTATTTAAACAATGAGCTCGGGCCTGTTTCTGCATTTAAGCCTTGATAGCTGTGTTAGCTAAATTGTGAATAAAAAGAGTGAATTCTTTGAAAAAGTATAAAGGATACTTAATTGACCTAGATGGAACGATGTATAGAGGGAAAGAAAGAATTGAAGAGGCAAGCAAGTTTGTTTCTATTTTAAATAATAAAAACATCCCTTATCTGTTTGTCACAAATAACTCTTCACGAACTCCTAAGCAAGTAGCGGAAAAATTAGTGAAGTTTGATATAACTGCAACTGAAGACCAAGTCTTCACAACAAGCCAAGCTACAGCTAACTTCATTTATGAACGTAATTCAATCTCCGCGGTTTATGTAATAGGCGAGGAAGGGATTCAACAAGCAATAAAAGAAAAAGGTCATCAAGTAATCGATGAAAATCCAGAATTCGTGGTTATTGGGATTGATCGTGAAATCACCTATGAAAAGCTAGCAAAGGCTTGCATCGCCGTTCGAAATGGAGCGACATTGATCTCAACAAATGGAGACATTGCGATCCCTACAGAACGTGGACTTTTACCGGGAAATGGTTCTTTAACCTCCGTGATCACAGTTTCCACAACCGTTCAACCAATTTTTATTGGAAAGCCTGAAAGTATTATTATGGATCAAGCTCTAAAAATGTTAGGCACAAATCGCGAAGAGACCTTAATGGTGGGAGATAATTATGATACAGACATCAAAGCAGGATTGAACGCAGGTTTGGATACATTGCTAGTTCATACAGGTGTTACGTTAAAAGAGCACTTGATAAGGTATACTGAGCAACCTTCTTTTGCGGTGAACTCTTTAGCTGATTGGTATGAATATATTTAATAAAACGACGCTGCTGACAATTTGCCAGGAGCGTCTGTTTTCATCTTCTTTAAAAAGACTTGCATTTACTCAACATTTCTAGCCCGATGCGCAAGTCTACTAGACGCAGCAGCTGCAATTGCCCCGACAATATCATCTAAAAACGTATGACACTTTCCTGAAGATTTATCATTAAGGTATTTTAAAATGCCTGGTTTTAATTTATCAATGTATCCGTAATTCGTGAACCCGATTGATCCGTAAATGTTTACGATGGAAAAGGCAAGAATTTCATCCACTCCATATAAGCTCTCATCTGTTTCGATAATGGACTGAAGTGGCTCCTCTAACTGTTTTTTCTCAGCCATGATGTCAAATTGAATGCCAGTTAAAATGGCATTTTGTACTTCTCGTTTTGTAAGAACTCTGTCTACATTTTCTAAACAGTCTTCCATTTGTAAATTAGGATGATATTTTTCCTGTAAAAAGTAAACAAGATCAGCGATATCATGTAGTGTAACTCCACGATCCACCATCCATTGTCTAGCCGTTTTTTCTACGATGTCCATTTTTGTATTTTCCTTCATCTAATCACCCAATCTCTTTTTACTAAAATATACGCTAACCAATAAAAGAATGTGTAAATGACATGAAATAACTCTTATACCTATTATCTTCTACAAAAAGTGTTTAACTCCCTGCACCATTTCATTCATAAATCGTGAAATATTGCTTAGGATAGAATAACAGCATTTTAATTGGGGGATAAACGATGAAGAAATTATTGAATGAAGAGTATGGTGTAAAGGCACATGACTTTTTTCAAGTTGGAGCATATAATGCGTTTCGTGTTCATCAAACTCTTTTCCTCATTGTACCAGTTTCTCATTTTGAAGAAGAAGAGCTTTATGAATTTTATCAAATGAGTCAGTTTTTGCTTGAAAGAGGAGAGCCTTATTTAGCTAGCGTGGTATTAACTAAAAAAATGGACTCTTTTGTGAAGAAGATAATATGAAATACATTCTATTTAAATGTTCTCAATATGATACGTACAGAAACACACAGCCTGGAAAAGAACTTGCAAGATTTCATCAAAAAGCACGAAGTTTTCCATATCAAGTTTCAAAAACAAAGCGTATTGGGCAATGGAGGTATTTATGGGAAAAGCGACTAGATCAACTTGAGGGGTTTTGGCGAGGAAAAGTGTATGCTCATCCCCTGGATCCTTTTGAAAAAATGTTCATCGAATCTTTTCCGTATTACTTAGGACTGGCAGAGAACGGGATTCAATACTTAGTGGACACGGAATTAGATGACGATCCCCAGCCTATTGATGCAGGGACGATCTGTCATCAACGTTACAACTTAAATACATGGCGTTCGGATATTTGTATTAAGCTACCAACAGACTGGGTGTTCGATCATGCAAGTAGAGACATTGCAGAGTATTTAAGGCATCTGTATTTTGAAAATCAAACAGAATTGCGTAATCAAGGATTTTTGTTTCTTGAAGACTATGATCGCACAACACCACTGTCACCATTTTCATGGCGGCTAATTTACAGCCGTTTGTTGTTCCCTATTCATTACTTTGAATGCATTGAAGATTACTATCTTTCAGCTGAAACCGAAAAACCAATTTATGAAGTGAAGCTAAGAAATATGCTACACGACACAGGAAAGTATGAATCTTTTTTAACAGGGTATTCCAGTATGCTGTCGATGCGAACGAAAAAAGCCTATTTGCCGACGGTGCATTGGTTGGGATCTTGAGGAAAAGGTGCGACTTTAATTTGTTGCACCTTTTGTTGGTGACCGCGAGCTCCTTGATTTAGCTGAAAACTTATTGGTGGTAGCCAACTGTCCTGTTCTATGCAACAAACAAGGCAAGCAATTCAAAGACTTTGTAGCAAAAATAGTGTAGCTTTACAAAAAATAAAGAACCGAAAACAACAGTTAATAAAGCTTAAAAAATGGAAAATACGTATTAAGGGAATGACACTTCTGTGCTGTTCTCTTTTTTATTTTTGAGTTATAAGTATTAAGTTCGCGGAATTTTAAAAAAGTAAGTGTAGGAATACCAGTGTAGTAAGCGATTACATAATGAAATACTGAAAATTCACCCTTGTAAATCATTTTCTATCACCTTATAATGACAGATATAGAAAATGTCTATTACATAAAAACACATGTATTTTTGTAGAGGACATAAAGGAGTGGAATCGAATGAGAGCAATTCACGTTGGGTTACTAGGACTAGGTACGGTCGGAAGCGGCGTTATAAAAATTATAGAAGATCATCAAGATAATCTTATGCATCAGGTTGGATGTCCAATTAAAGTCAAAAAGATTCTTGTCCAAGATACGGAAAAGCATAGACAAATTTATGTGGATAAAGCGCTTTTAACGACTGATGTTAACGAAGTCATCCAAGATCCAGAGATTGATGTAGTAATCGAGGTAATGGGTGGTGTGGAAGAGACTCGTATTCACCTCTTAAATGCTCTTAAAGCGAAGAAGCATATTGTGACTGCCAACAAAGATCTAATGGCTGTATATGGCTCAGAGCTCCTCTCAGTGGCAACGGAAAATGGCTGCGATCTTTTTTATGAAGCAAGTGTTGCGGGAGGCATTCCAATTTTACGCAGTTTAGTAGACGGCTTGGCTTCAGACCGAATCACGAAAATGATGGGGATCGTGAATGGAACAACGAATTTTATTTTAACAAAGATGAGTAAATATGGTAGTGCATATAAAGAAGTGCTTAAAGAGGCACAAGATTTAGGGTATGCAGAAGCAGATCCAACAGCAGATGTAGAAGGCTTAGATGCGGCAAGAAAAATGGCGATTCTGGCTAGATTAGGATTTTCAATGAATGTAGATTTAGAAGACGTCAATGTTAAGGGGATATCTCAGGTTACTGATGATGATATCAGCTACAGCAAGCGTCTGGGGTACACAATGAAATTGATCGGTATCGCTCAGAGTGAACACGGGAAAGTAGAGGTTTCTGTAGAGCCAACATTGTTACCTGATTACCATCCATTAGCGTCTGTAAATAATGAATATAATGCAGTGTATGTCTACGGTGAAGCTGTCGGTGAAACAATGTTTTACGGCCCAGGAGCAGGGAGCTTGCCTACTGCAACAGCAGTAGTTTCAGATTTAGTAGCTGTTATGAAAAATATGAGACTCGAGGTAAACGGCAGAAGCGCATTTGCTCCTCAATATGAAAAGCAACTAAAAAGCGCGCAGGACATTTATGCCCAACATTTCCTGAGAATTCATGTACAAGACCAGGTTGGTGCATTTGCAAAAATTACCTCTTTGTTTTCAGACAAAGGAGTGAGCTTCGAAAAAATCCTTCAGCTGCCTTTAAAAAATAGTAACCTAGCTGAAATTGTTATCGTTACACACAAAGCATCAAATCATGACTTTGAAGAAATTTTACAAAAACTTCATGATTTAGAAGTTGTTAGTGAACTAAAAAGCACATATCGCGTAGAAGGGAACGGAGCCCAATGATTTGGAAAGGACTTTTACATCAATATAAAGACTGTTTACCAATCTCTGATAAAACGCCTATGCTGTCTCTTCATGAAGGGAATACACCTCTCATTTACCTATCAAAGCTTTCTGAAAAGCTGCAGATTGAATTGTATGTAAAAACAGAGGGTACAAATCCTACGGGTTCCTTTAAAGACCGTGGGATGGTTATGGCGGTTGCAAAAGCAAAGGAAGCAGGCAGTGACACTGTCATTTGCGCATCTACTGGAAACACGTCAGCTGCAGCTGCAGCTTATGCTGCAAGAGCTAACATGAAATGTATCATCATTATACCTGACGGGAAGATTGCGTTTGGAAAGCTAGCACAAGCAGTCATGTATGGTGCTGATATTTATGCGATTCAAGGGAACTTTGATCAAGCGCTAACCATGGTGCGAAGCATTAGCGAGAAATTACCGATTACTCTTGTCAACTCGGTAAATCCTTACCGTATCGAGGGACAAAAAACAGCTGCTTTTGAGGTGTGTGAGCAGCTTGGTAAAGCGCCTGATATTCTTGCCATTCCCGTAGGAAACGCAGGTAACATCACTGCCTATTGGAAAGGATTTCAAGAGTACAATGACCATCATGGAACAGGCTTGCTACGAATGTTCGGATATCAAGCAGAAGGATCGGCAGCAATCGTAAGAGGTGTTCCGATTGAAAACCCTGAAACAGTGGCAACAGCGATTCGAATCGGAAATCCTGCAAGCTGGGAAAAAGCAGTTGCAGCCAAGGAACAGTCGAATGGAAAGATAGATGAAGTGACGGATCAAGAAATCTTAGCCGCTTACCAATTAATTGCAAGGGAAGAAGGGGTGTTTGCTGAACCTGCATCCTGCGCTTCAATAGCAGGCATTATTAAACACCGTAAACTAGGCTTGATCAAAGAAGGAGCAACAGTAGTTGCCGTACTAACAGGAAACGGTTTAAAGGATCCGAATATTGCCATTGATGTTTCAGAGATCAAACCTCTTGTTCTACCAAATGATGAAAAAGCAGTTTTAGAGCAACTAAAAGGGGTCGCTGCTTTATGAATGAAGGGGACATGTTAAGAATCAAGGTTCCGGGCAGTACAGCAAACTTAGGACCTGGTTTTGATTCAATTGGGTTAGCGCTCGGAAAATACTTAACACTAGAGGTTACGCTCGCAGAGGAATTGGAATTTTTTCCGATGGATGAGCATATGAAAGATGTTCCTAGTGGTGCAGATAATTTGATTGCACAGGTTGCAATTCAAGTTGCAAAGGACTATGGTACTAACCTGCCACCTTGTCAAATAAAGGTGTGGAGTGAGATACCGATGGCAAGAGGAATCGGAAGTAGTGCATCCGCAATCGTTGCAGGTATTGAACTAGCCAACCACTTATGTAGTTTAGAGCTTGAGAACAATGAAAAATTGAGAATTGCTAGCTTACTAGAAGGACATCCAGACAATGTGGGTGCCTCTGTCTACGGTGGATTAGTTATTGGTCTGCATCAAAAGAATGGAACGGAACTTGTATTAATTAATGAATTGGATTTTGACATAGTCATTGTGATTCCCCCATATGAGGTGTTAACAAGTGATGCACGAGCTGTTTTGCCCCATACTTTGGACTATAAAGTTGCAGTTGAAGCCAGTGCAGTAAGCAATATGCTCGTTGCTGCGTTATTAACAAAAAATTGGACGCTTGCTGGAAAGATGATGAAGAGTGATTTGCTTCATCAACCATACCGTGAAGAATTAATTCCCGAAATCAAGGATGTACAGCAAAAAGCAACTGAATTTGGTGCCTGGGGCAGTGCCTTAAGCGGAGCGGGTCCAACCCTCATTTGTTTCACTGGAAATGGGAAGGGACGTTTGCTTGAAAAACAGTTAAGGAATGAGTTTCCTGATAGCGAAGTTGAGAGTGTTGCGATTGACTTCGGAGGGTGCGTAGTGGAAAAACTGAAAACTAAAAATAGGCAGATTTTGTAGAATAGACGATTGTGGTCTATTCTATTTTTTTTGGATGAAGTAGTCAGATTAAAGATGATAGGAAAATATGTAAATATTGAGCAGGATGACTAAATTGGTTGATAGAAATGATGAACCGGGTGATAGAACTGTTACTTTGGTTGATAGAATCAATAATTAGGTTGATAGAACTTGGTACAGTAGTTCCTTCACTGTCTAATAAAGCTTATTCTAAGAAAAACAGCTGAAAATTAGTCGCAGAACTGCTAATTAACCCTGACCTATAGGATAATTTAGGTAGTTTTTTAAAAAAAGCCACATTCCACGATATTAAAGTTATCAAAATCAACTAAAGTTTTCAAAAATCCCTAATAATTAAAAGGGAAAATATTTTGAATGTCGAAATATTCGAGTATCGATATTATTATAAAGGGGAGATAATACCACTTGGAAACAACAACTCAAAAACGAGGAATGACGTCAGCTGATTTGTACGCATTAAAATCTGTGACAGATCCTCAAATATCACCCGATGGAACGAAAGTGATTTACGTACAAACATCGATTAACAACGAAACAGATAAGTATGATTCGCATTTATACATATATGATTTTGAGCAAAAAAAACATTCGCAATGGACCTATGGGGAGGGGCGGAACCATTCACCAAGGTGGTCACCAGATGGAAAGTCAATCGCATTTTTATCAAATAGAGATAAAGAAACTCAAGCCTACCTTATTTCAACAAATGGGGGTGAGCCGCGACAATTAACAAAATGTAAGTCTGGAATCTCTTCCATTGAGTGGTGCCCTTTTAGTAAAAGAATTTTGTTTTCGGTTTCCTTGAAGCCAGGTGAACTAATCGTAAATAAGCAAGTTTCGAATGAAAAGGATGATGAGCTAGAGCCAATCGTTGTGGAAGGTTTAAGATATAAATTGAATGGAGTCGGATTCTTTAAAGATAAAAGAAAGCAACTTGCTTTTATTGATATTAATACGGGTGTGGTCGAGCAGTTAACATCAGACAAATCGGATTACCTGAATGCAATTTGGTCACCGGATGGGTCTTCCATTGCCTTTTCAGCCGGTATGGGAGATGACCGTGATGAAAAACTATCGTCAGATGTATTCATCATGTCACTATCTGACCGCCAATCAAAGAAACTCACAAATTCGAATGGAATGTTCGGAAGCATAAGCTGGTCTCCTGACGGACAATATCTCGCTTTTAAAGGTCATGAAAAAGAATTTGACAGTGCAACGCAGTCAAAGATCTGGCTTTATCACTTGAAAGACAATTTTTTACAATGTTTAACAAATGGACTGGATGTACACTTTCAAGACGTGGCTGTAACCGATTCAGTCTTCAATTCACCAAATCCAGAAATTCTTTGGACAGAAGATAGCTAAGGATATTACACAATTGCCAGTGACCAAGGTAGTACAGTCATCTATTATGGTTCCATTCATGGAGAGCTTTTTCCAGTCCGATCTGAAAATGAACATATTTATGGACTAACGATTGATGCGAAAAACCACACTGGAGTGCTGGGAATAACTACTCCTACAAAACCTAATGAGCTCTATTACCATGATTTTAAAACAGGAGAAAGTCATCTTCTTACGGCAGTTCATGAAGAATTACTAAACCGTGTTCAATTATCTGAACCTGAAATCCTTTCATTTCAAGCAAAAGATGGACGAGAGTTACAAGGCTGGTTAATGAAACCTGTCGGCTATAAAGATGGAGAAAAGGTTCCGCTAATCTTAGAGATTCATGGTGGTCCACATATGATGTATGCCAACACGTACGTCCATGAATTTCAAACACTTGCTGAAAAGGGATTTGCTGTTTTGTACATAAATCCTCGTGGTAGTCATGGATATGGTCAACAGTTTGTTGATCTTGTTCGTGGGCATTATGGTGAAGGTGATTTTGATGATGTGATGAGCGCAGTGGATTATATTTGTGAAAATTACTCTTTCATCGACGTAGAAAGAATTGGTGTCACTGGTGGAAGCTACGGTGGCTTTATGACGAATTGGATTGTCGGACATACAAACCGTTTTAAAGCAGCAGTTACACAGAGGTCAATTAGTAATTGGGTCAGCTTTTACGGTGTGAGCGATATTGAATATTATTTTACGGAGTGGGAAGTTGGTGGAGACCTTATGTCAGATCCAGAAAAGCTCTGGCATCATTCACCACTTAAGTACGTAAAAAATGTCGAGACACCTCTACTGATTTTACATGGAGAAAAAGACTACCGCTGTCCGATTGAGCAAGCTGAACAGTTGTATACGGCTTTAAAACGCTTAAAGAAAGAGGTAGCATTCATTCGCTACCCGAAAGCGGATCATGATTTATCTCGTAATGGAAATCCAAAACAACGGATAAAACGTTTAGATGCGATTGCCGAATGGTTTGTAAAACATGTTTAAGCAACGTAAAAGGGGCTGACAAAGGTCAGCCCCCTACTAATATAATTAGAATTTATATAATTCTAATACTAAGTTAGCATTTCTGAATCCAGCTCCAGCGCCTAGGCCCTCGAGGTCATAAGTCAATTATAAATTGAAGGCAAAGGAACGCCTTCTATTTATAATCGTCTTATGCATGTCGGGTCTGAACAAGGCGCTTGCGCTTTTTTTCTTAAAATACTTGCTCTACTTCAACAACACCAGGTACTTCTTCAAGTAATGCACGTTCAATACCCGCTTTTAGTGTAATTGTTGAGCTTGGGCAGCTGCCACAAGCACCAAGTAGGCGAAGTTTTACAATGCCGTCTTCGATATCAACTAATTCGCAGTCCCCGCCATCACGTAATAAGAATGGGCGGAGTTTATCTAGTACTTCCTGAACTTGCTCTGTCATTTCTACTTCAGTCATGTAAATCGACTCCTTCCTTTGTATCTATATTATATGTGAATTTCAATGAAAAATCTAATCCTTAGTTTGTGTAACAATTATATTTTAACATATTGTGAGAAGAAGGAAAGTGAATTGTTCTAAAAATCACTCACCATGGAAAGAAGCCAGAAAATCGTCTACAATAAAGAAAAAGGGAATATGGGGGAAATAGTATGAAACAAGTAGAGGTTTGTGTGTTTGGTGCAGAAATTCTCTGTCCTAGCTGTGTGAATTTACCATCATCAAAAGAAACCTATGAATGGCTTGAAGCTGCACTACTTAGAAAGTACCGAGATCAGCCTTTTACCATCACATATATTGATATCCAACAACCACCAGAAGACGACCAGAAAAAAACGATTGCCGAGCAAGTTATGAATGATGAATATTTTTATCCACTCGTTGTAATTGAAGGAAATGTAGTCGGTGAAGGAAATCCACGTTTGAAAACGATTTATGCTGAAATGGAGAAGCATGGCTATGTAAGTGTAACAGCGTTATGAAATTATTCACAATATAAAAAGAAGCTCGCTATTTAAAAATAGTGAGCTTTCTCTATAAAAAAGTAGACTAAATAAATCACCCATTATGGTACTTGTACATCCACAAAACACCTGATTTTAAAAGGCGTGGAACTCGTCCTGTTAATGTACGATCAGCCACAAGCCCAAAGCCTTCTTTTTTCCCAAGTGAGCCAAGTACTCCTTTTAATTTAAAAGGAGGAAAAGATTCTGGGTATGGTTCATTGTTCCACTTTTTTTGCAAAACTTGAACGATTTGTTCTGCTTGTGCTTCGGCTAGCTGGGCACTTGGTGCGTGTGGCAAGCTTGCGCAATCTCCCACAACATAGACATCTTCATGCTCAGGTAGATGATGATGCATCGTTAAGATGACTCGTCCTTGTGGATCTTTTTCTACAGGTAGATTACGAACAATTTTGTTAGGTTGGATACCCGCTGTCCAAACAATGGCATCACATTCGATCGGCTCGTCATGGTTGTAAACTACATTTGGTTCAACCTTTGTAATATTGGCACCATTTATAATCGTAACACCATGCTCTTCAAACCAATTTTCAACGTAGTTGCTTAAGCGTACTGGAAAGCTTGAGAGGATATGTTTTCCACGGTCAAAGATTTTTATGTTAAGATCTTTGCGGCTTTCTCTTAACTCACTAGCTAGCTCAACGCCACTCAACCCTGCGCCTACAATGGCAACGGTTGCGCCAGCGCTCAAGTTATTCAATTTTTGATACGTATCGCGAGACTGGTCAATCGTTTGGATACTGAACGTAAATTGATCTGCTCCAGGGACATTGTGATACTTATCTTCACACCCTAACCCAATGATCAAGTCATCAAAGGCAATTGGATCGTGATTAGATAAGAGAATTTGTTTTGACTCCATCTCTACAGAGGTTACTTCCCCATATTGAACATGTAGACGTGGATGCTCAGGAAATGATACACGAATGTGATGATCTGAAATCGTTCCCGCAGCTAGTGCGTAATATTCAGTTTTAAGACAATGATATGGATTTTTGTCGATGAGCGTAATTTGAACGTCGTCTGGTAGTTGGTTCGGAAGAAGACGAAGAAGGACACGCATCCCACCGTAACCACCGCCTAGAATTACTAAGTTCTTCATAGCCGATTCCCCTTTTTTTTCCTCGGATAGTAAAAACAATGCAAGATATAAACTAAGAAAAATATATACTTAAGATATGAGAAAACCTTTTCAAAATACCAAACAAAAGTATATCGAATTTGACACAAAATCACAACATATTCCCGAAAAATCATTCAAATATTCACGATATAGTGGTAATAGTAAAACCTATTTACTTAAGTAAGCATCATTTATTACTCTAGTAAAGAGGAATTATTGACGATGTAGGTAAAAAAGAGTAGCATTAAGTATAGCAGTGAAGAGGTGAAATGATGAAACCAATTATCGAATTTTGTATCAGTAATTTAGCCAGTGGTGCACAAACCGCTTTAGAGAAATTAGAAAAAGACCCAAACTTAGATATAATTGAATACGGGTGTTTAGGCTATTGTGGAAAGTGTTTTCAATCACTATATGCACTTGTTAATGGGGAAGTAGTCACTGCGAATGATCCTCAAGAACTTGTAAATAACATCTATGAATACTTGGAAGAAAACCCAATGTTTTAAAACATATATGGTGTGAAAACTCCAAAAAAAGACGTATTGTGTACCTACAATACGTCTTTTCAGTATGAAGAAAACTGAGTGTAAAGCACAATCTTAACCAAGCTTACGTTGTTTCCTCATTTCAGCCCATTGTTCCTTGGCCATTTCGACAATTCCTTTTTCTGTTGTATCTTTTTGCTTTTCTATAACCATGGAAAAATACCTAATCGCTTGTGCATCATTTTCGGTTCTGCGACTAAGCTCTCCAATTAAGTAAAATAGCTTAATTTCCGATAAGTGTGTACTCGAAAAATCATCTTCCATGTAAGATGAAAGATACTCCTCTAGTGCTAGATTTAAGAATCTATGTTCTTCTTTTTCTTTACTATGTGTTCTATAAATCCAAGCAAGTCTAAGATAGAGTCCAGCTATTGCAATATGTTTTTCCTTTTTTAATAAGGCGCTATAAATTCCTAGTTTGTATGTATTGATGGCCTGGTCGACGGATCGTTCCTCACAGTAATTTAAATCGCCCCAATTGTTGCAAATCTTCTCTTTGATCGAATTGAGTGTTCTAGGTGCAAACTCACGGGAAAATTCATCAGACGAAGAGTATCCGCATGATGGACACACACTTACATAATAAAGTAGTGGATTGTTTTTTTTCTGAAGTGTAGTATGAACAAAAATCGGAATCGTGTGTATGTGCTCTTACGTATTTAGAAAGCACTTTTTTTGTTGCATATTTCTTGTTACACACGGGACAATCGATTTGTTTGTCGTATAAGTAATCTAGTTCATTTTTCATATAAGATCCCCCTTATACATGTTTCGCAAGTGTGTAAGTTCCTATTAAATAAAGTATATCAGAAAAAAGAGGAAGAAAGAACGATTTGATTTATGTTTAAAGAAGTTTTTAAAAGGTGAATAGATAGGTAAGAAATGTTTCATTCTAATAAACATACGAATAGAATAGGTATTGTCGTTTTGAGCAGAATGATGTCGATTTTCATTGGACATGTTCTTTAAATATTGGTATTTTATAAAAGTCTGTTTTTTTCAACAGATTGAAAAGGTTCTTTGTGGGTTTAAATAATACATATTGAGGTGGAAAATTTGATTAATATTTTATGGGGGTTACTTGGTGTTGCTACTATTTTTGCAATAGCTTTTTTACTTTCCGAGGGCAAAAGTAAGATTAACCTCCGTACCATTCTAGGTGGTCTAGCGATTCAACTTTTGTTTGCTTTTCTAGTTTTGAAATGGGACCAAGGAAGAGCAGGGTTTGAGTGGCTTACTTTACGAGTTCAAGAACTTGTTGGCTTTGCAAATGAAGGTATTCTTTTCTTATTTGGAAGCCTTGGAGATCCTTCGCAAGCACAAGGCTTTATTTTCGCTTTTAATGTGTTAACGGTAATTATTTTCTTCTCTTCTTTAATTTCTGTGCTTTATTACATAGGAGTTATGCAACTTATTATTCGCTTTTTAGGCGGTGGATTATCAAAATTGCTAGGTACAAGTAAAGCAGAATCCCTTTCTGCAGCTGCCAATATCTTTGTGGGGCAAACAGAAGCACCTCTTGTCATTAAGCCCTATATTGCAAAAATGACTAAGTCAGAGCTTTTCGCTGTCATGACGGGTGGTCTTGCTTCTGTTGCAGGCTCTGTATTATTTGGTTATGCAGCTCTAGGAGTTCCACTTGAATATTTATTAGCTGCAAGCTTTATGGCTGCTCCAGCAGGTTTGATTATGGCGAAAATGCTCATTCCTGAAACTGAGGTATCTGAAACATCTAAGGAAATTAGCATGGAAAATGATGAAGATGCTGCGAACGTTATTGATGCAGCAGCCAAGGGCGCCGCAACAGGACTTCACCTTGCATTGAATGTCGGAGCAATGTTATTGGCGTTTATCGCAATTATTGCCGTTATTAACGGAATTCTAGGTGGAATTGGTGGACTATTCGGCTTTGAAAACTTCTCTTTAGACTTCATTCTTGGATTCGTATTTGCACCACTTGCATTTATCATCGGAGTTCCGTGGGAGGAAGCAATTAAGGCAGGAAGCTTCATTGGTCAAAAGTTAGTTCTGAACGAGTTTGTTGCCTTTTCAAACTTCGCACCTCAGATAGAGGATTTGTCTGATAAAACAGTTGCCATCATCAGCTTCGCATTATGTGGATTTGCAAACTTGTCATCAGTTGCAATTCTTTTAGGTGGCCTTGGCGGGATGGCTCCTAATCGCAGACAAGATATTGCAAGACTAGGGGTTCGTGCTATTGTTGCAGGTACACTTGCAAACCTTTTAAGTGCAGCAATTGCAGGGATGTTCATTTTTTAATATATTAGAAAGCATAAAATTTGATACTAAGTCTGCGTTTCGTAAGTCCAGCTTCAGCGCCCAGCCCCGACGCACAGGACGTGCTAGTGCAGTTACAGCGACAGGACGTCGCGGTTGTAACTGCCTCGAGGTCATAAGTCAATTCTAAATTGAAGGCAAAGAACGCTTTCTATTTAGAATCGCCTTATGCTATGCCTAAGGCTGACCAAGGCGCTTGCGCTTTTTTTAATAGTTTTCACAATAAAAGCTCCTTGTGAACAATCACAAGGAGCTTTTATTATTATAAAACGGGGGATATTTTTATTGTGAACTGATTTCTAACAATTTATACTTATAAAAACTGTTATTTTGGAGGAACGTATGAAATCTTTTCAATTTACGAAAATGCACGGACTTGGCAACAATTATATCTATGTGAATATGTTTGAAGAAGTACTAGAGGAGAAAGAACTGTCTGAGATTGCAGTAGAGGTATCAAACATTCATACTGGCATTGGTTCTGATGGTCTCATCCTAATCTGTCCTTCTGAAGTAGCACCTGTTAAAATGAGAATTTTCAATAACGATGGCTCAGAAGGGAAAAATTGTGGAAACGGCTTACGCTGTGTTGCAAAATATGCGTATGAACATAAATTAGTTAATGGGACAGATTTTCAAATTGAAACCCTTTCTGGCCTTGTAAAAGCGACAGTACAAGTGGAAAATAACTTGGTGAAAAGTGCTACAATTAATATGGGAGATCCGAGGCTAACCAAGGCTGAAATACCCATGCATGGAGTAGAAACTGAAAAATGCATTTCTGAAACTATGATCTTTAATGGACTACCATATGAAGTAACAGCCGTTTCAATGGGAAATCCCCATCTTATTTTTTATGTAGATAATATTGAAGCAGCACCGGTTTTGACGCTGGGTCCAATTGTTGAAAAAGATCGACGGTTTCCAGAAGGTGTAAATGTGGAATTCGTGGAAATAGTTTCTAAAACTGAATTGCATTTTAGAGTGTGGGAACGAGGCTCAGGTGTCACTCAAGCCTGTGGTACTGGAGCGTGTGCTGCGGTTGTAGCTTCTGTGTTAAATGGACAGACAACAGGTGGTGAAGAAACTGTCGTTCATTTAGCAGGTGGGGATTTGTACATTAATTGGACACCTACCGGAAGTGTGTTAATGACAGGTCCAGCAGAGGTTATTTGTGAAGGGAATTATTACTATTAAGCCTGAACATTTGAGAGTTAGCTTAATAGGAGTTATACTTAAACAAAGTCTCCATTTATGAAACAAAGGAGGAGTTACTCATGAGTGAAGTAGTAATAATTACGGAAGCAGCTGCTTTTCAGATAAAAGATATGATGAAAGAGCATGAGGAAGAAAATGCCTATCTTCGAGTTGGTGTAAACGGTGGAGGATGCAGTGGTTTGTCCTACGGAATGGGTTTTGATCACGAAGTAAAAGATAGTGATGCTGTTTTAGAACAGCACGGTATAAAGTTTCTTGTAAGTAAAGCGGATGCTGATATCTTAAATGGCACAACCATCGATTTTAAACAATCGCTAATGGGTGGCGGATTTACCATTGATAATCCGAATGCGATTGCATCATGTGGATGTGGGTCATCGTTTGTTACAGCGACTAATAAAGGTAAGCCTGAAGAGTGTTAAGCGATTGACCTCCGTTCTGTTAACCGATAACCTAACCGATAACTGAGACGATGGATTACGGATTGCACCGGTTAGACCGCGTGTAAACAAGTATCCTCCGGTATAAAAACAATCCTTTTCCGTTCAATATACGGTTGTTAATAACGACCTTTCTAGCGAATGTTTAATTACATCGTTGGGGAGGTCGTTTTTGTTTTGTCTTTAAATAGGCGTAGGAGGGTTACACGAATAGCAAATAGTAAACGAGAATATCCGCAACTTACGCTCAATCAGGCGTTAGATTTAGTTATTGCCGGCAAACGATCGGAAGGATGTCGTGATCGAACGTTAAAGGACTACGCTAAGATGTGGGGGTACTTTACCGACTGGCTTAGCGGTAATTCCGAGATTAAGTATATCGACGATTTAAACACCGAAGTCTTCCGTAATTACATTAATTACATGAAGTAGTGCTTACGGGAGTATGTCCGTGAGAAAACAAATACTATATAAAATGGTGCTATTTTTATCTTTTTTTGTCCCATTTCAGAACCGTTTTTGGGTCGAAAATTATTTATGTTATTGTGAACATTCAGATTATTGTTAAAGTTGTGGTATGGAATATTTTTTTCATGTCAACAAATACTATAATGATTTCATAATAAAAAGGGGGAAATCAAATGGATCAAAATAATGAATTTTTCGTTGTTTTAGATGAACCTACTAGTATGTCTAGGGAAACTTTAGAAAGAAAACAGGAGAAATTGTCAGAGGGATGCTGTACGGTCTTGGATGCAGGGCGTGTAGCTTACAAAGGCACTTTACCAGGTGAAGGACATCGCAAGGCTATAGAATAAAATATTAATCATATTGATGAGCCTGGTGACGGATACACTTTCAGTCGAAAATATTACCAATAAATTAGAAATAACGCTTGTACAATCGGAAGACATTGGGTAATATGCAGATAACGATAAACAACGCTTTGAGCGGACGTTATTAACAACCGTATTGAACGAAAACAATCGTCTTTACATCGGTTAAAAGCGCTCTGTTACCGGTTTAACCTAGCGTTAACTGAACGGAATAAATGGGTGGCGGATTTACTATTGATAATCCGAATGCGATTGCTTCATGTGGATGTGGGTCATCGTTTGTTACAGCGACTAATAAAGGTAAGCCTGAAGAGTGTTAAACATGATTAACAGGCTTTTATAATTTAGAATAAAAAAAGATGAAGACAACGCCAGAGTGATCTACACTTCAACGTTGTTTTCATCTTTTTTGGTTTCGGAAAACTTAGCTAAATAAACTCGTACTATGAAGAGGTTGTACACGCGCTTTAGGGTCCATGAATGCTTTTGCATTATTTACAGCAGTTGGTGCCTCTCCAAATCCACTTGCAATTAACTTTACTTTTCCTTCATAAGTGCAGATATCACCTGCAGCATAAATGCCTTCGATGTTTGTTTCCATTTTTGAATTAACGACAAGTGAGTTTTTCTCGATTTCAAGTCCCCAGTTTTTGATTGGACCAAGAGAAGAGACAAAACCAAAGTTAACGATTAGAGCGTCAAGGTCAATGACTACTTTACGATCACTCTTAACTTCATCTAAAATAATTTGGTTTATATTTTCCTCGCCAACTACTTCCGATGGAATAAATGGTGTTAAAATTTCAACTTTGGAATTCATTAATAGCTCAACACTATGTTCATGAGCACGGAATTTATCACGACGATGAACGAGTGTTACTTTTTCGGCAATTGGTTCAAGCATTAAAGCCCAGTCAACCGCAGAATCTCCTCCACCACATAGAACAACTTCCTGCCCAGCAAATTTGTTTAAGTCATCAACAAAGTAATGTAAATTTTTCTTTTCAAACTTAACAGCTTCTTCAAGCTCTAATTTACGAGGTTGAAATGCACCATTTCCAGCTGTAATAATAATTGTTTTAGTATAATGAATTTCGCTATTTGTGGTGATTTTAAAGACACCATCAGCTTGTTTTTCAACATCTTCTACAGCCTGCTCTAATGCTAATGTTGGTTCGAATTTTGCCATTTGTTCCTTAAGATTATCAACCAATTCTTGAGCGCGAATCTTTGGAAATCCTGCAACATCATATATATACTTTTCAGGATATAATGCGGATAGCTGTCCACCGAGGTGCGGAAGACTTTCTATGATCTTTACACTTGCTTGTCTCATACCACCATAAAAAGCTGTGAATAAGCCGACAGGGCCGCCACCTATAATTGTAATGTCATATACTTCTGTATTTTCTTTCACCTAAAAACCTCCAACCTGCAATTTATAATTAATTACTATGATACCATAAATCATTTGTATTTCTTTGTTCAAAAAACTGGTGAAGTGCACTTCAAGCATATAAATACTAAAAATTGAGAAATGTTTCACACTTCATCGCTCTGATTAGAAGAAGTAAAAGCCATTATAAAATATATTTTCAATATTCGCAACGTTTTAATAAAAAAAATATGCTTGAAAAATTAATTTCAAATCGATATTATGTACTATAGGATTAAAATTAATTTATTAGATTTTTATAAGGGATTTTGTGTTTAATTGTACGATGATAAGTGAAGGTTTTCACAAACTTATTCGTGCAAAGTCAAAATAAAATGTTGTAAAGATGTGGATGCTAAGAAATAGCAGAATTCGATTTTTGACAACAAATATAAATAAAAAAGGTGGATGTATTTCGGTGAGAAAGCCAAGAGTTGTTGTATTAGGTGGAGGTTATGGTGGTTTAATTACAGTTTCACGTTTACAAAAGTTAGTTGGGGTAAACGAAGCAGATATTACATTGGTTAATAAAAATGACTATCATTATGAAACAACATGGTTGCATGAGGCGTCAGCTGGTACGTTACATCATGATAAAGCGCGTTATCAAATCAAAGATGTTATTGACAATAGTCGTGTTAATTTTGTAAAAAATACAGTTGTTGCGATAAATAAAGATGAAAAGAAGATTGTACTCGAAAATAGTGAGCTACATTATGACTATTTAGTTGTCGCACTTGGCTCACAACCTGAAACATTCGGTATCAAAGGATTAAAGGAATATGCGTTTGGAATTACAAATATTAATTCTTCGCGTCAACTACGTGAGCATATTGAGTATCAATTTGCTACCTACAATACAGAAGAAGTGAAACGTGATGAGCGTTTGACAATCGTGGTAGGTGGAGCAGGATTTACAGGGATTGAATTTTTAGGTGAATTAGCGAACCGTGTTCCACAACTATGTAAAGAGTATGATATTGACAACAAAAAAGTTCGCATCGTTTGTGTAGAGGCAGCTCCGACAGCACTTCCAGGTTTTGACCCAGAGCTAGTGGATTACGCTGTTAACCACCTACAACGTAAAGGTGTAGACTTTATGATCGGCACAGCAATTAAAGAATGTACAGAAAAAGGAATCATCGTTGCAAAAGATGATCAAATGGAAGAAATCAAAGCAGACACAGTAGTTTGGGCTGCAGGTGTTCGTGGAAACAACGTCGTGGAAGAAGCTGGCTTTGAAAACATGCGTGGACGTGTTAAAGTTGATGAATTCTTACGTGCTCCAGGACATGACGATGTTTACATTATCGGAGATTGTTCTTTAGTAATCAACGAAGAAATCAATCGTCCCTATCCACCAACAGCACAAATTGCCATGCAACAAGGAGAAACTTGTGCGAAAAACTTGTCTGTATCAATTCGTGAGCAAGGTGAAATGTCAGGATTTAAACCTGAGATTAAAGGTGCAGTTGCATCTTTAGGTGAACATGATGCTGTAGGTGTTGTGTTCGGTAAAAAGCTAGTAGGTTCAAAAGCTTCATTCATGAAGAAAATGATTGATAACCGTGCATTATACATGGTTGGTGGAGCTCCACTTGTTATTAAAAAAGGTAAATTCAACATTCTATAAGATGTAATCTAAAGGGACGAGGGCAAATGCCTTTGTCCCTTTTTAAATTAAAATGGAATGGGAGGGGAATAAATGGAGACGAAAAAACGAGGCAATGTTTGGCTTGCGGTTTCAGGCCTTGTTGAAAATGAACGAGGAGAATGGCTTGTTGTCAAAAAGAAGTATGGTGGATTAAAGGGAATGTGGTCGTTTCCGGCAGGCTTCGTAGAAGAAGGGGAAACTGTCGATGAGGCGGTATTACGTGAAATTAAAGAAGAAACAGGGATCGACGCGACAGTTGAAGGGATTATCGGGATACGGTCTGGTGTGATTAAAGATGTCATCAGTGATAATATGTTAATTTTCAAGCTTCAAGCTACATCAAGTAGCATTACCATTCAAATAAAAGAGCTTTTTGAGGCGGACTTTATTCACCCATCCAAGCTGAAGGAAGACCCACATTCCTCATTGTTGCTTGCTAATTTTGCAGAAAAGTCGGTCACTACAATCCTAAATAAGCACGATCTATTTAATCCAGGAGATCAATTTGGATATAGGTCATATACATTATTTTTATAATTTTCTAAATAGTAAGAAAACAAGAGGAAAACCGAGATTAGACTTGATGTACTCGCTTACATAAAAAAATACGAGAGATTTTCTCCCTTTATGATTGACAGCTTCCCTGTTATAGTTACTAGAAATTAACTTAAAGGAGAGATCTCTAAATGAATAAAATGACTAAGGTTGAAACTAAAGAGTGTCCATATTGTTCTGGAAAGGGATACTTTCAATTAATTCTTGGTGGATCCGAAACGTGTGAATGTTGCAATGGAACTGGCAAGAAGTCATAAAACGTTCACGGTCTTGGCATTGACTGTCTATCACTAGTTCAGTAAACTAAACAAGTATACTGGAGGTGGTAGGCATGTTTTTACCTGTTCTTTTAATATCGATGCTATTATTTTTTGTTTTGTTCTTTGGAATAGGATTTTTGTTGAACATGTTGTTACGGATGTCATGGATCATGGCAATAATTTATCCGATTGTATGTATTTTTATTATAGATAATGTGAAATTTGTTGAGTACTTCCAAGCTCCTGTAGTTTCGTTTATGGCTCTAGGAGAAAAAATAACAGCACTAGCTGTGGCTGATATTCTTATTTTAATTAGCGGGTTAGTAGGGGCTATTACGTCAGGAATCGTAATTAAATTGCTTCGTTCTAAAGGGTATCAAATGTTTTAAAAATAGTAACTATGTATCCATAAATAAATATGCATTACTAAGGAAAGGGTCGACTCTAAAATGGGTCGGTTCTTTTTTTACTTTAGGAACAAACTTATGAGGAAAAAACAACTCTTCTTTATTCTTTTCACCTTTTCAACGAAACTGTTAAAATATGTATTTCTCCTTTTGTTGAATATTTTTTCTCTGTTGTGGTAACAAATAGAGGTGAGAGGAGTGAATAGGTAAAAAATGAACAGTATAAAGACGATTGCAAGACGATTAATCATGACGGTACTATTTTTTGGTGCCTTGTTTACAACATTCGAGGCGATTTCAGGTGTACAAGCTAAGGATTTAACCAATTGGTTTTATCAAAATAAGAGCACATCTGAAACCGATAATTCAAGTGTCACAAAAGACAAAGATTCCTTTAAGGTCTTAGGATTAACCTTTAAATATCTAAACCAACAACCACTTGTAAAAACAGAGATATCTTCAAGTGGTGAAACGGTTAATGAAAACATTTCCTTAGAAGAGGCTTTTGATTGGACAAAGTATCAAAAAAAATCAGTTACAGCTACAGGCTATACGGCAGGCGTTGAATCAACGGGTAAACACCCAGGACACCCAGAGTATGGGATAACCTACTCAGGTGTGAAAGTAAAACGTGACTTATTTTCAACGGTTGCTGCTGATCTAAGCGTATTTCCTCTTGGTACAATTCTGTTTATCCCGGATTACGGGTACGGTGTTGTAGCTGACAAAGGTGGAGCCATTAAAGGAAATGAGTTAGATTTATATTATGAAACCGTCAATGATGTATATAATAAGTGGGGCAAGAGAAAATTAGATGTCTATATAATTAAAATGGGTGACGGTAAGTTAACAGAAGAACAAATAAATGTATTGAACGAAGATAAATCAATGCAAGTTTTCAGACAACAATACATAAAATCTAAAACAAAAAGCTAGGGATAAACTCCCTAGCTTTTCTTATAGTAATGGATCTTGATCTAAACCATCTTGTGGAAACACAGTAGGATGCAGTAATGCTGCAAGCCTTTTTAATCCAAGGAGTAAACGTGGTGAAGGTCTGCAGTAAAGTGATTCTTCAAGCAAGTGAATGTTGCCTTGCTGAACAGCTTGGACCAAGTCTGCTTGCTCTCTTTTTAAGACATGTTCACGTTTCATTCGATGTTGCTTTACTCCAACCCATGATAAGCAAATGTGTTCAGGATTTCGATTTTTTACATCATTCCAATCGGTTTGAACACTCGCTAGGTCAACATCTTTGAATACATTTTCAGCACCAGCCAGCTGACTAATTTCTGTAAGCCAGTTCACTTTACCTGGTGTGAAAATCGGGTTTGGCCACCACTCAAAGTAAACTGTTGCTGGAGTTGTAATGGATGCTGACAAGCTTTTATATGTACGAATGAATTCATTGTATTTAGAAACTATGATTTCAGCATCCTCTATTTTATCAGTTAATGTGCCTAAAGTTTGTAGATCTTGACTAATATCTTGTAAAGATTGTGGGTTAAAAACAACATGTGGTATTTTTCTTTTTTCTAATTCGGTTATATTTTTTTCCATCCCAGGGACACTCAAGGATGCGAGAACAAGTTCAGGATTTAAACTTTCCAATTTGTCGATATCAATTGACAAATCGGGTCCTAAGCGTGGCAAATGTGAAAGCTCTTCTGGCCAATCCGAAAAATCATCAAGTGCAATTAAGTGATCCTGTAGCCCAAGATAAACAGCGAGTTCAGTATTACTTGGACAGATGGAGATCAGTCTCATTTTAAAAACCTCCTATAACGGTATTTTTGGTCACACTGTTTCTATAAAATAAATACATAATAAAGAAGAAGAGATAAAATAATTCCTGTTAACCCACCGAATAATACTTCAATTGGCTGATGACCTAACAATTCTTTTAGTTTTTTCTGCTTTTCTTTTTCTCCAGTTTGTGGCCAAACTTTTGCTTCCTCTACGAATTTATTAAAATCTAAAACAAGTTTATTAATCACGGTTGCTTGTTCCCCAGCATGGCGTCGCACCCCTGTTGCGTCAAACATTGTAATAATCGCAAAAACCGCTGATATAGCAAAAATTGAAGAATCCATTCCATGTTCAAGGGCAATACCAGTAGATAAAGCTGTGACAGCTGCAGAATGTGAGCTCGGCATTCCACCTGTACTTGTAATCAATGTCCAATCCAATTGTCTTGATGCAATAAATTGAATCGGTACCTTTACAAATTGTGCGAAGAAAATGGCTGCTAATGAAGCTAGAAGTGGAAAGTTTAGGAATAGTTCCATGAAATCGAGACAACCTTTCTATGTATGTTCTATAAATACGTTTACATATTTCTATGTTCAAAATTAAACAAGTAGTTTATAAAGTATAAAAATTTTAGTTACTTTGTTACAATCTTCTTATATAAGTGGGGTGGTCTTTTCCATGTACACGTACCCGATGGAATATTATCAATTTTTCATTCACTTTAACGAAGGCGACTATTACACATGTCACGATTTATTAGAAGAAATCTGGATGACAGATAAAGCAAATCACTTCTTAAAAGGACTCTTGCAACTGTCAGTAAGCATTTATCATTATGAATACGGAAACATCAAAGGTGCTAAACTGATGATGAATGCAGGTCACAGATACATCCAGAATTACCGTCCTCACTATTGGGGTCTAAATCTTGAAAAAGTGAATGGATTTATGGAAGAATGTCTCACTATTATACCACATCATCTTGACTCCGTTCCCTATGAACTGGTCGCAAATCTGCCCAAATTACCTACCCTTTTGCTATACTTGGAAGAAAATGATAACGGAGGTTGATAAAATGTTCCATGTACATAATGAATTACACTTTAACGAAGAAAACGAAACATTAATTATTGGATTGTTTCAACAAAACAACCAGCTATCAGGTATTGTAGGACAATTAGATGAAAGTCTTGGTGGTCAGATTACTACCTTGCTGAAAGACGGTGATCTATCAGCTAAAAGAAAAACCATCACAAAGATACATACTTTAGGTCAAATTGCAGCGAAACGCCTTTTCTTTGTTGGACTTGGAAAGGAAAAGGACTTTAATTTTGAAGATGCAAGAGAAGTATTTGGCAAACTCTTTAAAAGTATACAAGACGCAAAACTCCAAAACATAACGATTGCGCTTGATACATTTGTGACTGAAACTATAGATCCAAATGAGGCTGCGCATGCTCTTGCAGAAGCTTGTCCATTATCAACATATAAAATTATCGATTATAAGCAAAGATCCAATGAACCAGAGAAGAATATTGAAAGCATCCGAGTTATTTCAGAAGCTGATGTTGACGAAATCCGTTCAAGCTTATTTGTCGGCTATACATTTGGAAAAGGAACAAATACAGCTCGAACTCTTGTAAACATGCCAGCAAATATCTTAACGGCAACCGAGCTTGCGACAATATCTGTGGAACTTGCTGAGAAATACGATTTTGAGCATGAAGTTTTAGAAAAAGAAGACATGGAAAAGTTAGGAATGGGTGCACTCCTTGCCGTTAATCAAGGTTCAGTAGAGCCCCCGAAGATGATTGTCTTGAAATATCAAGGTAAAGAAGAATGGGACAATGTAATTGGATTGGTTGGGAAAGGTGTAACGTTTGACACTGGCGGCTATTCAATTAAATCAAAAGACGGTATTGTTGGGATGAAAACAGATATGGGCGGTGCAGCAGCCGTCATAGGTGCTATGGAGATTATTGGTGAACTAAAGCCGGAGCAAAATGTTGTAGCAGTGATCCCAGCAACTGATAACATGATCAGCGGAAGTGCATTTAAACCAGATGATGTGATCGTCTCAATGAGCGGAAAAACGATTGAAGTCTTAAATACAGACGCAGAAGGACGATTAGCTCTTGCAGACGGAATTACCTATGCGAAGCAACATGGAGCCTCTTATCTTGTGGATGTCGCAACATTAACTGGGGGTGTTATCATTGCTCTTGGAACCGACACAACTGGCGCAATGACTAACAATGAAGAGCTATTTGAAAAAATTCTTCAAGCATCACATGAATGTGGGGAGCCAGTGTGGCGTCTTCCAATTACAGAAAAAGATAAAAAACGTGTTAAGAACAGTAAGATGGCAGACTTAAATAATTCACCTGGACGAGAAGGTCACGCAATTATGGCCGGTACGTTTTTAGGAGAATTTGCAGAGGAAACTCCATGGGTTCACCTTGATATTGCCGGAACCGCTACATCTCCAAAAGGAGACGATCTCGGACCATCAGGTGCTACAGGTGTAATGGCGAGAACGCTCGCGGTTTTTGTTGAGCGCTTTGAAGACTGATTTCGATGATGGTAACCTAAACTAAAATAGAGTATGAAAAACGCATGAGGCCTCCTCGTGCGTTTTTCTATGTAAGGTTCTTGTTGAATTATGGAATTTTTTTAGAAAACTCGATGATAAAAGTGGTTAACTTAAAGTTAGTTTTAAAATATTCCTTTAGTTCACTAACACAATAAAGTTTTCGTTGACACTTATTCTACAAATATGTTAATTTAATTCTATTGTTATTTTATTTCTCTACCATATTAGCAAACTAAAGTATTTTGGAGGGTATATAGATGAATGCGGTAATTATTGCAGTTGTAGTCATGCTTGTGTTAAGTCTTCTCAGAGTAAATGTTGTGTTTGCACTTGTTGCTGGTTCATTAGTTGGAGGTATTACAGGTGGACTTGATGTAAAAACAACGATTGATACATTTACAGGTGGATTAGGAGGAAATGCTACTGTTGCTCTTAGTTATGCCTTGTTAGGTGCATTTGCTGTTGCTCTTACAAAAACAGGTCTTCCTGATGCGATGGTTGATGGAGCGATCAAACTAGTTGGACGCGACGGAGAATCACGTCGAAAATCACTTTCTAAAGCTCTTCTTATTTTAATAATTTTAATCATTTCTATTTTTTCTCAAAATGTTGTTCCCGTGCATATTGCATTCATTCCAGTTCTTATTCCACCATTATTAAAAGTGTTAAATGAACTAAAGGTGGATCGTCGTCTAATTGCAACGGTGATTACGTTCGGATTAATTACCCCATATATGTTTTTGCCAGTGGGATTCGGCGGAATTTTTCATGGTATTTTACAAAGTAACATGGCTGATAGCGGGCTAACGATTCAGCTATCAGATATTCCAAAAGCGATGTTGCTTCCTGCGATTGGAATGGTTGTCGGTTTACTAATTGCCGTTTTCTTTTCGTATCGTAAAAAAAGAGACTATGAAACACTTGAAGTAGCTGATCAAGAATTAAGCAGCAACACATATACAAGAAAAAGTCTGGTTTTTGCGGTTGTGGCAATCCTTGTTTCTCTATCTGTACAATTGTTTTTATCACAGATTCTTGAAGTTGAAGGCATGATATTTGGTGCACTTGCGGGACTGGTTGTCGTCTATCTAAGTGGGTCCTTAAAGTGGAATGAAGCAGACGCATTATTAACTTCTGGAATGAGAATGATGGCATTCATAGGTTTTGTCATGATTGCAGCTTCTGGTTTTGCTGCTGTTTTAAAAGAAACTGGGCATGTAGAATTGCTAGTTGAAAATTCAGCACAGTTAATTGGTGGAAATCAATCAGTGGGAGCATTATTGATGTTAGTTGTTGGATTGCTTGTGACGATGGGCATTGGTTCATCGTTCTCGACGATTCCAATCATTACAACGATTTTTGTGCCGCTTTGTATGGAGCTAGGATTTAGTCCAATGGCAACGATTGCGGTAGTCGGAACAGCAGCAGCTCTTGGAGACGCGGGTTCGCCAGCTTCTGATAGCACACTTGGTCCAACATCCGGTTTAAATGCCGATGGAAATCATAATCACATCTGGGACACATGTGTACCTACGTTTTTACATTACAATCTTCCCCTAATCCTGTTCGGGTGGATTGCAGCAATTCTTTTATAAAATAGAAAAAAACCTTCTTTTAGAAGGTTTTTTTCTATTTTAATCTCTCCAGTAACTCCTTGTCATCCATTTCTAGAATTACTTCAGCTTGATATGAATTCTTTTCAAGTATATGTGCTTCATGTTTCTCTCGTTCGACTTGGTTTAAGAAATATTTTTTCAACGTAAGTTTGTTCACTAAGATCAACTCCTGTTACTTTATTTATTATTTATATATTGCCCAAAACTAGTAACTTCTAGACATCAAAACTATGAATATTTTCGAAAGTAGAGAAATTTGTTGTTTTTTACAAGTATTTCGCATATTCCTAATCTGATAGATTTCGGCAAACCCTTTACTTGTTCAACAAGTAGTACTCCCATAAAATAGGATATGGACGGTATCTTATTAGGTTCCACTTACTTAGAAAACGTATTATCGAAGGAGGAAAATCTGAGCATTACATATAGAGGGGAAGAGAAAAAGGCGCTTGCGCTGGATTCAGAACCGTATTTTAAATTCTTATAGTGTAGGAAAAGAAGGCTGGCGAATCAGAGCGCCAGCCTTCACTTTATTATGCTGCTTTTGGTCGTCCCAAGCCTGTTGCTTTTTGTACGGCGCTGTAAATTCGAGGAGCGATTGTCGCACCTGCAACAGTAAAGATAACATCTTTCACCATGAACCAAGCCATTACAATCCATGCTGCTGAGTAAGACATTGGAGTTCCAAGCCACACGTTTAATGCTAACCACATATAAGTAGTTCCAATTAAATAGATAAGTGCAATTCCTACGAATGAAGCAGTAAAGAATGTAACGAGGTTGGGTTGTTTTTTCAACTCAACAAGCTTGCCAACTACATAAGCAGTTGCGATATAGGATATAATGAAACCGCCTGTACTACCAAAGATAACACCGATTCCCCCACTAAACTGAGCGAAAACCGGGGCTCCTGCAATTCCAACTAGTGCATAAACAAACATAGATAAAGCACCTAAACGACTTCCGAGCAAAAGACCTGCTAAAATACAGAAAAATGGCTGCATGGACAAAGGTACACCTGCTACTTCTAAAAATGGCGCCCAAGAGGTAATATTAGCACCAACAGCCATTAGTGCTGCAAACATACCGACTAAAGTTAAATCTAACGTACGAAACCCTTTTTTCATATGAACATCCCCTAGTGTATGTTGTGTATATAAAAAAGAGTAATAGAATCGTGATTATATGTCAACATAATTTTAAAACAAGTTAACATAGGAGCTGGAGTACATGTATTTTGGTAAACAAAGAAAAGCAGAAGGTTCTAATCGAATTCCTCCAAACCAAAACGTTACGACAAAATTCCCGGTGCTTCATGCTGGAAATGTACCTCATTATGAAGATCTTTCAAAATGGAATCTCCAAGTGTACGGTTTAGTGTCTACGCCAAAACTTTTTTCGTATGAAGACCTTATGTCGCTAACACAGGCTGAAGTAAGCGATGATATCCATTGTGTAACTGGGTGGTCAAAGCTTGATACAAGTTGGCAAGGTGTAAAAACAACTGAAATTGTCAGAGAGGTAGGAATTAAAGAAAAAGCAAAATACGTCATTTTACACGCTGAAGAAGGATGGACCACAAATCTTCCCCTAGAAGATTTTTTAAAAGAAACAAGTCTTTTGGCACACTCCTTTGGTGGTAAACCACTAACACCAGAGCATGGTTTTCCATTAAGGGCTGTCATTCCGCATTTATACTTTTGGAAAAGTGCAAAATGGCTACGTGGTATTCAATTTACAGAGCATAATCATCCTGGATTTTGGGAGCGAAATGGATATCATATGGAGGGGGACCCGTGGAAAGAGCAGCGTATGAGCTGGGATTAATAAAAAAAAGTGATCAGGTCCACATGAATTAGCGGTCCGTTACTTTAAGCAAACTAACTAAAAGACCAAACAGAAATCGTTTGGTCTTTTAGTTTAATTAACCTTGCTCTAAACTGTTTACAGTTTGGCTACACTGCTGTAATGCATTTTCAACCACTTGTAGTGATTGCTCAATTTGTTCACGATTTTGGTTTTTCTCGACAGTTTGTAGTGCACTTTGTAAGCTTTCCTTCGCATTGTTTAATGCAGAAAATGAATCTTGAACATAGCCACGTGCATTTTTTTGCATGATGATGCCTCCTCGCGAATTTTTCTGTTTAGTATGCAACAATTTGGCTGTTTTTATGAATCAGAAGTCTGGTTCCTTTGTTTTTCTTTGAGGATATTTGTGCCAATAACCCCGATAATGATAAGTGCAGCACCCACCCAATGATAAAAATAAATCTTTTCATTTAAAAAAGTAGCTCCTGCAGCAATCGAAATCACTGTCGCGATGTTAGCAAAAACACTCATTTGGGAAGCCGGAATTTTGGACAACACATAGTTGGCTAAAAAGGAAGTAAGCAGAGTGGCAAGAACACCTAAGTAAAACGTTGAGATAAGAAAAGAGCCGTTACCCCAAAGACTTAAGTAGGTAGCAACATCTCCTGCATTTAGATGATAGAAAAGCGCGTAGCCATTAAAAAAGAGGAATCCAAACGATACCATAATAAAGCTGAGTTGCAAGGGTGAGTAATTCACGGTTAAGTGACGAGCTAAAACCGTGTAGCCTGCAATGGACAAACATGAAATGAATAAGTATCCAAATCCAAGAAAGTTGTCTACTTCAACGACATTTCCTTTCATAACGAAAATATAAATAACACCAAGAACTGATAACATAATAAAAATCCCTTGTTGCCATGTTGTTTTTTCCTTCAAAAAAACCGACGCAAAAATCGTAATAAAGATTGGAGATAAGCTTAGAATAATTCCTCCTTCTGCAGACGAAGCATAAACAAGTCCAAATGTTTGGAAGGAAAAAAACATCGTCGGGTAAAACAGTGCTAGGAGTAAAAGGGAGGAAAATTCTTTCTTCGATAAGCCCTTTAAACTTATTGGCTTCCTACGAAGGATGATCATCACAAATGTGATAGCCAAAAAAGCAAGTGTAAACCGAAACGAAAGTGTATCGATTGGATTAGATGAGTTAAGGGCAATTTTTGTAAACAAAAACGACAACCCAACAATGGTAGCGTTTAAAATTGCTCCTATGTAGGCAAGATATTTTACATTCATTTAGAATCAGCCTTCTTTCTCTCCTAACGTTGTTCTTAGCTAATTCTATTCCCTAAATTGACAGAGAATAACTGAATATAACGACAATAACAGAAGGTTAGCATATAAAAAACTTATAAGATATCTAGATTTTCTTTATAAGTTTTTAAGGTACCCTTTTTATTAGGGCAAAAAGTTGTCAGATTAACTGCTCGATAGATAGAAAAAAATTATTAATTGGTAGAGTTCTTGTTCTTTTCTATAAAATTAAAATGTGTGGTAACATTATGTTCGTAAAATATGTATTATTATGAATTTATTTAGATAGTTAGCGATTTATTTTTTATTGGTCATGGACCCTAGGAGGAAGTATGAAGTGAAACCGAAAATTGAAGATGTAGCAAAGCTTGCTGGTGTTTCACCAACAACTGTTTCAAGAGTTTTAAACAATCGTGGCTATATAAGTGATAAAACGAGAAAAAAGGTCCAAGAATCAATGGAGGAATTAAATTATTTTCCTAATGAGGTTGCTAGATCATTGTTTATTAAGAGAACCTATCTGATTGGACTTGTTTTTCCAACGACAAGTAATCCCTTTTATGGTCAACTAATTTTTCATCTAGAAAATACTTTTGCTTCTTTTGGATATAAAGTATTGCTTTGTAATAGTCAAAATCGAGAAGATAAAGAGAGAAACTATTTGCAAATGCTTCAGAGGAATCAAGTGGATGGGATCATTTCGGGAGCTCATAATAGGGGAATTGAGGAATATGAAATTCCTAAGTTACCGATTGTAGGAATTGATCGATATTTATCAAGTTCGATACCAGTAGTTTCGAGTGATAATTATGATGGGGGGAAGCAAGCGACTGAGCTTTTACTATCGAAAGGGTGTAAAAAAATTATCCATATTAATGGACCGGGCTTTCTTGAAACTCCAGCTAATTTACGAAGAAGAGCTTATGAAGATGTTATGGTGGCTAATAATTTAACTCCTCTTACATATGAACTCCCATATAAGGGATCACAAGAAATGATCATACAAACGATAAAAAATTTATTTGATGAAAATCCAGGTGTAGATAGTGTTTTTGCCAGTGATGATACAATTGCCGCGAAGGTCATTAGCGAGGCAAAAAATAGGGGAGTTCTTATACCAACAGACTTAAAAGTAATTGGTTATGATGGTACTGATACAACAAGAATGTTACTTCCTGAATTAAGTACAGTGCAACAGCCTATTAAGAAGATAGCAGAAAAGGCAGTGGAGATCCTAATTAAACAAATAGAAGAACAACCTGATGAAATCCAACTTGAAACAATTTTACCTATTACATTAATTGATAGTCAAACAACAACTTAATGGGATAGTGGAGGGAAATAGTAGACTTAGTCCCCCCACTTAAAGTTGATTGAATTGTTTAAAATTTTTTTTGAAAAAATATGTCAACCGGTTGACATATGAAACCGATTGACATACAATCATTTTGTAAGGGTTTTCAAAAGAGGTTACAAGATTATGAGATATAGATAAGGGGGTTTAGAGATTGCAAGAATTAATTAGAAATAAAACTCAAACTAACACAGATAGCCCAAACAAAGCTGTATATAAAATGAAGCGCAATATTGAGTACATTAAGAAAAATTATCTTCTTTATTTACTAATTGCCCCTGCTGTTATCCTAACGATTATTTTTAAGTATATACCAATGTATGGAGCAACTATTGCATTTAAAGATTTTAGCCCAATTAAGGGGATCACGGGAAGCGAATGGGTTGGATTTAAGCATTTTATAGGTTTCTTAACATCACCTAATTTTATGGATATTTTTATGAATACGCTTAAATTAAGTTCGTTTGAACTATTGATAGGTTTTCCTATTCCTGTAATATTGGCGCTCATGTTAAATCAGCTGAGAAAATCAAACGTAAAAAAGAATATTCAATTAGTTCTTTATGCCCCACATTTTATTTCAGTAGTAGTTATTTCGGGGATGGTGTTCCTTTTTCTTTCACCAACTGGACCTATTAATGCACTATTATCTATTTTCTTAGATAAGCCTGTTTCGTTTATGTCAGATCCAGACGCATTTAGGTCCATCTACATTTGGTCTGGAGTATGGCAAGGTGCTGGGTGGGCGTCCATTATATATGTAGCAGCACTTGCAAACGTTGATCCGCAGTTGCATGATGCAGCGACTGTAGACGGGGCATCACTACTCCAACGAATTTGGCATATTGACCTCCCAACACTGAAACCAGTAATGGCTGTGCTATTTATTCTAGCCGCTGGTGGAATCATGGCCATCGGTTTTGAAAAGGCTTACCTGTTACAAACAGCAATGAATATGCCCTCTTCAGAAATCATTCCAACCTATGTATATAAAAGAGGATTACAAGCTGGAGATTATTCATTTGCCACTGCAGTAGGATTATTTAACGCAATAATTAATGTGTTTTTACTAGTAGTAGTCAATAAAGTGGTGAAAAAACTAAACGAAGGCGAAGGTCTTTTATAGAGGAGGATAAAGTGTGAATAACTCAAAAAATGACAAACTACTACTTCTAATTAATAAAGTCTTATTAAGTGTAATTGTAATAATAGTTGTTTCCCCTCTTTTATATGTATTTCTCGCTTCCTTTTTAGAACCTAATTCTTTACTTAAAAAAGGACTCTTGCTTAGTCCCTCCGATTGGACTTTTGAAGGGTATAAAAGAATCTTTTCGGATGGAACAATCGTTAGAGGGTTCATTAATTCTATTCTATATTCGGCTGGATTTACCATTGTGACAGTTATAGTTTGCATACTTGCAGGCTATACGCTATCAACTGAGGGTCTAGTTGGTAAAAAGACGATTATGGTATTTTTTATAATTACAATGTTTTTCAATGGGGGATTGATTCCAACCTATTTAGTTGTAAAGGATTTAGGAATGCTTAACACAATTTGGGCGATTATTATCCCTAATGCAATCAATGTTTGGTTTATTATTCTTGCAAGAACTTACTTTAAATCGATCCCAAAAGAGTTGAAGGAAGCAGCACGAATAGATGGTGCATCTGAATTTCAAATATTCCTGAAGATTGTATTTCCATTATCTAAACCAATCATTTTTGTTATCGCTCTATATGCGTTTATTGGACAATGGAATGCTTATTTTGATGCGATGATTTATCTTGAGGACCGAGAACTATATCCGTTGCAATTGGTTTTACGCTCAATTTTAATCCAAAACGAAGTACAGCCCGGCATGATTGGGGACCAACTTGCTAGAGCTGAGCTCCAAAGAATTTCAGAGATGATTAAATACTCATCCATTGTTATTGCTAGTTTACCTTTAATCATTATGTATCCATTCTTCCAGAAATACTTTGAAAAAGGTGTTATGGTAGGATCTTTAAAATAAAATATTAAAAAAGGTGAGGGGTTTACTATGAAAAAAATGTATAAAACAATGTCGGGTTTGTTGATTTCTGGACTGTTAGTTGCTTCAGGCTGTAGTAATGAAACCAGCAAGAGTGCTTCTACAGAGGATTATGAGCTAACAGATGTATCGTTTCCACTGAAAGAAGAAGTAACATTGAAATTTATGACACAAAGTTCTCCGTTAGCCCCTTCTGATCCAAATGAAAAACTAATTAACCAACGTTTAGAAGAAAAGACAGGAGTCAGTGTTGATTGGAAGAATTATACGTCGGATTCATTTATTGAAAAAAGAAATTTAGCAATTGCTAGCGGTGAACTTCCGGATGCTATTTTAAATGCAGGTTATACAGATTATGAGTTATTAAAACTAGCAAAAGATGGAACGATCGTTCCAGTTGAAGATTTAATAGAAAAGCATATGCCTAACTTAAAAAAAGTGTTAGAGGATGCGCCAGAGTATAAAGCGATGATGACTGCTCCTGATGAACATATTTATTCTTTCCCATGGATAGAGGAACTAGGATCAGGTAAAGAAAGTATTCATTCTGTAGATAATTTTCCTTGGATAAATGTCGAATGGTTAAATAAATTAGGCTTAGAAATGCCAAAGACTACTGAGGAATTAAAAGAAGTATTAATTGCGTTTAAAACACAAGATCCAAATGGTAACGGGGAAGCTGATGAAATCCCAATGTCATTTATTATTAATGATGGTGGACAAGATTTATCTTCCCTTTTCGGATCTTTTGGTCTGGGAGATAACTGGGATCATACGGTTGTAAGTAATGATGGAAAAGTACTTTATACATCAGCAGATGAAGGCTATAAAGAAGCTATCAAATTTTTCAACGAATTATTTAATGAAGGATTAATAGATATAGAGGCTTTTGAACATGATTGGAATGCGTACCTTGCAAAAGGGAAAGAAAATCGCTATGGTTTGTATTTTACTTGGGATAAAGCGAATATTACTGGTATGAACGACAAGTATGATCTTATGCCGGCTCTTGAAGGCCCAGATGGACATAAAAATGTAGCAAGAACAAATGGAATGGGCTTCGACAGAGGAAGAATGGTCATTACAAGTGCAAACAAAAACCTGGAATTAACAGCAAAGTGGATCGACCAGCTCTATAACCCGGTTCAATCTGTTCAAAACAATTGGGGTACGTATGGGGATGAAACAAAACAAAATATTTTTGAATTTGATGAAAGTGCTAATATGTTAAAGCACCTTTCTTTGGAGGGAACAGCCCCAGTAGAACTAAGAGAGCAAACATCTATTGGCGGGCCTTTAGCTATACTTGATGAATACTATGGTACTGTGACAACTAAACCAGACGATGCAGCTTGGAGATTAGGATTAATGAAGGATGTTATGGTTCCTGACATGAAAGCTGACAATATTTATCCTAGAGTGTTTTTCTCACTAGAGGAGTTAGATAAAATTTCTACTATTGAAGCCGATTTAAAACCTTATGTTGAAAGAAAGAAAGCAGAGTGGATTTCAAACGGAAAAGTGGAAGAAGAGTGGTCTGAGTATTTGTCTGAGCTAGATCGATTAGGTTTACAAGAATGGTTAGAAATTAAACAAGTAGGTTATGACAGAAATCAACAATAATTAAAGAGAATGAGGCTGTACAGTGTTTTAGAGGTACAGCCTTTTAATTAATAATATCTAAAAAAAGGAGCAATAAAATGACAGCAAAGTTTAAAGAACAGCACAGGCCACAATTTCATTTTTCACCTGAGGAAAAATGGATGAACGATCCTAACGGGATGGTGTTTTTTAACGATGGGTATCACTTGTTTTATCAATACCACCCATACGGCACAACCTGGGGGCCAATGCATTGGGGGCATGCGGTAAGTAAAGATTTAATACATTGGGAGCATCTTCCTATTGCGTTATTTCCTGATGAACACGGGGAAATTTTCTCAGGTAGTGCAGTTGTTGATTGGAATAATACATCAGGATTCTTTGGTGATCAACCAGGATTGGTAGCAATTTATACAAGTGCGGGCACGTATCCTGATTCTAATCGCCCAAGACAAAGACAAAGCTTAGCGTACAGTAAAGATAATGGAAGAACATGGGTGAAATATGAGGGGAATCCGGTTCTATCGGATGTGAATATAACGGATTATCGTGATCCTAAAGTTTTTTGGGATAATGATACAAATAAATGGGTCATGGTATTAGCTACCGGACAATCAGTAACAATATATACTTCTCGAAATTTAAAAGATTGGAAGTTTGCAAGTGAATTCGGAAATAAAGCAGGTTCACATGACGGAGTTTGGGAATGCCCTGACTTATTTAAATTACCAGTAGACAATAATCAAGATAATCAGAAATGGGTGATGATTGTTAGCATTGGTGATAACGGTGAATCTAAAGAAGGTTCTAGAACCCAATACTTTATTGGACAGTTTGATGGAACAACTTTTGTAAATGATTATGATGATGCGACGATACTTTGGTTAGATTATGGAAGAGATAATTATGCTGGTGTAAGCTGGTCTGATGTAAAAGATGGGAGAAGAATTTATCTTGGATGGATGAGCAACTGGCGGTATGCGAATCAAGTTCCAACAAATTCGTTTCGAAGTGCTATGACACTTCCGAGAGAATTATCATTAGTTTCTGGAATTGAAGGAGTTCGTTTGGTGCAAAAAACTGTCTCTGAAATCAATGCTATAAGAAAAGAAACTGTTTCTCATCAAGAAAAGATCATTGCAGCAAATCATCCAGTATCAATTCCATTAAATAATAAATTAATCGAAATGACTATTCAATTTGAGAAAGTAACCTCAAATCAATTTGGTTTAATCGTTCAACACTCTGAAACTGAAAAAACCAGTATAACTTATGATGTATTAAAGGAAAAGTTACTAGTTGACCGATCCAATTCTGGAAAAAATAGCTTTTCAACATCCTTTCCAACAGTGCAAGAGACACCATTGAAGTTGAAAAATAATATAGTGAAACTTCAGTTATTTATTGATACATCATCAATAGAGGTGTTCGTAAATGATGGTGAAGTTGCTGTTACTAGTTTAATATTTCCGAGTGAGGCAGGCCAAGAGTTGATTTTGTTTTCGAATGAAGGAAATACTATTGTCTCAGATTTTAAAATAACTGAACTAAATTCAATTTGGAGCAGTAAGTAATAGTATGGGATGAGCTCTAACCAGTATGCGGTTAGAGCTTTATTATTTATTGTGAGCACTTTTCAAACAGATGATAGTTGAGAATTATGGTTTCACTTTATAACAACTTAAAAATAGTGATAAAGGGTGGGATATTACAATGGTTATCGAAGAGATAATTCATGAAAATCCACTTCTCAATAGTGGATTAATTTCGTTAGAGCCACTAAATGGTGGTTTAAATAATCAAACATATAAAGTTATTACAAAACAAAAATCGTTTGTTGTACGAATTAATGGAAAACAAAACGAGTATTTAAATGTTACTAGAAGATCGGAAGTAGATATTATGGAAAGGGCTGCTAGAGAGGGTTTTGCTCCAAAAGTCCTAATCGCAAACAACCCGGAAAAGTATGTAGTTACTGAATTTATTGATGGTCAAATGATTTCACCGGACAATCTTAATGATGAAAATACGAAAAAATTAATCATCAGTCACCTGAAAAAGATACATGCTATGAAAGATAACGAACGTCAATGTTCCCCCTATTATTTTATTGAACGCTATATCTGTGGTGCTGATGAGTTGAACGTAAAGCATCCGCATGGGTTAAGTCCATTTCTGAAAAAAGCGGAAGCAATCGCACATAAACGAAGCTATGATAAACAATTTAATGGAAGGTATTGTCACAACGATTATTTTACAGTAAACATGCTCTCATCTGGTCCAGATCTTTATATTATTGATTGGGAAATGTCAGGAAGTGGAGATGTTTTCTTTGACTTAGCTACCATTCCTTTTTCAAACAAGTTTTCGGAAGAACAGGAGAAAGAATGGTTAAAGCTTTACTTTGAAACCTATGAAGATGAACAATTTGAGATTCTTCAAGAACTGAAGTTTATGCATATGGTTAGAGAATGTGCATGGGGAATGTTTTACAGTGGACTAGATGAAAAAAAGATAAATCATGATTTTAACTATTACAAACATACACTCTATGTACTTGAACGTCTGCAGCAAGGTTTTAATTACTTATAAACAGTACCATTTTCACTAGTGTTGCATAAAAACAGTTAATTAAAGTTTGAGCATGCTAATTTCAATATTTATGTCAAAAAGAACTTGAAAGACACTACCCATCTAAAAATGGGTAGTGTCTATTTTATAGTATTGTACTATTAATTCACTGAGTGACAACGACAGACTAACTGTAATGATGCCTCTCTTATTATTGCCCCACAATTCCTTTAATAGAAGATTATCCTATAAAATTGATACATTATTATGAAAAAAGTGAATTCTACAAATCTTTAAGATACATAAAATTTTATTTAATCACTATATTAATTATGTTATGATAGTGGAGCTGAAAGCGAGTTTGCTTTAGAGAATATTTTTAAAAAGCACTTTTAATAGCGAGTTTTTTGCAAGCGTTTACAATTTTTTGGTGATACCGCAATTTTTAAAAAATTACATCAAAGAGGAGAGAGACAATTGGAAATATTAAAAGGAACTGTTTTACTATTACTCGTTTTATCTTTTTTCACATTGTTTAGTTATAAAGCCCCAAAAGGGATGAAAGCAATGGGAGCTCTTGCAAGTGCTGCAGTTGCTGCATTCTTAGTCGAAGCCTTTCAAAAGTATGTTGGTGGAGATTTAATAGGCATTGATTTTTTTGGAGAGGTCGGGACAGCTGCTGGTGGAATGGGTGGCGTTGCGGCTGCCGCGTTGGTAGCTCTTGCGTTGGGAGTTTCCCCTGTTTACGCGTTGATGCTGGGTGTATCCTGTGCAGGATTAGGCTTATTACCAGGATTCATTGCCGGCTATCTTGTTTCCTTTCTTGTGAGAAAAATCGAGGACAAAGTGCCAGCTGGTCTTGATCTAATTGTCACTATTATTGTAGCAGCTCCTCTTGTCCGATTAATTGCAGTAAATGTAAGTCCTCTTGTGGATGCAACTCTTCTAAATATTGGTGGAATTATTGCAGAGACTGCGAATAGCAATCCAATCGTAATGGGGATTATTTTAGGTGGTGTCATAACTGTTGTTGCAACTGCACCTTTAAGCTCCATGGCGTTAACAGCTATGCTCGGGTTAACAGGTCTACCAATGGCAATCGGTGCTTTAGCGGTTTTTGGTTCTTCCTTTATGAACTACGTATTGTTTGATCGTTTAAAATTTGGGAATAGAAGAACAACAATTTCGGTTGCGATTGAACCACTAACACAAGCAAATATCATTTCAGCGAATCCAATACCAGTTTATGTAACAAACTTTTTTGGTGGAGCAGCAGCGGGGATTGTCGTTGCCATGTCGGGTTTAATCAACAATGCACCAGGTACTGCAACTCCAATTGCCGGTCTTGCTGTTATGTATGGGTTTAATGATCCTTTAAAAGTGACGATTACAGCTCTTATTTGTGCGACAGTGGGGGCGCTAAGCGGATTTCTAGGGTCGATCATATTTAAAAACTATAAAATTCGGACATTGGCTGATTTAAATAAGCAAGATACTCAACCAATTAAAGAAGCAGCTTAAAAAAAAGGGTGATGGAAAGATGAAGTATCGATCAGCTTTTGAAATAATCGGACCAGTAATGATAGGCCCTTCTAGCTCACATACAGCTGGTGCAGCTCGAATCGGCCGAATGGCAAGAACCTTATTTGGAAAAGCACCAACAAAAGCGGTTATTTCTTTATACGGGTCATTTGCGAAAACCTATAAAGGCCATGGAACAGACGTAGCGATTGTTGGCGGTATACTTGACTTTGATACATTTGATGAGAGAATTCCAAGCTCATTAAAACTAGCAGAAGAAGCAGGAATAACGATAGAGTTTACGATTGAAACTGCCGTAACTGATCATCCGAATACAGTCAGGATTAAATTATATGATGCAATAAACGAACTTGAATTAGTGGGTATTTCAATCGGTGGTGGAACAATTGAAATTATTGAATTGAACTCCTTTCAACTTAAACTCTCTGGAGAATATCCAGCGATCTTGGTCGTGCATCAAGACCAATATGGAGTCATTTCAAGTGTCACAAACATTCTTGCAAACTATCAACTCAATATCGGTCATATGGAGGTTTCCCGCAAAGAAAAAGGAAATATGGCAATGATGGTGATCGAAGTTGATCAAAAATTCGATAGCAAAGTAATAAAAGAGATTGGAAAACTACCAAACATTATCCAGACAATTCGAATGGTTGATTAATGTTGGTTTACGAACAGGAGGGCTTGAAACATGTTTAGAAGCGTAGCAGAACTTGTTGAGCTAGCCGAAAACAAGCGAGTGAAAATAGCAGAGATCATGATCCAACAGGAAATTGAGGTTACGGGACGAACAAGAGAAGAAATTCTTATGCAAATGGATCGAAACTTAACGGTGATGGAGCAGGCCATTGAACGAGGTCTTAAAGGTGTTCAATCTGTCTCAGGATTAACAGGTGGAGATGCAGTATTATTGCAAAATTATATGAAAAGCGGGAAAGCACTAACGGGAAATCTTTTATTAGATGCAGTTAGCAAGGCTGTTGCGACAAATGAAGTTAATGCGGCAATGGGAACGATTTGTGCAACTCCAACAGCAGGTTCGGCAGGAGTTGTCCCTGGGACATTGTTCGCAGTCAAGGAAAAGTTAAATCCAACTCGTATGGAAATGATTGAATTTCTATTCACATCTGCAGCTTTCGGATTTGTAGTGGCTAACAATGCGTTTATTTCAGGAGCAGCTGGTGGATGTCAGGCAGAAGTTGGTTCAGCAAGTGGAATGGCAGCTGCAGCAATAGTTGAGCTAGCTGGTGGAACACCTGCTCAATCTGCTGAAGCAATGGCAATTACCTTAAAAAATATGCTTGGCCTAGTATGCGACCCTGTCGCAGGTTTAGTTGAAGTGCCATGTGTGAAAAGAAATGCAATGGGTGCTTCAAATGCTATGACAGCAGCAGATATGGCATTAGCAGGTATTACAAGCAGAATCCCATGTGATGAAGTAATTAATGCTATGTATTTAATCGGGCAATCAATGCCTTCTGCCTTAAGAGAAACAGCAGAAGGCGGTCTAGCAGCAACTCCAACAGGGAAACGACTCGAACAGGAGATATTTGGGAAAAAGAGAAGGTAATCTTTCTCTTTTCTTGAGTTTTGAAGAAATATCTTACTAATCAATACAAATACATTTAGAGCGTTTAGTCTTACTGACTAAACGTTCTATTTTTGTTGTGAAACTTGATCGTTTTGTTACTACAATCGTGGTTTTAAGATGTTTATTCTCATTCCATTAGAGAATCGACCACACAAACTAATCACCTCGTATTTATTGTACCAATACTTCCTTAAACAAAAAAATATCTTTCTTCTATGGAAGGATCTAGAGAAGTTACATATCGTTTAGCCAATCCCCCGCTAGATTATACGGACAAATACAGCTTCAAGTGAAAAAACTAAAACAGTGAAGGGGTTATTTAGAAATGGTACAAAGGTTCATATACTTCATATACCTTTCAAACTCTGCAAAGGAACTCATTATATTAAATATTAACCTTCCTGTAGGTTAGGATTCTTTAGAAGCAAAAAACTTTGATTTATTAAGGATGTAATCATGCATAAACGAAAAAAACAAAAAGGTTCCTAAATTGCTATTAGCTATTCTTCTATTTTCTTCACACAGGGGTTATTTTATGGTTTATAACAATCGGAAAATAAAAAACAGTTTACAACAAGAAATATCGATGTTAACATTTTATCAAGTAGTAATAAATATTACTTTATTATAAAAAGTAGTTATTTTTACTACTTTAATTTCAATTTTCATGTAACCGCTATCATTAGGAAGGAAGTGAGGAGAATGAGTTATACAGCACCACTTTTACCAGAAACAATAATTGAACAAGCTAAAAAATTAAATTCAACACTTATCTCTGATGCGTTGGGCTGCACGGGGTCAATGGATTACAGAGTGAGACCTGTAGCATCAGGGATGAAAGTGGTCGGAACTGCTTTAACCGTAGATATGAGAGCAGGTGACAATCTGTTTTTGCACCAAGGTATCTATTGCGGCAGAGAAGGATATGTGATCGTTGCTGATGGAAAAGGACATACGGAAAATGCATATCTTGGCGAATTAATGGCGGGAGCTGCGAAAGCTATTGGGTTAGAAGGAATAGTCATTGATGGGCTTGTTCGTGATAAAGAAATGCTGGGTGAAATAGGGCTACCGATCTTTGCAAAAGGTTTTATTCCAAATGGTCCATTTAAAGAAGGTCCTGGCGCGATCAATATACCAATATCATGCGCGGGAGTTGCCGTTTATCCAGGTGATTTAATCGTCGGTGATGAAGACGGCGTAATTGTTGTACCTAAAGAAAAAATTGAGGATGCACTCGCGAAAGCAGAAGCGAAACTTAAATATGAAGAAAAACGTCTGCAGATGATTGCTAGTTATGAAGAGAAACGAAAAGGAGGAAGTACAGATGGAATCAGCATTGCCCCAGCATGGCTTGCCGATAAAATTAAAGAATTTGGATTTTAAGGAGGAGAAGCACATATGCATTTAGGATTTATTGGATTCGGGGAGGCCGCCTTTGAATTGGCGTCTGGTCTAAATGAGCAAGGAATCGAAAAAATGAAGGCATATGATCCACTCTGGAATGTGCCAGAATACAGCGAACTTGTACGAAGTCGGGCTGAAGAGTCACACGTTACAATTGTGGAATCATCAGAAGAAGTGCTTATAGATGTAGAAGCGGTCATTGTTGCAGTACCTGCAGACAAGGCGCTAGAAGTAAGCGCACAGCTAATGTCACATCTAAAAAATGGAAGCATTTATATTGATGTTTCAGCAGCCAATCCGGATGTCAAAAAGCAGATTTCGTCTAACATAAACAAATGTGGCGGGAAATTTGTGGATGCGGCAATGATGGGACCGCTGCCAGTTTATAAACATAAAGTGCCGATTCTCGCCAGCGGTGACGGAACCGATGTTTTTATTGAAATGATGTCTTTATTCGGTATGAATATCGAGAAGGTTAGCGAAATGCCTGGTGAAGCAACTGCGGCAAAATTAATTCGCAGCATTTATATGAAAGGAATCGTTGGGCTGTATATTGAATTGTTAGAAGCTGCTCACCATTTTAATGTCGAAAAGCTTGTCATTGATTCACTCAGTGAAACGATTAACGGCCGTGAATTTGAAGAAACCATGAATCGGCTCGTGACCGGAACGGCACTTCATGCAACGAGACGTTCGATTGAACTTGTCGGCACAATTGATATGCTAGAATCAGTCAATCTTGATTCATCGATGTCGAAAGTAGCAAAAGCCAAAATTGAAAAACTTGCTTTATTAAATTTGAAAGAGAAGTATCATGGAGAAAAGCCAGAACACTGGCGGCAAGTAATTGAGGCACTTAAAGTAACAACATAATAAAAGCGGCGAACAATGTTGCCGCTTAATACTCGTAATATTTAGAAAGAAGGTGTATGTATGGGCGTTGGAATCTGGGCGTTACTCGTATTTATTGGCATAATTGTTTTTTGGAACCTAGTATTAAAACGTAATATAGCGGAGGCAATGCTGGCCGGTTTTATAGCAACTTCTTTGTTTGGGGGTACAAAAGTCTTTGATTTAATATGGAGCGGTCTTGTTTTTGCTGGTACAAATGAAGTTTTATACGCGTCTGTCGCGTTTGTATTTATGGCGTATGTCATTGATCATACTGCAATCATTGCCAGTCTCGTGAAAATATTGAACTCTTTACTTGGCCGGCTTCCCGGTGGAGCTGCATACGTTGACACGATCGCATCCGCAGTTATGGGAACGCTTGCAGGATCAAACTCAGGAAATACGGCAACGACAGGTTCCATTACGGCACCGTGGATGGTTCAGTCCAAATTCAGTCGGGAACGAGCAGCTACCATTGTAGCCGGTAATGGTGGTCTCGGCGCGGCATTACCACCTAGTGCGTCGATGTTTATCATGCTAGGATTCGCGCCGATTGCAGCAGTTGTATCCGAGGGAGACTTGTATGTAGCCCTGTTTATTTCAGGTGTTTATCAAGTTATTTATCGTGTATTCTTAATCATGTATTTTGTTAAGCGTGACAATATTAAAACAATTTCACCGGAGTTTATTCAGCCGCTGAAAGAGGCGTTCCGAACAGGTTGGAAGTCAACATTGATTTTCTTTGGAGCATTAATTCCGATTGTCGTTACGATTGGACCGCTTGCAGAAAGTTTTATGGCAAATCCGAATATCGGGGAAGACGCAATGGACAGCATTTCACTTATCACGTGGATACCGATTTTAATCATTTTGATCAGCATGATAGTTGGCTGGACAAAGCTACCGAAATCAGCAGAGGGTTGGTTTGACTTTTTAAATAAAGCGATTCCTCGCTTTTCAACGATTGGTGCATTGCTTGTCTTCGCTTATGCATCCAGCCAAGTGCTGACAGATCTCGGTCTTCCAGAAGATTTAACAACTGTAATGGGCTCTATATCCATTTCTAAATGGCTAATGGTGCTGTTAATTTCGCTACTTGTTGCACTTGTTGCTGGTCCGTTGTCATCAACGGCCACTTTAACAGCCATTGGAATGGTCGCTTTTGCGGCAATGGTATCGGCGGGAGTTGATCCTTTGCTTGCAGTAGTCGCGATTCTCGTTTTTGCATCCACAGAAGGTGCGTCGCCGCCGGCTTCCGGATCGATCTTTATTGCGGCCTCGCTTGCAGGTGCAAGTCCCGAAAAGACATTCGTCCCACTAATTGTATATTATGTTGTCCCTATTTTATTAATCGGTTATTTAATTGCAATGGGTATCTTGCCAGTGCCAATCTAAAGGAGAGTGGAAAAAGTGAGAAAGATTATCGCCTTTTTATTTAAAACGTGTCTTGTGTTGTTTTTAATCGGTGGGACGTGTCTTGTCCTTGGTCAGCTGGCTGGTGTCCTGTTGCAAAATGGTGATTTAATTGTGAAAACTTGGGATTTGTTTGCGAATCCAACATTCATAATCAGTGCGATTGCCGGTATTTTCGGTTTCATTCTCGGTTATTACCCTAAAGAAATAGTGAAAGAAGAGGATGCCTATTCTTCAGATGAATTCAGTGAAAAATTAGAACATGTTCGCTAAAATAAAGCAGGCAGACGAATCCAACCGGATCCGTCTGTTTTTCCTTTTTCATGTATGATAAAAGGGAAGGGTTGGGTTTATGTGACAAAAGGAAGAACAATAAATAAAAATCTTGTTTTTATATGTACGGCGTTGTTTATGGTGAGTATTGCCGGAAGCAGACCGCTTATTTCGCTGTATGCCGATGGACTTGGGGCAAGTCATGCTGAAATTGGCGTCATTGTCGCGTTATTTTCATTTTTTCCGTTGTTTTTATCGATTCAATCGGGAAAAATTATTGACTGTGTCGGTGTTAAAGGACCGCTGATTGCAAGTGTTGTATTGGGCATTTTATCAATGGTCATTCTAAGTATTTTACATAATTTAACCGGCGTGTACATTTCACAAATCTTTGCCGGTCTCGCTCAACTCGTGTTTGTCTTGTCGATGCAGGCCTATGCAGGTCAATTTCCGAAAAGCAAACTGCGTGAATATTATATTACGGTATTCAGTATTGCTGTTGCGGCGGGCAGTTTTGCCGGACCACTCTTTTCAGGTTTCTTAACCGATTCGATCGGTTATAGTACCACTTTTTTAACATTAAGTTTCGTGTTAGTGGGAATGCTCCCATTGTCTTTATTTTTTTCAGGGCAAAAAGCGATGTCGATGCAGGATAAAAGGAATGAGCAAAATTCATTTCAATTGCTGCGCATACCTGATTTACGAAAAGCGGTGCTGGTCAGTTCTGTAGGGCTGTTGGCAAAAGATACATATATTTCCTTTTTCCCTTTACTTGCAGCAGAAAATGGTTTGTCTGCTTCAGCGATTGGTGTGATTATTGCGCTGAATGCGGGGGCGGGAATGTTTATCCGAAGCTTATTACCATGGGTAGCCCAACATTTAAAGAGGGATGTAATCATTACCATTTCGATTCTCGTTTCCGGTGTCATGTATTTGTTGAATCCATTATCCGATCATGTACTATGGCTGAGCACTTTATCTATCATTCTCGGTTTTTGTACGGGTATTTGTCAGCCTTTATCCATCTTTGCAACAATTATTACTTTGCCTAAAGAGCGTGTGGCTGAAGGGCTAGGGCTTCGTTTAACGTTTAATAAATTGACTCAGATTGTTGGTCCGCTGTCATTAGGATCGTTATCCTCCGTTGTTGGGATGCCTGGTATCTTTTATACGTGCGGAGCAATAATTTTAATGGGGTCTTTTCATCCGGACAAGCTTCTTTTTTACAAGAAAGAGAAATCGTGATATTATTTTCTCGAGTGAAAAAAGGTGGAAAATTTACGACAGTAACCACCTGTCTGGAGAGATGATATGGAAAATCCGATCGTGAAATTACAGCAAAAGATAGGCGAATTAACAGAAACACAACGAAGAGTGGCCGACTATATTATTAAACATCCACTTGATGTAGCATTTTTGACGGTGGATCAACTTGCAGGTGTAGTAAAGACAAGTACGACAACGATAATGCGGCTAACATTTAGCCTTGGCTATTCCGGTTATACTGAATTTCAAAAAGGACTTCAAGAAAATTTGCGGAACCAAGCTGCTCCGCAGACAAGACTTGAAGCGAACATAAAAGGAATTAATGAGGACGATCTTTGGGGTCGCTATGCAGAGAGTCAGATTCAAAACATTCAAAATACAATGGATATGATTTCACAGGATGCGCTTGAGCATACGCAAAAAATGATTATGTCGGCTAACCGGATTATTTGTACGAGTGTTAGGAGTGGATTGCCGGTCGCGCAGTATTTATCACATGGACTAAACCGCCTCTTTGGCAATACAAGCCTTGTTGTGGCGGATGTAAGTGATTGGGTTGATAGTGTTGTTAATATGAATGAAAATGATCTAGTGATTGCCGTCAGCTTTCCGCGTTATGCACGGCGAATTATTGATCTTGCCCGGACAGCGAAAATGAATGGTGTAAAAATCATTTCCATTACAGACAGTTATTCATCTCCACTTGTCTCGCATTCAGACTTGGTATTGCCATGTAACTCAAGCAGTATCGCTTTTCATAATTCAGCTGTGTCATCCATGTTTGTTGCAGATTATCTAATTAGCGCTCTTGCGATTAATTATCCCGAACAAACAAAAAAGCGTCTTGATAAGGTAAATGCGATTTTGACGGATATGGATTATCACTCGATGAATTGAACTTCTCTTTGTGGAAAAGTATATAACAGACTAGTTAATAAATTGTAAAGGGTAACGTTTATTGGTGCTAAATAACAAAATAAACAGTAAAAATGACGTGTGGCACACGTCATTTTGTTGTTATATTAACAATTATGGAACACTTTGGAACTTATTGACAACTAAAATTCAAAGTGTTTTGATCAAGATAATACCTGTTGTCTTATAGAAATGCGATACCAAAAGTAGTGTCAATTCAAATGTCATCCATGAAGTCATTACTTAAACCAAAAGGACCCCTTTTCGAAATAAAATCATTTTAGTTAAGCGAAAACTCTCTCTCAAATGCCACATCTACAGGAGTATACGTATAGCCAAGGTCACGAGCCACTGCTTCATAAGTAATTTCACCTTTAGCTACGTTAACACCAGCTTTTAATGCTGCGTTTTCTATGATCGCTTTGTGTACGCCTTTGTTGGCAATTTGCATAGCGTATTGAACGGTTACATTTGTTAGTGCAAGTGTAGATGTTCTTGGAACGGCACCTGGCATGTTTGCAACAGCGTAGTGAACGATGCCGTGCTTTTCATAGGTTGGGTGATCATGTGTTGTAATGTGGTCAATTGTTTCAACAATTCCACCTTGGTCGATTGCAACATCAACAATGACTGAACCGGTGTTCATTGCTTTTACCATTTCTTCTGAAACAAGTGTTGGTGCTTTTGCTCCAGGGATGAGTACTGCACAGATTAATAGATCTGCCTCAGCAACAGCAGCTCCAATATTCATTGGGTTAGACATTAACGTTTTGATTGAATTTCCGAAGATGTCATCTAATTGACGTAGGCGATCAGCGCTTAAATCAATAATTGTCACATCTGCTCCTAAGCCGATTGCCATTTTTGCAGCGTTTGTTCCAACAACTCCGCCACCAATAATTGTTACTTTTCCACGACTAACGCCTGGAACACCTGCAAGCAGAATTCCTTTTCCGCCTTTTGGCTTTTCAAGGAATTGAGCTCCAATTTGAGCAGCCATACGTCCAGCAACTTCACTCATTGGTGTTAATAGAGGAAGCGTGCGACCTGATGTCACTGTTTCGTAAGCAATCGCTGTTACGCCTTTTTCTTTTAGAGCTTGTGCTAAAGCTGGCTCAGCTGCTAAATGTAAATAAGTGAATAAAATAAGCCCCTCACGGAAATATACATATTCTGAAGCTAATGGTTCCTTAACTTTCATGACCATGTCAGCGTCATTCCAAACCTTTGCTACATCTTCAAGAATCACAGCTCCAGCAGCAAGATAATCTTCGTTGGTGAAACCGCTTCCAATTCCGGCGTCAGCTTCAATTAAAACACGGTGTCCAGATCCGATGAACTGTGTAACGCCTCCTGGTGTTAAAGCCACGCGATTCTCATTATTTTTTATTTCTCTAGGTACTCCAATAATCATAAAACTCTTCCTCCTTAAAAACTCTTTATAAATACAGTATAATTCGTAATCTTCAAGAATTCTTTGGTTAAAAAAGAGAAAGAGTTTCAGCCCTTTTGTGAAATTTCACAAAGTCATTCGATCAAGCTTTAAATCTAAATAAATAGACATCTTTTGGTTTGGATTTTTCATATCAAGCTCTGCGATCTGAGCGATCCGCTTTAGTCGATAACTCAATGTATTTACATGAACATTTAAAGCTTTAGCAGCAAGAAGGACGTTGCTATCAGAGTCTAAAAAGACTTCTAATGTTTCTACAAGATTTGTATGATGATGAGCGTCATACTGTTTTAATTGAGTGAGAGAATAATTTAGTAGTCCATCGGTCTTACGCTTGTCATAAAGTAGATCAAGGTATTGATAGATTCCTAATTCTGAAAAACTATATAGTTCCTTCGTTTCGACAGGAAAACGCTTTTTGATTGATAGGACAGCAAGAGCCTCTTTATAGCTCTTCTCAATATGTTGTGGGCTTTGTATAATTCCACCAATGCTTGCTTGTACCTCATGTAGCATAAATCGCTCGTTTAATTGATGAATGGTGGAGCTCGCAAACAGTTTAATATCTCGTAGTGGTTGATCACTTTTAGGTGATAGTAAGACGATGAATTCATCAAAATCAACCGTAGCCATGACGACCTGGACCTGCTGGGTCGTTTGCAGCAAATAATTTAACTGTTTTTCTGTGTCCGCTTTGACTTCATGATTAAACTTAAATATGACGACAACAAATGGTGATGGGAAATTTAAACTTAACTGTTGAAGTCCTTCTGCTATTTCCTGATCTGATGTGATATGCCCAGTTAACAGCTTCCAAAAAAATTCTTGATTTCTCTCTTCTTTTTTCGTTTTTCGAACTTGAAGATTGAGTAGTTTGTTTTTAACTGCTTGAGCCGCTTTTTTTAATAGAAGTAAATCTGCGTCGGATAATTGCTTTTGAATTTCTAGAGCCCAAATAAAACCTAACACTTCATTGTTTTTCCATATTGAGATCGCAACACGATTGCCGAGTCCCACTTCATCAATATGTTGGACACGTAATGGCTCGTCTGTTTTTAAGAGCTGTGGAATTGCACCGTCTTTCCACAAACTATTAATCACTTTTTCTGGAACACGTCTGCCGATAATCGTTGAGATTCGAGCAGGATCTGTGCAATCATCATGCGTACTATAGGCAAGGAGACGATGATTCACATCTTCAATTGTAATCGGACATTGTAAAACCTCACTAATTCGGTCGGCAACATCCTCTAATCGTTCAAAATTATACTTAAATGGATCATAGGTAGAATGATTCAATAATATCCCTACTTTTATTTAAACTGATTCTTATTTCATTTTGACATCCCGTTAATTCAAAGATATTATGTTTCTAGTAGTTTGTCAAAAGTAACAAAAGGGTACTAGATTCTTTGTGGAAAGAAACAAGTCTACTAAAATAGTTCAAAATTTACTATTTTAATAGAGCTGAAAGCGTTATCATTATAAATATATATACAGACAAAGGTGGTATGAGTATGGAGATTATACAAAAAATTAATGGGGTTCTTTGGGGAACGCCTAGTTTAATTCTTCTTTTTGGAACTGGTTTATTTTTGACGATGGTGTTAAAAGGGCTACAATTCCGTAGACTACTTTATGCGTTTCAATTGGGATTTTCAAAAGAAAAACAAGAGTCTGATGCAGAAGGTGATGTAAGTAATTTCAAAGCGTTAATGACGGCACTTGCTGCAACGATTGGAAATGGAAATATTGCTGGAGTGGCGACTGCGATTACACTCGGTGGTCCGGGGGCTATTTTTTGGATGTGGGTTGTAGGACTTTTAGGGATGGCAACGAAATATGCTGAGGCATTGCTCGCCATGAAATACCGAGTTAAAAATGCAAATGGTGAGTATTCAGGCGGACCCATGTATTATGTAGAAAAAGGGCTCGGAAAAAAGTGGAAGTTTTTAGCGATTGCGTTTGCATTCTTTGGTGCGATAGCAGCGCTTGGAATTGGTAATAGTGTGCAATCAAATACAATCGCTCAAGTGATGGATGATAGCTTTGGTATAGGAGGAATTGTTACAGGAGTTGTTCTAGCAGGTTTAACAGCCATCATAATTGTAGGAGGTATCCAACGAATCAGTTCTGTTGCGAGCTTCTTCGTTCCGATCATGGCTCTTTTATATGTTGGTGGGGCACTATTGATTCTTGCCTTAAATTTCACTCAAATCATCCCTGCATTCATGACGATTTTCGATTATGCATTTAATCCGGTTGCAGCAGCTAGTGGTTTTATCGGGATTACTGTAATTGAGGCAGTACGAAGCGGTGTATCCAGAGGAATTTTTTCGAATGAAGCAGGTCTTGGTACAGCGGCTCTAATTGCTGGTAATGCAAAAACAGATCATCCTGTTAAACAGGCATTAGTTGCCATGACAGGGACATTTATTGTTACCATTATTGTATGTACGATGACGGGACTTGTTTTGATTATCACTGGTTTTTGGGATCCAACTGGTGGACTAATTTCGGGGGTTGCCCATAATCCAAACCTTGATGGAGGAGCACTTACGTCTGCTGCATTCGCCTCAACATTAGGGATAATTGGAGAATACATCGTTGCCTTTTCGGTTATCTTCTTTGGATTCTCAACGATTGTTGGTTGGTATGTTTATGGAGAAAAATGCTTCGAGTATTTAGTTGGACATCGTGGTATAACTGGGTATCGGATCGTGTATATTGCTGCGTGTGGATTAGGTGCAGTTGCAGAATTATCACTCGTTTGGGCTTTCGCAGATATGGCCAACGCGCTTATGATGATCCCGAACTTAATCGCGATTATTCTTCTCTGGAAAGTTGTCGTAAGTGAAACAAATGATTATTTTGAAAATCACTACAAACTAGCAGAATTGAAAAAAGCAAGCTAAATTGGGAGGAAACTAAAATTGAACTATTACATCATAACAGGTACTTCAAGAGGACTTGGTGAAGCAATTGTTCAGCAGCTCTTAGTAGAAGGGAACACGCTGATTTGTATATCTCGAACAGAAAACAAACAATTAGTTACTTTAGCTGTAAGCAAACAGATTCCGATGATTTACAAAACAGGCGACATATCGAATGAAAATCTCGTTGAGAAACTCGTCACAGAAATTTTTGAAGAGATCAACTTCTCAGGGGCAGAAAAAATCACCCTGCTAAACAATGCCGGCACGATTGATCCGATCAAGCCTGTGGGAAAAGCAACAAATCAAGATTTAATAGCGAATGTAAAAGTAAACTTATTAGCACCGATTCTGCTATGCACAGAGTTTATAAAACGGACAGAAGCATTTCAAGGTGACAGAGTAATTGTTAACGTCTCTTCAGGTGCCGCAAATCGACCAATCTCAGGCTGGAGTACCTACTGTAGCACAAAAGCAGGCCTAGATATGTTCACTAAAACATTGGGACTAGAGCAAGTAGAAAGCAATTCCACCTTAAAAGCAATCTCATTCTCACCTGGTGTGATGGACACAGAGATGCAGCAAACAATCCGAGGATCTGAGCGTGCTGATTTTTCTTCAGTGGACCAATTTAAAGGCTACCATGAAAAAGGAATGCTGCGAACTCCAGAAACAGTTGCAAGCATTTTGTTGAAATTCCTAGAAACTTCGTTTGAAAATGGTCAAGTTTACGATATAAAAGATCTGATATAACCCTACTAGTGGAGAAACGAACTATCGTTGCTCCACTTTTTCTTCTAGAGCTCCTCCTAATCTAGTAAAAAAAATTCGCAAAAAAACCGAACAGATGCAATAATATGGGTATATACAGTAGTTAAGAGGTGGCTGACATTAGTAGATTAAAACAAAAGAAGTTTACAGTCATCATTTCGGTAACCGTTCTTCTGATTACCTTTCTTACTTTATTAAACTTGTATGCCAACTTTCATAATATGAAGAAAACAGTCGAAATAGCCGTTGCAACACAGGGGATGGAAAATGCCAAATCCATTGTAAAAACGTTTGATAAATTGACATATGAGGAATTTCTGAAAAATCCTGTAGCATCCGAGGAATTTTACAAGCTTCGTAGAGACTTGAATCAAGCAAGAGAACACACAGGTGCTTTACATGTTTATACAGTAAAGGCTGATGAGCAAAATATACCTAGAGTGATGGTAGCAGGATTTCCTGAAAATCATTTAGAAACCCATATCGGAAAAGTTTCTACAATACCAGAAGAATACATAAATAAATTAGTTAACGGTAAGCTTTTTTATACAGGTATCATACCAGACGATACATATGGCTCTTACGTCACAGCAGGCGTACCTATCTACAGTGAATCCAATAAGGAATATCTTGGTGCACTAGCCGTAGATATCAGTGCCGAAACAGTGAATCAAATTACGAAAGAAGTCGTTAAATCGAGCATACCGATGTTTATTTTTAACGGATTATTTGTTTTAATTTCATTTGCAGCTTTTTTACTCGTACAGAGATGGGTTCGGGTTGAAATCAAGTCACAGGTAGGAGATACGGAAGAAACCTATCAAGGTGAATTTACCTCAATGCTCCATACGTTAAAATCGATTCGTCACGATTTTATAAACCATATTCAAGTCATACAAGGCTTATTAAAAATTGGCCTACAAGATCGAGCATACGAATATGTAACATCGCTTACTAAAGAGGTTGAAGCAACGGAATTACCTGTAAAAGTGAAAAATCCTGCTATGCTCATCTTATTGCAATCAAAATGGGTTAGAGCACAAAATGACAACGTCGACATGCATTTATTAGTAGATGATGACTCTTTCAGCCGAATTAAGTCAACAGATTTAATAAAATTGCTATCCAACCTAATTGACAATGCATTCGATGCAACCCTAATGCTACCAGAAACAGAACGATTTATTAATTACGAAGCCATCTCAACTGCATCAACCTATCAATTTAAAATTGAAAACATAGGCCGAAAAATTCCAGATGATATCGTAACCAGAATTTTTCAAAGTGGATTTTCTACAAAAGAAACTCAACTCGGTAGCCCTCGCGGGGAAGGCTTAAGCATCGTTAAGCAAGTTGTTGAGAAATATGGTGGAGCCATTAATGTTCAATCTGAAGATAAATCAACAACATTCTTTGTGACAATTCCGGTGAAGAGAGAGAAATGATTTTTAGGTAATGATAGTTTATAAGATTAATCAGTTCTCTTAGGGGGACTGGTTTTTTTGCGTTTGTAAGAAGTTTACTAAGTTAAGATAAAATTCTTATAGAGAGTGTTTAAACTCCCCATTTTCAGGTGAGTGATAGATTCTATCTCTACCGCTATCAGAAAAAGAAAGGTTCATTTTCGAAAGTAAGTTGTTCATTGTTTTACGGTTGTTAAAAAGAAGAAGTTGACGACATTGCTGATTTGTCATAGTAGGTCCCCGTTTAATAGTAAGTAGTCCAAAATCCCTTGTTCATGCGCTTGTTTCGATTTCGTCTTGCAGATAGAACAGTACCAAGCTCCGTATAATCTATCCACCTTGAACCCAAGGCATTTAGGGCATTGGATACCTAATGTTAGATCAGAAGATGGAATTCTATAAATGTCGAGAATGTCGATAATAGGATGTTTGTGATTTTCTATTAGAGTGTTAGTAAGCTTTGTTAGCTCAATCGTCTTGGTTATTTTTTTGTTATGTATCGTTTCATATTCCTTTATTTTGGGAACGATTTGTTCAGAATGAATCACCTTTTGTGCTATTTTTCAATTTTCAAGTTACAAAACTCAATTTTGAATATTTAGAGTTACATTTAGTCCATAAAAAAAGTCTGCCAATATAGCAGACTACTTTTCCTGTTTCAATTAATCGTAATCATCCCACTTGATACGCTTATATCTACCTTATGTTCGCCAGTTCCGTGAGTCCCTCCAACATGATTTTTGTTTTCTGTTGCTTCATTGAGAGGGAAGTCGTTTCGTATGATGCCGCTGCTAACTTTTCCGTTCAATGTAAAGTTAGCTTCGTTTGGTAGGCCTAGACTTGCCATTCCTGAGCTTACTTTAATATCAATCGAATCAGTTAGCTTATCCATCTGCACATCGAATTTGCCAGAAGATACATCAGCATCGAGCTTGCCAGAGTAATTTTTGATATCGACCTTCCCGGAGCTAACTTCAAATTTACCAGAATGAACTGCTAACGATTCAATGGTTACACTCCCTGAAGATACTTCGTGATTGAATTCCCCTGCTGAAAGTTCTTTTAAATGAACCTGACCAGAATCAACATCTAATGACAACGTATTTAGTTTCATACCTGAGTCACTAAAGTCCAAGCTACCAGATCCAATGTCAAGTTCCATATCTCGATTATAATCAACAGGTAGGTATACAGTTAATTTTGGGCTATTGAACCCTGAAAACAACTCATACCATTTGCGTTTGTACTCGACCTGAATACTGTCTCCATGTTTAGTAACAGTCACATTTCCTTTTCCTTCTAAATCTGTTTTTAGATCGCTTCTGCTTTCAGAAATAATTGTCGTGCTAACTCCTGAAACATCAATTTCAATCATACTTGTTGAATCCGTTACTTCAGCTTGATCACCTTGAGTTCCAAAAGGTAACCAAGAACTGTTCGATAAATATAAAAATAATTGAGACGCAATGACAAGGGATAAAAAAATGAGGATGATTTTTTTCAACTGAATACCTACTTTCATGAGATTGTACCTTTATTCTATTGAATATCCATACACCCTACAATGCACTCAGGGTTTAAATGAGTCTAAGACCTGAGACGTATTTAGAGTAAGAATCCTAACTCACTTATGAGTATAAGACTTAAGATAAGGGGAGAGTAATGTTTAGGTAGAAAAGCCTATTGGGATCTTCGTGATTTTTCAAAAAATTCCCCACAAAGCTTTGGTTTTTCTAAGACATTTAGGTTGTACGATGAAGATGTATGAAACTAATTGAAGGAGAGATGGCTATGATGAAAAAAGGAAAGCTTCTAATTGCTGGAGCAGCACTTGCAGTTTCAATTCCGACTTTTGCTTATGCCAGTGCTGAAGGTGGAAGTCAGCCAAGTCAACTAGTAACAACTGTTGTTGCAGAAGAAAACGTGCACAACAATGAAGGAACATGGACTGAAAAAAGACATAAGCATCAGGAAAAGCTTTTGGAGATTGTAAAAACATACTCTCCAGATACATTAATTGAGTGGGAAACAGTGATAGCTGAACGTGAAGAAATCTTCTCAAAGGTTGATAAAGAAGAGCTAAAGGGAAAAAAGAAACAATGGAAAGAAGAGCATGGATCAAAAAAAGAGTCTAAAGGTGAATGGAAAGAAAAAAGAAAAACGAAACATGAAAAAATGCGCGAGCTTAAAAAAGCCGTCAAACAAGAGGATACTGCTAAGGTACAACAATTACTAAGTGAGCTCTTGGTCAACTACAAAGAACGAAACGAAGCAATCAAGAACAGAATTGCCGAATAGATGATACATCTTTATATAGTTTAGAAATAGGGCGTACTCACGTCCTATTTCTATTGGTGATATTTCTCTGTAGAACAATCATTGAATAAAATCTAGCAACACATCTATAAGGCTGGAGTTACCGCTCTTTTCATTTATTAAGCAGAGAATTTCCTTTACAAGCACAATCTTAATAAAGGTGCATATAAATATAGGAAAATCCTCATATCCAAGAAAAGGACAAGGATACTTTAGTTGTAAGGTGATGGAACAAAGTGATTTCATCTATTTTTAAAGTGTGGTAAAGTAGTCAAAATACAATTTTTTTATAGGGAGGGGTTATCTTGCGAAATGTGACGCTTGCGGATGTATTTACCCATCCGGTTGCACAAAAATATTTACATCGATCTGGTGTTTCCCATGCAATTATTGTTGCTGAGCACGCGCTTGAGCTTGCCCTTCAAAATGGTGTAGATCCAGATTTAGCGACGAAAGCTGGTTTATTACACGACATTGGGCATTATGAATGGTATAAAAATGGGAAGTGGGATTACGAGCAATATCGTGAAAGTGACATACATGCGATTAAAGGTGCCGAACGTGCACATAAGCTGCTCATTAGACTTGGGGAAGACCGGCAGCCTGCCAAAGAAATAGCTTTGGCCATTCTTCTTCATACGGATTCTTATTTGCCAGAAGGGACTCTGCACCAAAATCCACTTCAAAAGGTTGTTCGAATGGCAGATGAAATGGACGAAGAACCCGGTGGAAGGCATCATTACCGTGAAATGAACAGAGAGGTAGCGCTGCAACATATTCAAAAACTAGATCAAAAGATAGACGATTATCTAATTCAGGTACGAAGAACTGTGTAAAAAATCCACCTGTTAGAGGTGGACTCAAAATAGTTTCTATTGAAAAACTTCTCCGTTGCTGTCTACGTAAACAGATTTAATAATTGTTCTCTCGAATTTATGTCCTTGTACCGTTTTTCCTTTTACATCAATTGTGATTGTATATGAGCCCTCTTCCTGGATGTTAACTGGAACAGATGGCGCATTTTTCTCTTTCTTCAGTTTGAGTTTCTTTCCTGCTTTCTTATTTTTCGGTAGATAGTCAACATTGATTGTAGCTTCAAGACTGTCTTTATTTATTTTTTTGTTGTTAGAATTGAATTTAAGTGCCTTGTTTGTTTTTGAGATTTTTTCTATATTGATGGCGTCGTTTGCTTGACTCTCGTAAGAAATATTTAGAAGATAGGCTTCTTTTACAGAGTTTTTCGCTTCAATTTTCCATGTGCCAATCTTAGGATCTTTAATATGAAGCTGATGGTGATAAGCACCAGCAAAAATTCCAGTGTCTACTGTCGTTTGAAAGGATTGTAGTGTTTGATTGTTTGGTGTGAGGACAGCCAGCTTGGAATTGGGGCTCGAACTCATCCAGTCAACAACAATCGCATCAACGTTATCTTCTACAACAAACTCTTCCCTGGTAGTGCCGCTATATTCTCCACCTCGATAATAGAAACTAGCAGCATCGGCTGTGGTTTGAGCTTCGTTTGTCATCGCAAAATTACTCAATGTTGTTGCTGTGGATTTTAAGTAAGGTTTAAAAAGAGAAAAGGTTGAGCTTCCTTCTTTGATTGTTGTATGATTCCAACTACTAACCTTTACTTCTTTTCCGTAAGGTAACCTAGAATTTGTAACAGTAACGGCTCCATCATTTTGGCCGTATCCTCGCAAATAAAGACCACCCCAATAAAGTGAGGAGCCAAAGCTACCCCAGCTTGTGCCACCGAATGTGTAAAAAGGGTTTTTCCTAGAACTTGCATGTGTATCTGTTTGTGTTCTGAAGTTTTTCATGTAGCCAGTCTGAAGTGAGTAGGTTGCATCATTTTTGCTACCGAGGATTCCTGCCAACCATCCGGCCCAGTTACTGTAAGCAAGATCTGCTAGTTGTGAACCGTAATGTGGCGTTGAGAGTGTAATGACATTGGAGACGTAGGGATGAGCATTATGGTGTACGAGTGCCGACTGTGCGTCAATGCCACCTTTGCTATGGGTAACTAGGACAAGCTTTTGTTTACCAAAGTAATCATAAATTTCACGAATTTTTTGTGATAAAAGTGCCCCGTTGTCCCACATGTTTTTTGTCGGATACAAATCAATAAAAGCAGTACGGTAGCCGTTGGCATAAGCAGTATCATACATATTGTTGCCTTCCCACCAAGTATCGGACGCGCTATTTAAGCCATGAACAAAAACTAACGGTGCCTTAGTAGGATCTACATAGGAGGGAGTTGTTCCAATATACCACTGACCAGGGATCCCAGAAGGATTACTATTACCAAACTTTCCAGCTTGTGCGCCTACAGTAACGAGCCACATTAAAACAATCATCAGTGAAAAAAGCCTTTTAATTATAAGTCAACTCCTTTTCATTTTACTAGATTGAATGTGAAACCCTTTCAAACATATTCACTAATGTTTAAACTTAGTATCGTTCGAATTAGATAAGAAAAACAGAGACCAAAGAACTGTATAATGAAGGTTTGTTGACCATGGATGAGTGACATATGCCGCGTCCCTACATAATAGTGTTATTGACTAAAAAAAGAGCAATGATGTTAAAGCAGCAAAAGATGTGGGGATTAGGACAATTTGGAAACGAGATGACTATTGGGGTTCAGAAAATGAGACGTATCAGAGAGTAGATGAACTCGAGGAAATAAAAGCAATTGTAGAGATATATCAAAACAAAAAGGATGAGGGTTAATGTCAATTCTTCTTTTCATTTTAGCGGGTTTGGCTGAAATTGGAGGTGGCTATCTTATTTGGCTTTGGTTAAGGGAGAGCTACTCACCATGGTACGGGGTAATAGGAGCATTTGTTATCATTCTCTATGGAATCATTCCAACGCTCCAACCATTTCCAACATTCGGACGAGTATATGCCGCTTATGGTGGAGTTTTTATTATTTTATCGATTTTATGGGGATGGCTCATCGATAAGAAAACACCGGATGTTTACGATTGGGTTGGCGCTTTTATTTGTTTAATCGGAGTGACAATTATTTTGTATGCACCAAGAGATATCAGCTGAAGCAAAAAGGAGGAAAACATGAAAACAGGCATACTTCATCATATTGAAATCAATGTAGCAAATTTAGATCGTTCTGTACGTTTTTGGGACTGGCTTTTAAAAGAACTCGGGTACGAGGAATTTCAAAATTGGGAGCAAGGACGAAGCTGGAAACTAGGAGATACATACTTGGTATTTGTTCAAACAGAGGAGCGCTTTTTGGATGTTCCTTATCATCGCTGTCGATCGGGTTTAAATCATCTTGCTTTCCACGCAGAATCAACTCAGCACGTGGAATTACTAACGAACAAGTTACGTGAGAAAGGGGTCAATATCCTTTACAATAAAAAGCATCCATTTGCTGGAGGAGAGCACCACTTTGCGGCATATTTTGAAGATCCAGACCGAATGAAGGTTGAAATTGTCGCTACTTATAACCGTTGAAAATGAAAACAATTAACCATTTATCTTTCACAAATTGTCCTTATTTTCCACACCGTAACGTTTGACTGTACGGTTTAGAAAAGGTATGATAAAAGGACTAAAATAGATTGGGGTGATATTGTTGGGACAGAGTTGTTTAAAATTGGTGAGCTAGCAAAAATAGCGGATGTATCAAAGAGAACGATCGACTACTATACGCAAATGGGCTTGCTTCATGTTGAATCAACTTCAGCTTCTAATTATCGCCTCTATTCGGTGCAATCGATTGAAGACATCCGTTTTATTGAAACGTGTAAAGCCGTTAATATGTGCTTAAATGATATTAAAGATCGTTTAGAACTCAAGCGCAGTGGGAATTCCGAGGGCAAAGAACAGGAAATGCTTATGAAGCAAGCTGAAATTCTGGCAAAACATATGAAGCAGCTTGAAATTGAAATTAATGAGCTTAAACCAATTTTTGATCGGTTAAATGAAGATTCTCAAAAAATGATTGCAAACCAGATATCGCCACAAAGTATGGCGCTCATGCAATCAATTATGATCTTGATTAACTAAGAGGAGGAAAAAGAAGCATGTCACCAATGTTCATTTTAGTGATAGCTGCGTTTGGTCTATCACTTTGGGCACAGTATAAAGTGAAGAGTAACTTTAAGAAGTGGTCAAAAGTGGGAGCTGCTTCTGGGAAAACAGGTGCTGATGTAGCAAGACAAATCCTTGACCGGAAAGGACTATACGATGTACCAGTAGAAGCTGTTCGCGGGACTTTGACTGATCATTATGATCCAATTGCAAAAGTGGTTCGTCTTTCTGAATCTGTGTATCATGGGCACTCCATTGCTTCTGTTTCAGTAGCAGCACATGAGGTAGGGCATGCCATACAACACCAGGAGGCATATGGTGCACTCGTGTTAAGACATAAAATGTTCCCAGTTGTAAACTTTACATCGGGGGTTGCGCCGTTACTCTTAATGGGGGGATTATTTTTACAACAACTAAACTTAATTGGTTTAGGAATTATTCTCTTCTCGTTTGCGGTAGCTTTTCAGCTTATCACATTGCCAGTGGAGTTTAATGCAAGCTCTCGTGCCAAAACGTTGATGCTTTCTGAAGGTTTAGTTCGTAATGATGAAGAACGTGGAGTGAGTAAAGTTTTAGGTGCAGCAGCTTTAACCTACGTTGCAGCGGCTTTAATGGCATTATTTGAGCTCATCAATTTCATTATGATTTTTCTGCAGGGAAGCGACGAAGAGTAAGAGATTATCTACTAAATAAATACGTATAAATTAAACTACCTAACTTTAGAAATGGTAGTCAATAACTAGGAGGTGACACCTTATCCTTTACGGAGGGTAAGGGTGTTTTGGCCATAATTAACTTAGGATTAGTAGCAGTTTTAATTGGATTAACAGCGTTTTTCGTAGCGGCTGAATTTGCCATTATTAGAATTAGGAGTTCTCGTCTAGATCAATTAGTAGCTGAGGGTAATAAAGCTGCAATTGCAGCAAAAAAAGTAACATCGAACCTTGATGGTTACTTATCAGCATGTCAGCTGGGTATTACGATTACAGCTTTAGGTTTAGGTTGGTTGGGAGAACCTACTGTTGAACGTCTATTGGAGCCTGTGCTTGCGAATCTAGATTTAGATAGCTCAGTTACACATATAATAACGTTTTCTATAGCATTTGCTTCAATTACGTTTTTACATGTGGTTGTTGGTGAATTGGCGCCAAAGACGGTCGCTATCCAAAAAGCAGAAGCGGTTACTATGCTACTTTCTAGACCACTTATCTGGTTCTACCGTTTTATGTATCCGTTCATTTGGGTATTAAACGGTTCTGCTGGTTTACTTATCCGTTTATTAGGATTCAAGCCAGCATCAGAGCACGAACTTGCACATACAGAGGAAGAACTTAGAATTATTTTATCTGAGAGCTACAAAAGTGGAGAAATTAATCAATCAGAACTTAATTATGTTAACAAAATCTTTGAATTTGATGATCGAATCGCAAAAGAAATTATGGTTCCACGTACTGATATTGCAACTGCATCTGTTGAAAAAACATTTCAAGAGAATTTAGAAATTATGAGTCGTGAAAAGTATACTCGTTATCCAGTCGTGAACGGGGATAAAGACCATGTACTTGGAATGATTAATATTAAAGAGGTTTTCACAGATTTATATTATTTAACAGAAGAAGAACGAAATAATACAACGATTGAAAAATACGTTCGACCAGTTATCCAAGTCATTGAATCAATTCCAATCCATGACTTGTTAATTAAAATGCAAAAAGAACGTGTTCATATGGCCATGTTAGTTGATGAATATGGTGGTACTGCAGGACTGGTTACAGTTGAAGATATTATTGAAGAAATTGTTGGTGATATTCGTGATGAATTTGACCAAGATGAAGTACCTGATGTCCAAAAGCATAGTGATGATCATTTTGTAGTTGATGGAAAATTGTTAATTAACGAGATTAATAATATGCTAGGTACAGATATTGATGATACAGATATTGATACTCTTGGTGGCTGGATGTTGACTCATAACATTGAAATTCAGCAAGGTGACACGATTTTGTACAATGATTTCAATTTTAGCGTCAAAGAAATGGAAGGACATCTTATCCGTTCAATTGAGATTATTAGAGCAGAAAAGGATCATATTATTGAAGATCAGGCACAAGCAAACTAATTAGTAAGAGGGCTATTCCGTTATTGGGATAGCCCTTTCATTTACACTCACTTTCTCTCCCAAGATTTATCATCTAACTTCAAGATAGAAAATCTTACAAGGACAAACTCGGAAACATATAGAAAAAAATTAACATTTCCTGTACATTTAAAATAGGCTTCGATATAAACGAGTTGCAATACTCTCATTTCATTTTGGCTATACTGTTAAAGAACTAACAATTTTATTTTTTTTTTAAAAATTTATACATATAGAATCATAGAGAAATCGTGAAACAGGAGGAGAAAAAGTGTTAAAATCAAAAGTTCATTTTTGGACATTGCAAATATTACTGTTTTTGTTAATTGTCTATGTTGGTACAAAGGTTTCCTTTCTTTTTGAACCGATTATCGTTTTTGCATCAACGTTGTTTTTCCCATTATTAATTGCTGGGATTTTGTTTTTTATTTTTAATCCTTTGGTCGTATTACTAGAAAAAGGTAAAGTACCGCGAACAGTGGCAATTCTCATTCCGTATCTTGTGTTTATTGGTATTATCACACTGATGGGTGCGTTGATTGGGCCGATTATTTCTCAACAGCTAACAGATTTAATAGAAAATTTTCCTGAATACGCAGATGAGTTTAGCTTGTTTATTATGAACTTATCAGAAACGACATGGTTTAGATGGATGATGGATCAAGATTATGTGTCTATCAATGAAATCCAAACGAACCTAACGAACTATGCAGCTAGTCTACCGGAAAATATTACATCAAGTATCACGGCTGTATTGGGTGTTGTGACGAACATTACTTTAGTCATAATTACTGTGCCTTTTATTTTATTTTATATGCTAAAGGATGGTCACAAATTGCCTCCAACGGCTGTAAAGGTTTTACCAACCAATTATCGTCACGAAGGCCTTAAAATCTTTCAAGATCTTTATGAGACACTTGCAGCTTATATTCAAGGGCAGCTTATTGTATCAATTGCAGTTGGACTTGGCTGTTTTATTGGCTATACAATCATTGGTTTAGAATATGCGTTAATTTTAGGAATTGTTGTTGCAGTGGCGAATATCATTCCATATGTAGGGCCGTTTATCGGTGCAGCACCTGCAGTTGTGATCGCGTTACTAGAATCACCTACACAAGCACTTTTAGCAGCAGTTGTTGTGTTAATTGTTCAACAAATTGATGGGAATTTCCTTTCGCCGCTAATCATTGGTAAACGACTCAATACACATCCATTAACGATTATCCTATTGCTAGTTGGAGCGGGTAGCTTTGGAGGAATCATCGGGATGATCTTAGCTGTTCCAACTTATGCAGTTTTAAAAGCGGTTGTTCTCAATATTATCCGTTTAATAAAATTACGTAACAAGTCCAAAAAGGAATTGAAAGGAGCTCTATAACTCAGGTAGGCTGGCACCCATCACACATTATTTCATATGCTAATAAGAAAAAGGATGGGAATTAAATGCCTGCGTTCGTCGGTCCAATTGAATTTGAAGTAATTTCTGCTAGTGGAATCTTAAGTGTTGGAGATACATTTGCGTTGTCACCAAAATCTACTCAAAAGGTGTCAGGTGGCTCAGGTGCATTTAATACAGGGGACTTTCTAAATCAAAAAAGTGTTTTTAGCATTACGAACTTTTACGACATCGACTTAATAGATCAACCCCAAACTTTTAATAAATAGAAAGAAGGACTGACGCAAGCTTCATTAGCGTCAGTCCTTCTTATTTTCCTTATGTACTTTCTTGGTCGTTGAACGTAAATTAATATTCATTTTCTTTGATTTTTCATTCACATAGGCATAGAGGACATCCTTCTTTGTAAGTCCCTGTTGATCAAGTTGTTTCGTCACCCATTCATCGGTTAAGTGTAAGAGTTGGATATTTTTTTCTGTAGTCTTCCATCTACAATCACCGTAATTGGAATTCCTTCATCATCAATTTTTATCTTCATATGTTGAACAGTCACGGGTGTATTTTCAGTTGTTGGAATAATACTTACTTCACCAATAGGTCTTACCAGAGGTCCGGAAATTATGTAAAATAACGAAGGTATAAAGCTTAGCCTTCGTTAAAGATGAAGAAAGTTTTTTACCATAGTTAATGATTCCTCACGTGGATATCCTTTGTATAAATTCGAAGCCATGCGGACTGGATCACCAAAGAAAAAGCGTTCATAGTGTGTTTGTCGAGTTCCAAATGCGCTCATCGTTAAATCCCATGCCAGTCTAAATAATTTCACACGTGAGATGGCATCACAGCTAGATCCTTGAAGATAATGTAGTAAATCACTTTGAAGATTTGAGTTGAAGTCTTCTTCAGTTGGTAAAGTTAGCATCCCTCCGGCTCCGATTAATTGGAGGATATCAATAAAACGTGGATAGAGCTTCGGGAAAGTAGTTGCAGCAACATAGAGTTGGCTTATATTTGGTGTCATTGTTCCCCATTCGTCCAGAATTGCTGTGGATTCTGATACTTCTAAGAGCGAGTTCATCGTTTCTAATCCGATAATGATTTCAGAAATTTTTTCTTGGATATGCTGATACTCTGACACACTCAATGTTGTCACTAACAGCTGTGCTAAACCTAGTAGGAATTTTGTTTTGACCACTTGGCGTGTAACAACTTGATGAAGTACATGTGGTGTGAAGCTACTTTTATAAAAGAGTTTATGAGCTAAATCTTGTCTATGATAAAAAAAGACTCGTTCCCAAGGGACCAAGACATTATCAAATATCAGCATTGTGTCCATTTCATTAAATTTGCTAGAGAGAGGATAGTTGAATTCTGAATCTCCTTGGTGAAAAGATTCACGACATATAAATTTTAAACCTGGTGTGTTGGTGGGGATACTAAAACTGAAAGCGCTTTCTTCATCGGTGATTTTTGCACCTGTAGGAAAAATAAGTACCTCATCTGTCATTCCACCTTGCGTAGCTAACAAACGTGCCCCTTTTATAATGATTCCTTCAGCAGTTTTCTTGGTGATTTTTGCGGCAATTGGTTGAAATGAAGCTTCTGTATACAGTGATGAGCGGTTAACTTGGGGATTGATAAAACTATGAGTAAATGAGAGATCTTTTTCCCTAGCTGTCTCATAAAGCGTTTGTAGGTTACCCACAAAGTCTTCGTCTTGATCCTTTAGAACAGGTGCTGCAGCAGCTAATGTCATAACAGCTGTATTCAAGTAATCTGGTGTTCTTCCCATCATTCCTACAGTTTTGTTTGCCCATTCTTGGATCATATGTCTCCGGATCTTAAGGTCTTCCTTTGTTTTGGGCTCTAAAAACGAGATGCCAATTCTGTTATTCGTTACGGGTGAATGATAGGTCATTCTTTCAATTTTATCAGGGTGTAGTTGAAGGTCGTATAGGGAGGCTTTTGTCTGCATCGCTCCTCTATAGGCAGGATGTAATGAAATGCTCTCCTTTATTTGCTTGCCTCCGATCCAGATATTAGGCTTAAGAGAATTTATTCGGTCTAAATATTGTTCCCCTGTAATTGCAGGCATCAATGCTCACTCCTTTACCGCGACGTTATGACACACTATATGCATTGATAATCCCCCGGGTGACTTGTTCGGATTTCCCATAATGAAAAAGGCTTAAGTACCGAAAGGGGAGGTGGAAACAACTGGAAACCCACTAATAATGGTGAGAATTTTGTAACAAATTGATGAAAAGATAATAAAGGTATCTATGAATTTAATCGTGAATAAACTAGTTAATAAATAAAAAAACAGGAATGAAAACGCATTCATGATTGATGGTTTTAATTAATGGGAACAATAACCTGAAAAAGGATGTAGGGAGCGATTATGATGCGAGAAGGTAACTTTTTTAAAGGGATGTTTTTTGCAACAATTTTAAGTGTACCTTTGTGGATTTCTTTTTTTGGATGGATGAAAATTGTTAGTACACTCATTAGTTAATGGTAAAATAATCATGAACTAGTATACGAAAAAGGGGTGAGTGCAATGAGTGAAGAAAATATCAATAGCTACATAAATCAAGGAGTATACGGTCCTCTTGAAACAAAGCCGGACGAACGAAATAAATTTCTAGGCACAATACGTGAGAGAATTGTCGTTGCGTTAACAGTTGGTCAAGTTCGTCAAAAAAAGATTTACAAGGAAGTGGAAACAGAACTAAAAAGAGTGCATACTGGCAAGCTCCTTTTAAACGGGTCTATTGACTATAGCAGCTTATCAAAATATGTGAAAATCGCAAATCAATTGGACTATCCCTTCTCTATTATCTCTGACTTTGATCAGGATACAAGCATAGGACTTGTCCTCGCATCTAGTAAAGCTGTTGATAGAATTGACATCTATATTCAAGATGAAATTTATAAAAAATAACTGAGTAGCTCCGCCTTGATACACCACGAAAAATCTTCAAGTTTTTCCGCCGTTAATCGTTTAAAATTGGTTCTGTTTCTTGAAAAGGATAAGCACCAGACTATCACAAAACCATTCAATAGTCCTGTATATTTGCTAAAAATTTCAAACAACAACAAAATTCGACATATTTCTTCCCCTAAATCTTTTAAACTAAATATATGTTTATAGATAAATTTAGACAATGGTTTTGGGGGTAAAGGGATGAAAGTGTTTGTGGCAAGGCAGCCTATTTTTAACAAGAACGAAGAAGTCATTGCTTATGAACTACTCTATCGGAGTGGAGAGGATAATTTCTTTCCAACTGTTGATGGGGATCAAGCAACTGCAGAAGTTATTATTAATAGTTTTTTAAATATAGGAATGAAAGATTTATCAGAAGGAAAAAAGTGCTTCGTTAATTTTACTGAGAGTTTGCTGAAAACAAGGGTACCTACTTATTTTAACCCAAGCTCGATTGTTGTTGAAATTCTTGAAGATGTTCCAATAACGGAAGAGCTAGTTGATATTTGCAAAGAACTAAAAGAGCTCGGCTACACGATTGCTCTAGATGACTTCAAAATACAAGAATCGTATCAATTGCTTCCCACTCTTTTAAAATATACGGATATTATTAAAGTTGATTTTTTACAAACATCCCCCCAGGAACGAAAGCAGCTTGTGGAAAAATATACGCGATATGATGTGGAGTTATTAGCAGAAAAAGTTGAATCTAGGGAAGAGTTTTTGACAGCATTAAGAGACGGATACCACTATTTCCAGGGATACTTTTTTAGCAAGCCCGTCGTGTTATCCAGTCATGATGTTCCAGTATACTTACAAACCTATTATCAAATTTTAGCTGAACTTTCAAAGAACGAACCAAGTATCGAAAAAATCTCAATGAGCATTGAAGCAGATTTATCACTATCCTATAAACTCTTAAAACTAATCAACTCACCAGCTTTTCGACCGAAAAACAAAATTGAATCGATAAAGCAAGCAATTATTTTATTAGGACTCAATGAAATAAAAAAATGGATCTATGTATTATCTGTAAAAAGTATCAGTCAAGTTAATGAGCCTATTCAACAAGAAGTGATCAAGCTTTCGCTCATTCGCGCAAAACTTTGTGAACAACTAGCACTCCGTACAGGAAGAAGTCAGGCATCTTCCTATTTGCTAACCGGGATGTTCTCACTAATCGATACACTACTCCACAAAAATATAGAGGATGTTTTAAAAGACCTACCTCTTGCAGACGAAATTCAGGAAGCATTGCTTGGTAAAGAAAATGACTTCCATCAAGTACTTATGTGGGCAATGCAAATCGAACAATCAGAGCATGTGTTATCTGAAATCAAGCTATCTGAAGAAGATTTATACAGTTCCTATCGAATTGCAGTAGATTGGGCAAATGAGTTGCTAGCCGTGCAAGCTAGTTAAGAGGGGGAATCATAATAATGGTTCTCCCCTTTTATATTCAAGTAAGTAAAATCTTTTTTTATATAAACATTTTCCGTATACAATAGAGAAGCAATTAATTATAAAGGGGATTTGACAATGGAACGAATTCAGCTTGCAGAAGATCTTTCTTTTTCGCGCATCATACATGGTTTATGGCGATTAGCCGATTGGGATTTTTCACAAGAAGAAACGCTACAGTTAATTGAGGAGTGTCTTGAAAGAGGAATTACGACATTTGATCATGCAGATATTTATGGAAGCTATACATGTGAAGAACTTTTTGGAGATGCCCTAGCATTAAAGCCCGAGCTTCGAGAAAAAATGGAGATTGTTACGAAATGCGGAATTAAGTTTGCATCAGCAAATCGACCTTCTCACACGAGCAAATGTTACGACACAAGTAAACAACACATCCTCCAATCTGTTGAGCAATCGCTAAAAAACTTTCAAACAGATTATATTGATGTCCTGCTAATCCATCGCCCTGATCCGTTCATGAACCCAAGGGAAGTAGCGGAAGCATTTTCACAGTTAAAAGAAGAAGGAAAAATGAGACACTTCGGGGTATCAAATTTTAAGCAGTCACAATTTAACATGCTGCAATCTTTTTTAGACATGCCACTTGTTACGAATCAAATTGAACTGTCTACCTACCATTTGGAAAACTTTCAAGATGGGACAGTAGATCTTTGTTTAGAAAAGCGAATTGCCCCGATGGCTTGGTCTCCACTCGCGGGTGGTCAGGTCTTTACATCTCAAGATGAAAAGGCAATTAGACTTCGCGAAAAACTAGCCTCAATTGCAAAAGACGTAAACGCTAAAGAAATTGATGAGGTCATGTATGCCTGGTTACTCCAACATCCAGCAAACATTATGCCAATTGTCGGATCAGGAAAACTGGGTCGTATCGACGCGGCGATCAAAGCCCAAGAGATTAAACTAACAGTCGAACAATGGTTTGATATTCTTCAAACTTCAATGGGGCATGATGTACCTTAATAGAATTGCTACACTCCACAATCACAGATGATTGTGGAGTTTTTATTAGGTGTTGCAGTTGTTAACCCTAATAATAAGAATTTTCTGATATAATAAACCTATTCGTATTCCGAAATAATAAAGGGGGTTTTCAATCATGGATTATTTACATCATCCACATGCTTCACAGCGAATGACTACGATTGCAAAGAACGGAATGGTTGCGACTTCTCAACCTCTAGCGGCTCAGGCAGGGTTAGATATTTTAAAACGAGGGGGAAATGCGATTGATGCAGCGATTGCCACTGCTGCATGCTTAACAGTAGTTGAGCCTACTTCTAATGGTATTGGTGGGGATGCTTATGCTTTAGTTTGGGTAAAGGACAAGCTTCATGGCCTAAATGCAAGTGGACCAGCTCCACAAGGGATATCAATAGAAGGTGTAAAGAATCGTGGATATGAAAAGATACCTACTCATGGTTGGATTCCAGTTACCGTCCCTGGCATTCCTGCAGCTTGGGCAGCATTATCTGAAAGGTTTGGAAAATTAAGCTTGCAAGAAGTGTTAGAACCAGCAATTCACTATGCAAACAAGGGGTTTCCGATCTCTCCTATCTTAGGGAAGCACTGGGCAAACGCCTACAATGTTTACAAAAATTTAGAGGGTGCTGAGTATCAAGAGTGGTTAAACGTTTTTGCTCCAAACGATAGAGCACCTCAAATTGGAGAAATGTGGAGTTCGCCTGATCATGGACGCACTTTAGCTGAAATCGGTCGTACAAACGGTACTAGTTTTTATAAAGGAGAGCTTGCCGAGAGAATTTCAGCAGCTTCCACAGAGTTCAATGGTTTTTTAAGATATGAAGATTTAGCTTCTTTTAAGCCAGAGTGGGTTGACCCAATTTCTATAAACTATAGAGGGTATGATGTATGGGAAATTCCGCCTAATGGACAAGGGATTGTGGCTTTAATGGCCCTCAATATGCTGAAGGGGTTTAAGCTTCGTGATGAACCAACAATTGAGACCTATCATCAGCAAATTGAAGCAATGAAATTGGCATTTGCTGATGGAAAGGAGTTTGTTACCGATTCTAAAAAAATGAAAATTAAAACAGGAGAGTTACTATCAGAAAGCTATGCTGCTAAAAGAAGCTCACTTATTACAGACAAAGCTTTACTTCCTGAACCTGGAACACCTTCTAAAGGGGGGACCGTTTATTTAGCGACAGCTGATAGTGAAGGCAACATGGTGTCATTTATTCAGAGTAATTATATGGGTTTTGGTTCAGGGGTGGTGGTTCCAGGGACAGGCATCGCCCTTCAAAATCGTGGTCATGATTTTTCACTTGATCCGAATCATGTAAACGCACTATATGGTGGCAAAAAAACGTTTCATACAATTATCCCTGGCTTCTTAACGAAAAATGATCGTGCTGTCGGTCCTTTTGGAGTAATGGGTGGGTATATGCAGCCTCAAGGGCATTTGCAGGTTGTCATGAATATGGTTGATTTTCATCTCAATCCTCAAGCAGCTCTAGATGCACCAAGATGGCAATGGATAGAGGGGACGCAGGTGGTGGTTGAACCTAGTTTTCCAACTACAATCGCTCAAGCTTTACATCGAAAAGGACACAATATACAAGTTGCATTGGACTCAGGAAGCTTTGGAAGAGGACAAATAATTTGTCGTGATCAAAACTCAGGAGTATTATTTGGCGGAACTGAATCTCGAACAGATGGAAGCATTGCAGCATTCTAAAAGGAGGACGAACTTTAAGTTCGTCCTCGTCTTGCTCTAGTTTGTATTTTTTTGTGAAAATAACCAAAATACAAAACAAGAGCAACCACAGCCAACTCGAATCCGTATTTAATCCAGTCTTCCGCAAAGAAATCTGCCATAAAAGGCTCTTTTACAATCATTTTTGTAGCAGTCCAAGCTAAGATTGCTGATCCAATCACGATAATAATTGGATAGCGCTCGATAAACTTCAAGATAATTGTACTTCCCCATACAACGATCGGAATTGAGATCAGTAGCCCTAGTATGACGAGTAGAAAGCTTCCGTGAGCTGCTCCAGCCACAGCTAAGACATTATCAAGTCCCATTACAGCATCGGCGATAATAATCGTTCTGACCGCAGCCCAGGTACTTCCTCCAGCTTTAACATCATGTTCTTTCTCTTCCGTTAATAACTTGAAGGCGATCCAAATTAGAATGATCCCACCGACAAGTAAAAGTCCAGGGATTTCTAATAAATAAACAACAAGAAGGGTCGCAATGGCACGTATGAGAATAGCTCCAACCGTACCCCAAATGATCACCTTTTTTTGGTTCTCTTTTGGTAAGTTTCTTGCAGCCAGACCGATTACAATTGCATTATCCCCAGCTAAAACTAAGTCGATAATGATAATCGAGAGAAGAGCTGAAAAAAATTCAATCGACCATAGTTCCATTTTAACCACCTCAAAGCTAGTTTCAGTTTCTAGAAAGTAATTTATCCTAGTCAGATTTTAACTAATTGGTGAAGTATGTATCACCATCGCAAGACCACAATAAGTTGACAGCAATCACTTTTCAAAATTATTCTTATTCCATCAGGATTAAATTCAGATTCGAGTGTATTTTTTATACCGAGTGTTAATAACAAATCAACTACTTCTTTTTTCTTAGACTGCTGTGCTAAGGAAAGAATTCTCTTCGCAAACTCTGGAGAAGTTGATACTTTATCTGTCATTTTTTGTGCGTCTTCAAAAAGAGTTCCGACTAGCTTAGATGATTCTGAAAAAACTTGCGGATTAACATCGGGATATTGGCGATAATAAGGATATAAGACATAACAAGGCATAAAGACAACCGTATTCATAGACGTCAAATAAGGATACATACAAAACTCGCGTCGGTACATACGACTCACCCCCTATCTATTCCTTACACTATATGTAAGAGAACGAAACATTTTCCGAAACATCAGTTGTTAATTTAATATGTCATAAAATTACAAAGTTTTTTTAAAGAGAAAGGATTTTCTTAACTTTTGTCGAAATTCAAGTAAGATTACAAAATAAAGGAGGTCTATTCTCTATGGTAGAGCAGCCAACGTTTTTCGTACTAGACGATAAAATGGTTGCGGTTTTTTCGGTTCGTAAAGACAATTGCACGGTTAAGATGGAATGCTTGTTTTCTAAGACTGAAATAGAAGATTACACCGTAGAGTATCAGGGGCCTCTAGAAAAAAAAGAAGAGTTGATTGAATATGCAATCACTCAAGCAAAGAATATTGTTGGATCTGAATTCAGCACTGTAGCAAGAGTTGATTAATTTCAGCTCTTTTTTTCTACTAAACATAGGAAAATAGAAGGATATCTTTAATTTTCTAAAATGTATAAAATGGACTATTGCGTTTTTGTTGCGGTATCACGCACAAGGGTTTTCGTATTCTTTTCGTTGAAGAAGTCTTCATACTCCTCTAAAATTTGAAGTAAGGAAGAGCAAATGATTATGTGTCGTTGGCCATACATTCGCTAAAGTGACTAAAGGAGTGTGTAAAGATGGATCAACGAAAAATAGAAGAAATGGCACAAGCCTTAATGCAATTAGAAAAGGAAATTCAGAAAACAAAACAGTCCCTCCAACTTATAAATAAAAGCATTGATAAATACGATAAATACGCTTTTTTAAATGTTTCTTGAAAACTTGGCAAATCGCCAAGTTTTTTTTATTGAAATTCTCTAGCTATATAAACGATTATTAAATTAACAAACTCAGTTATATCAACGAATTAATCCTCCTAGGAAATTCCTACTAACAAAACTGAAATATTTATGTAATAAAAGTAATAGATATATGTTAAATATATGTTATTTTCTGCTACTATATTTTTCTTTTATATAGTAATATATTTCCGAAGGGGTGATTGTGATAGGTGAGAAATTACTCATAAACTCTGACCTTTTAAAGTGTGAAATGACCAATGGAATTGCTATGAATTTAGCGAATAAAGAATTGTCCGACATCATCACTGCTTTTGTAAATGAAAGAAAAGGCGTCTATTTCGGACAATTAACCTATATCCATTACAAGGTATTTGGTGGTCAGGAAAGTGAGATTCTTTCCTTGGCAGCTGCTGTCGAACTTCTAGTTCTATCGTTTGATATGTTTGATGACTTTGAAGATTTGGACAACCTAGAAGAGCCTTGGATGAAAATTGACCGATCTATTGCGCTAAATGCAGCAACAACCATTTTTACAATTAGTCAAAAGATGGTTCACCAATTATCATCTGCTGCTAAGATACACATACATGAAAAATTTCTTCACTATTCTCTCCAAGCAATGCAAGGACAACACGATGATCTTCAAAATCAGACAAGCACGGAAAAAGAATGCTTAAATTTGATGAAGCTAAAATCAGGATCATTAATCGCGTTAGCATCTGTTTGCGGTATGCTACTTGCAAATAAAGCACATCCAGAAGTAGAACAATATTCACTTCAAGTAGGAATTGCAGCTCAAACGGAAAATGATTATCGTGATCTCTTTAACCTTGATAAAAATGATCTATCTGCTAAGAAAAAAACACTTGCCTTTCTCTATCTTCAAAAAGGCTTTAATGAACATTGTATTGAGATAGCTCATTATTTTGACAGTGGTCATCATTTTAATCACTATTTTAAGAGTAAAAAAGAATTTAAAGAAAAGTTAGTCCAAACCGGTGTAATTCACTATTTAAACGTTATTAAGCAAATCGCAATAAAAAAAGCTGCTAGATTAATAGAAGAACTTCCATTAGAGAAATATCAGATTGAGACTTTAAAATCTCATTTGATCATAAATGAAAAAACCAAAAACGAGGAGAGATAACCATGCAAGAAATCGTAAACTTTTTAATCGAAAATCCAGACGTACTTGAAAAAGTAGTAAGTGGAGAAGCAAGCTTGCTGGGTGTTGAGTTAGATGAAGTTTTGGGATTGGTTGAGGGATTCTTAAATGGAAGTAAAACAACGAACTTATATTGGTGGTAAGAAATAATAAAGGGTGTTTTTATGTCTTTAAACCTTAATAAAATTTATCCAGTTATTGTAATTGTATGCATAGTTTTGTCCATTTACTACACATTCCTATGTATTGAACATCCTTATGTAGGCGCAACTGTAGTAATTGAAGACGATTCCTTAATTGTCGATGAAATAGAACCGAAGACATGGGCTGCAGAAGTAGGTCTTGAGCAAGGTGATAAATTAATAGAGATTAATGATAATGATCCATATTTGCATTATCCTTCAATAGGTTTTGGACAATTAGAACAAGTTCAGCACCTAATTATTGAAAGAAATGGACAAAACCTAGAATATTTTGTTTCTGATACTCTTATTACTCATCAAAATCTATTTATGCTAATCATTCCATTAACGTCATTTTTACTTTGTCTATTTTGTAGTTATTTTGTATATAAATCTAATAAGCGTCTTAATTTGGCTTCTGCATTTTTATTAGTTTGTTTTTTGTTTACAATAGCAATGGCATACCTTAGTGGAAGTGGCTCGGCAAGGGGAGATTTATTTAGTAGATACCTAAATCTATCCCTTTTTTTATTGGTTCCTGTATTATATATGCATTTTATATATCAATACTTTTTAGAATCTGGAAAAAAGCTGTTTAGTAAAAAATTTATTCAAGTTGGTTATATACTTGTCCTTTTTAATATTCTAGGAGAAATAACTCAGGATATCTTTCAATTCTCATATATTTTTAATAAGCTTTCAAACTTAATTAGCTTCTTTATTTTAATTATATTAACTTTTGTTTTAAAGTTTTCAGGCTTGAGAAAAGTAAAATATTCAGAACAAGCTTATTTTGTGAAAATAATTATTATAACAAACATACTTTCATTTTCTCCCTTTGTTTTTCTATATATTTTGCCTTATATCATTTTGAATAAATATATTTTTCCACCAACTTTTCTAGCTTCTTTTATATTACTAATACCCTTTTCACTCGTTTATCAATTTTTAGCAACTAAAATTTACGATATTGAGTTTATTTTGGGCAGACTTAGATATTATGCTCTATTAGCTGTCATTCCAACTTTTATTTTTGTAGGAATAATGCTGGCTATAAAAGAAAGTAACCCAACCTTTTATCCAATCAAACTCTCAATCTTCATCTATCTCAGCATGTTACTAGTCTTTTATGTTAAAGAAATCTTTGACTTCCGCTTCAGACTCAAGCGTTTCTCTGAAAAGTACAATTATCAAGATAGTATTTTTAAGTACACTCAGAGTATTAGTAAGTTCAATAATCTTGATCAAGTGGTGACAGAGTTAAAACAGGTTATTACAGATGTTTTAATTGTTAGCCGTGCTTATTTGATTGAAGTTGATAAACAAAAACGTATTTTGTCGGTTGATGTTCATGCGAAGGAAGCGGATCACAGTCCGTACGAAAAAGAAGTTAAAAACGTTACAGCGGAGATCGGTAAAATTATTGAAGTTGATCGTGGTTTTCTATTAAATGTTGGAGAAACTGAGGATCGAAGTTATGTATTGTTGTGTTTGTCTGTTTTAAATACACCAAAGCTTACTCGAGATGAAATGTCTTGGCTGAAAACACTCTCTTTTTACACAAATGTGTCTGTTGAAAACTTCTTGAAAATAGAAGAGTTGATGGATCATTTGCAGAAGATTGAGAGGGAAGGAACCAATCCAGCATGGTTAACAAAGCTTCTTTTTTCAATTGAGGAGAAACAACGATCCAATTTAGCGAAGGATCTCCATGATTCCGTACTTCAAGATTTGGTATCGTTAAAAAGACAGTGTGAATTAGCATTAACAGAATTAGACAGTGCCCCTTATGAATTAAAAGAGCAATTGCATGAGATGAATAGTAATATGACAAAAATTATTAAAACAACGCGTGAGACATGTCAAGAATTACGACCACAGCTTTTATATGACTTAGGTTTAGTTAAAGCTCTTAATAAGCTTGTCGCCCAATATCAAGAGTATGTTGCATTTACTTTACGCTTAAATACAGGTAATTTTAACGTAAATATTGATATTGATACGCAGTTAAACTTATATCGAATAGTTCAGGAATTACTTACAAATGCGTATAAGCATTCCGAGGCTAAACAAGTCCTAATCATGCTTGTTTGTATTAAGGATAAAATTGTTTTACACTACGAAGACAATGGTGTTGGATTTGATCAAGATGATATTTACTCAAGTACTGAGAAGATGGGGTTGTCCGGAATTAGTGAGCGTGTTAAGTCACTGAAAGGAACAATCCAAATTGAAACCTCCAAAGGTGGAGGCTTTAAAGTTGTTATTGAAATATAGATAGTTTTAAAAGACTTGGCAATTGCCAGGTTTTTTTATTAAAATTAGATAGTGGATAGCGAGAGGGTGAAGGTGATGATTCATATATTAGTTGTAGATGATCATCCGGCTGTAAGAGAAGGAACAAAAGCTATACTAGAAACAGATTCAGAAATAAAGGTAGATTGCCTCAATCCTCCATATACGATTGAGACGGTTAAGAATGTAGATTTTTTACCGTATGATGTGATTTTAATGGATTTAAATTTAGGTGATATTAATGGTATGGAGCTTTCAAAAGAGATTGTAAAGCATACTGCAAGTTGTAAAGTAATTCTCTACACGGGTTATGAAGTAGAAGATTATATAGAAGAAGCGGTTCTCATCGGTATGCACGGTGCAATTAGTAAAACAGAGCCAAAGGAAAAAATCCTCGCTTACATACGCCACGCTGTCGAAGATGAAATTGTCGTTAGTTATAAGTATTTTAAAGAGTTATTGCTACATCAAAAAACAAAAGCAATTGACTCTCAAGTCGAAAATGGTACGTTAACTGATCGTGAAAAGGCTATCCTGCAAGAGGTTGAGAAGGGCTTTACAAATCAAGAAATTGCTGATTCTCTTCATTTAAGTAAACGTTCAATTGAATATAGTTTAACTTCGATCTACAACAAGCTCCAAGTTGGAACACGAACAGAGGCTGTGTTAATCGCAAAATCTGAAGGAATTATCGAGTAGAGAACAGAAAGCAAATACGCTTTCTGTTTTTTTCTTTGAAAAAGGTTAATAGAGTTGTCGGGAAAGGTAGTATTTTGTCGAAACGTCGATAAAGTGAAAATTCCGAAGATAAGATGCCTATTTTCGAAGATAAACGATCTCCACTGCAAAAAACCCCCAAACATAGATGTGAAATTCCCTACATAATGATGTTAAATCACAACTTGGAGTGACAAAATGATTATTTAAGAGAAAAATCCCCGTTATTATTCCCATTACGAGGTTTTTGTTCAAGGTGCCTTCAGGTTTTGTGAAAAAGTGACAAGCTCTAGAAAAAGCTGCATATACTGTGATAAAAAGAAGTCAAAGCTTGGAAAAGGAGGAGGAAAACATGTACAGAAATGGTGTAGAACCTTATCCAAACACACCGAGGAAGCTACCAATAATTGATGTCCAAGGTGTGGGTGTCATACAGGCGAAACCAGACACAGCCGTTATAACAGTTGGAGTGTCAACGGAGAATGAAGATGTAACGGTTGCACAACAGGAAAATGCTAACCAAATGAATCGTCTTCAAACTGCATTAATCTCGATAGGAATTCAGGAAAGTCAAATTGAAACGATTTCATATACAGTTTTGCCTCAGTATCAATATAGTAGTAATGGTGAGAAGATCTTTAAAAACTATGAAGTGATTAATATGATTTCAATCAAAACAAAGGATTTAGATATGCTAGGAACGATTTATGATGCAGTTTTTAAAAATGGTGCAAATCGCGCTGAAACGATATCATTTTCACTTTCGAATGAGGATGAAGTGTTAAACAGAGCGTTAATGATTGCAGCAAAACAGGCGTTTGAAAAAGCAGATGTGATTGCGAGAACATACCGAGTAACATTAGTCTCAACACCACTTAAAGTAACCGAAGTTTTGTCAGGTTTTTATCCCCGTAAACTGGAGTTGAGTATAGCTGCAAGCAGCCCAACACCTATTGTTATTGGGGAGATTCCAATCCAAGCTACACTAAATGTGCAATTTTCATTTATTCAGAGATGAGTCGACTCGGCTCGTCTCGTCTCGTTTTTTTACATAATTACTCTCTAATATGTGCCTAGAATTATACAAAACACCAAATCTCAAATTCTTTACAAAAATGAAACAAATTCTCAATATTAGCATGATGTTGGTCATTTATGATGGAACCTATATCACTTGAACGATTTTGGTAAGCGTTTTCATAGATATAGGAGGTTTCAATGGACATTATGGCTGTTTCCCCAATTTTATTTTTATTTTTGTGTTACTTTTTATTTGTTTTGTATGTTTTGAGAAAGTAGTCAAAGATGTTTTATGGCGGAATACACGGTATACTAGAAATAAACGTGATTAAAGGAATGATTTTTTGAAAAAGTTTTTATGTACGAGTATGGCACTGTTTTTATTAACAGGATGTTTTCCAATTGAAGAGGAGACTCAGAATGAGCAGCCTTCAGAAGAAGTTGATACAAATGTTGTGTCTGAGAGTTTGTTAGAAAAATTAAATGTACCTTGGTCAATTACAAAAATTGATTCAATTTTTTATATGAGCGAACGTAACGGTAAAATTGTTGAGTTTGACAGTGATCGTAATGAACAGACCCCTCAAGCTATTCAACTGACGAAAGAGGTCCATGTTGAAGGGGAAGGTGGATTACTAGGGCTCACCTTAACACCTAATTTTGAAAACACAAAACAAGCCTTTGCCTATCATACCTACCTTGAAGACAATGTGATTAAAAATAGAGTCATTATCATTGAGTTAGAAAAGGATCGTTGGATTGAAAAGAGTGTACTTTTAGACAATATTCCAGGCGCACGGTTTCATAATGGAGGACGTATAAAAATTGGCCCTGATCAGAAATTATACATCACAACTGGAGATTCACTGAACCCTGATTTAGCACAAGACACAAACTCATTAGCCGGTAAAGTTTTAAGAATGGAGCTTGATGGATCGATACCTATTGACAACCCAATCGCTGGTTCATATGTTTATTCCTATGGACATCGAAATCCACAAGGACTTACGTGGGATGAAGCTGGAAGATTATATAGCACTGAACATGGACAAAGTGCGCATGATGAAATTAATCGAATCGAACCGGGGAAAAATTACGGCTGGCCTGTCATTGAAGGTGATGAGCAAAAAGAAGGAATGGAAACACCTCTTTATCATACAGGTGAAGAAACCTGGGCACCGTCAGGGATTGCATACCGAGCGGGACAATTGTACATCGCAACATTATCGGGAGCAGCAGTTAAGGTTTTTGACCTTGAATCGGGAGAAATTCAAAATGTACTTGAAGACACTGGGAGAATGAGGGATGTTCTGATCGCTCAAAATGATCTGTTTACGATCTCTAACAACCGTGATGGGAGAGGAAATCCATCTGAAAAAGATGATCAATTATATAGGGTAAATTTAACAACTCAAAGGGGGAAATAAAATGGATATAAGCATGAATAATACTCTGTTAGAATCACTTGGCATCCGTATTCTAAAGGTTTCTGATGAAGGCGTCATTGCAACCATGCCTGTTGACAAACGAACACATCAGCCATACGGTCTTTTACACGGCGGTGCATCTGTTGCACTTGCAGAAACCGCTGCAAGTATAGGTGCCTACCATTTTGTTGATAAAGAAACGGAAATTTGTGTTGGCTTGGAAATAAACGCTAACCATATTCGTGGAAAAAAAGAAGGTATTGTTACAGCACATGCAAAGCCAGCTCACATCGGAAAAACCACCATGGTATGGGAAATCCAAATTGTCGATGAAGACAACGAACTCATTTGCCTTTCAAGGTGCACCATGGCTGTCTTGAAAAAGAAAAATTAAAAAACACTCAACTTACAAATGTAAGTTGAGTGTTTTTGGTTTCGATAAGGACTATTCCTTTTCAGGATGCGATAGAATATACTTTAGTCCCTCTCGTTTGCTTAAAGGAGCAAGTTGATTGTTTCCTATAAAGTTAATAACTGAAGAACGATTTGTCTTTGAATATTCTCTTAATGCCCATCCAATTGCCTTTTGAATAAAAAATTCTTTTGAAGCAGTGTGTAGCTTTATGTAACGATAAAGCAAATCTTCATTTGTTTTGTCTTTGTATCTCAATTGAAAAAGAATAGCGGTTCGGTTTAACCACATATTATCCGAATAAATCCAGCCTTCGAGTTGTTCTTCAATTAAATCAGGGTGGCGCTTAATTAAAGGACCGACAACATTGCTTGCCAGCGGATCCACAGAGTCCCACCAAGACTCTGTAACAATCAGCTTTTTTACAAATCTTAGATCTTCAGCTTGAAGAAGCTTCTGCTGAGCAACAAGAAAATCAATCGCCACACATTTTAATTCTCTTTCCTTAAAAGACCAGAGTTCATCCACTACCTCTTTTAAGCGTTCATTTGGCTTTCCATGCTCGTTCACAAATGCTTTCACGAGCGCTCTTCTTTCAGGTGTTTTTATGCCATAGAACGTATATTGATTCCTCATATACTTTTCCATATGAAAAGCATTTTCTTCATTTCGATGCTCAGCGATAAACGACCTAAGATCTTTTGCGTAATTCATATTTTCATCCCTTTGAGTGCTTCTTTTCCGATCGAGCTTCTTTCAAATCATCCTGCACACTCTTTTCCCATAGTGGAACGCCTGAATTGTAAGCGGCTCTACTGATCAAGTGTCCAGCAACTGGGGAGGTAATCAGAATAAAGACAATTCCGAGTAATACTTTTGCATTGACCTGCTGATCAATGAATAAAAAGTAGAGAAAAACTCCAAGTAGAATACTAGTAATTCCTAATGTAGCACTCTTAGATGCTGCGTGATTGCGTGTGTACACATCTGGTAACCTTACAACACCGATTGCTGCGATAAGGCTTAGAAATGCACCTTGGAGAATAAGGTAGCCGATAAGAAATTTAGCGATCACGATCATTTTCGATAATCTCTCCCTTCTCTAAAAACTTTGAAAAGGCGACGGTTCCTATAAAAGCTAAAATACCTAGCAGTAAAATAATCTCGACAAATGAACTAGATGTCAAAATGACTGAAATGATTGCCGTAATACCCATTAGGTTGATGCCAATTGCATCAAGCGCGACCACTCGATCAGGCGTAGAGGGTCCTTTAACTAGACGATAAAGATAAAGTAAGGAAGCCACTGCAATCAAAAGCAACGAAATTGTTAAAACCAATTCAAACATTAGCGGCTTACCTCCTTTATTGCTTTTTCAAATGTATTTTTAATATCCCATTTTGCCTGTTCTGCATCCTCTAAATCAATCGCATGAATATAAAGGATTGTGTTATCATCTGAGACGTCTAGCACTAGTGTGCCTGGAGTTAGAGTAATTAAGTTAGACAGAATTGTAATTTCCCAGTCTTTCTTTAGCTCTGTTTCAAGAGCAAAAACACCTGGCCGCATCGTAAGCTTGGGTGATAGAACTAGCTTTATAACCGAAATGTTCGATTTTACAAGCTCAGAGAAAAAGAGAAAGATCAGACTAATTACAGCAAAAATATTTAATATATAGAACCTTTGATCAAAAAATCGTCTAAAAGCAACCATGACAAGGATTCCAAAAAAGTAGCCTTTAAAAAATGCTAATGCAGAATAATCATTCGATAAAAACATCCAAATAAATGCCAGAAAAAAGTTTAATAAAATCTGAAATGCCATATGCACTACTCCTTCAATACGGCTTGAATATAGATTGATGGATCGATTAATGTCTCTGCAGCTTGATTAATATAAGGAGATATCCACTCTATACCTAAGCCATATGCTACTGAGATGGCGAGCAAGATAGCGATTGGATAGAGTAGCCCTCGTGTGGAGCCATACTCTATGTTTTCTTGCTTGGGTTCTCCCCAAAAACCATTAATGAAAATCTTCATAACAGAATAAAGAACAAGCAAGCTGGACATGAGAACTAAAAAGGAGATCGTAAATTGCTCAGCTTCAAATCCACCTTTAACGATCATTAGCTTTCCAACGAATCCACTTAATGGAGGAATCCCGGCTAATGATAGAGCCGCGATAAAAAACATCCAACCGAGAAGTGGGTGGTGCTTAATGAGGCCGCCCATTTTCCGTAGATTGCTTGTACCTGTTACCGCAATCATTGCACCTACTAATAAAAACAGAGCAGCTTTTATAAACATGTCATGAACTAAATAATAAACGGATCCCTCAATAGAGGCGGGTGTGAACGCAGCTACTCCAAATAGGATGACGCCGACAGCTGTAATAATGTTGTAGATGACAATTTTCTTAATATCCCAATAGGCGATCGCCCCAATGACTCCGAATACAATCGTTAAAGCCGACAACCAAGCTAAGATTTCATGTGTAAATCCAGGGTCGTGATAGAAAATAAGCGTATACACACGTGTAATTGAGTAGACTCCCACTTTCGTTAGTAAAGCACCGAATAATGCTGTTACAGCGATTGGTGGGGCCTGGTAAGAGCCAGGTAACCAAGAGAATAATGGGAAGATAGCACCCTTCATCCCAAATACAACTAAGAAAAGGATGGAGATCACAGTGATTAGACCAGTCTGTCCATTTTCTGCTATCTTGACGCTTAAATCTGCCATATTTAGCGTTCCAGTTACGGCATATAAGTAAGCAACAGCGATAACAAATAGGGCAGAAGAGAAAATATTAACTGTTAAGTATTTGATTGATTCTCTCAGTTGAATTTTGGAGTTACCCAACACAATTAACATATAAGATGACATTAACATGACTTCAAAAAATACAAATAAGTTAAATATATCGCCTGTTAAAAAAGCACCAGTAACACCTACCAATAGAAATTGGACAGCAGGATAGAAAAAATACTTTTCTCTTTCAGCTGATGTGCTTGTAAACGAAAATAGAAGAGCGGTTAATCCAATGATGCCTGTAGTTAAAGCTAGTAAGCTTGAATACATGTCAGCGACTAACACGATTCCGTATGGTGGTCTCCAGTTTCCGATCTCTAATGTTTGAATCCCTGAAATATGTACGGTTTGCACAAGGATACAAGCAATTACAACTGCAAACCCAGATGCTAGCACACTTATCCACTTTTGAACGGTGGTTCTTTTGTTAAAAAAGATTAATAGAATCCCCGTAAGGAGGGGGATAACTATTGGTAAAATAACTAAATTATTCATTTTGATCATTTCCCCTCAAGAGATCCATATCATCTGTTCCTAGTTCTTGATAAGAGCGATAAGCGAGTACAAGGAAAAAGGATGTAACACCAAAACTGATGACAATTGCTGTTAAAATAAGAGCCTGAGGCAATGGATCAACATAGGATGCTGCATCCTCCCCAAGCAAGGGTGCTGCTCCCTCTTTTAATCCACCCATTGTTAAGATTAAAAGATGGGCACCATGACTTAATAAACCCGTTCCAATGATAATTCTTAATAAACTGCGTGATAACATTAAGTAAGTTGCAGAGGTAAATAAAATTCCAACGACAATCGACATGAGTATCTCCATTATTCTGTCTCCCCAATCGTTTGAATAATGGTCATTGTGACGCCAACCACAACGAGATAAACCCCTAAATCAAATAAAACTGCAGTGGCCAAAGAGGTTTCACCTAACAGTGGTAACTGTACATAATCAAATGTATGCGTTAAAAAAGGAACATCATAAAAAAGTGATCCCAATCCTGTTAAAACCGCAATGAGAAGTCCAGTGGCGACCATTTTTATATAATCAACTGGCAATGTTCTTTCAATTGTTTTGATATCAAAAGCTAACAATAATAAAACAATTGCTGCTGAAGTCATCAGTCCGCCTATGAAGCCTCCACCAGGAGTATAATGTCCTGAAAAGAAGAGGTGTAATGAATAAATAACGATAATAAATGTAACAATCTTTGTTGTTGTTTGCAGAATAAGGTCATTTGTTTTTACGTTTGTTTTCAACCCTCTTCCCCCTTTTGTACCTTTATTCGAATCATGCTATAGATAGCAAGAGCTGCAATTCCTAGTACGGTGATTTCAAATAATGTGTCAAAACCTCTAAAATCAACGAGTATCACGTTAACCATATTTTTAGCACCAGCTAAAGTATAACTATTTTCTATGTAATACGAAGCGATGGTTTCGCTTACACGTTGACTATTAGCAGATAATGCAATCAATGTCACAATCACACCAACACCTATTGAAAGGACCGCATTGGTCATTCGAAAACGAAGCTTTTTTTCCTTCTTTTTAAGCTCAGGAAGATGGTAAAAGCAAAGTAAGAATAGAGAAACTGAAACTGTTTCAACAATTAGTTGTGTTAAAGCTAAATCAGGTGCACGGAACAACACAAAGAAGAGAGAGAGAGAGTACCCAACTGATCCTAACGCAATAATCGCTGTTAAACGAGATCTTGAAAGCAACGTAGTTATACTTCCTAATACCATTACGAGTGCGAGAATCACTTCATATATTCCGATTTTTGCGGTTCCATTAAACGTTAGCATAAACGCATCTTGAAATGCTAATGAGGTCCCCAGAATGATAATGAAAAAACCGAAAATATAGGCTAAATAATTATGCAAAGAACCTGTCATATAAAATCGTGTGATGGTTAGAGAGGACCTGTCTAACCCAAGAAGAGTTCTGTCGTATAATTTATTAAGTGTTAACTTTTCAGGTAAAATGCGATATACACTTCTCCACTTTGAAAGTGTAAAATACCCAAGAGTTCCTAGCAAAACAACACCAATTGTCATATAAAGCTCAAGTGACCAACCGTGCCAAAAAGAAATTTCAACATGGAATCTTTGATCAGGGCCTATTAATGACGGAATAATAGAAGCCATTGCTGGTTCAATTAATGAATAGGAAAGCAAATTTGGAAAGAAACCAAAAATCACTACAAGTGAAGCTAATATAATTGGAGAAATCAGCATTCCAATCGGTGCCTCATGTGGTTTTTTCTTTAGTTTTTCAGGTTGATACTTTCCAGTGAAGGTTTTGAAAACCAAAACCATACTATAAAGAAAGGTGAAAATACTTCCGACCCACGCAAGGATTGGGAATAGCAGTCCCCATGTTTCTAGTTGGAAAAAATTCAGTTCGAGTACACGAAGCATTGCTGTAAAAAACATTTCTTTACTTAAGAATCCGTTAAAAGGAGGCAAGCCTGCCATTGAAAAAGCACCAATAATCGCGATCGTAAAGGTAATTGGCATCAAGCTCATCAACCCACCGAGCTTCCGAATATCTCGTGTGCCGGTTTCATGATCGATAATCCCAGCTACCATAAACAAGCTTCCTTTAAAGGTTGCATGATTAATAAGGTGGAAAATTGCTGCTAAAGTGGCGACTGTGAAATAACTGTCATCAATAGCATCAATGTGAAGTGCAGCTGCTCCAACACCAAGTAAGGACATAATCATCCCCAACTGACTCACCGTGGAAAACGCAAGGATCGCTTTTAGATCGGTTTGCTTTACCGCGTTAAAAGAGCCCCAAAACATCGTAAGTATTCCAAAAAACGAAACCAACCAGAACCATTCAGGAGTTCCTGCAAAAACAGGGCTAAATCTTGCAACCAAGTAAATCCCCGCTTTAACCATTGTCGCTGAGTGTAAATACGCACTAACTGGTGTTGGTGCCTCCATCGCATCAGGTAACCAAATATAAAAGGGAAACTGTGCGGATTTTGTAAACGCTCCTAAAAGAACGAGAATGAGTGCAGGAATAAATAACTCATGCTGAGCAATTTCAGGTACTTGAGAAATAATTTCTCGAATACTGTACGTACCTGTCATCATGTTTAACATCACAAATCCACCAAGCATCGCAAGTCCACCGAAAATCGTAATCATCATCGATTTTTGTGCACCATATCTTGATTTTTCCCTGGTGTACCAAAAGCCAATTAACAAAAAGGAAGATAGTGACGTAAACTCCCAAAAAGTATAAAGGACAATCAAGTTATCCGATAGAACGACACCTAGCATCGCTGTCATAAACATCAGTAAGTATACATAAAACGTATGTAATTGTTCTTTTACCTTAGACAGATAATAAATCGAGTATAGGACAACAAGCGAACCGATTCCGGTAATAAGTAAAGCAAATAGTAAGCTAAGGCCATCTACGTATGCTGTGAAATTGATCCCTAACGAAGGAATCCATTCGGCTTCAGCAATAATTGTCTCCCCGTTCATTGTTACGTCCAAAAAACGCAGAAAATATAGGAAAAGGACAACGGGAACAATAAGTACAAACCAACCAGTATGAATTCTTTGGACATACTTATAAAGAAATGGGATGAGTATGGCAAAAATTAGCGGAAATAGAATTGCCAAATGCAAAAATGTCATGATCTAATGTACCTCCTAACCTAGAAATGGATGAACTAGTTACTCTTATATAAAAAACATTACCGTACGTCGGACAAAAAAAATTTTGAGCTTCAAAGGTAGTATTCTCCAATTATAAGATTCCTAGTAGAGCTGTGATGTTAGAGCTTAAATTGTTGATTTCGAGTTCATATGAACATAAAAATGATAACAAATTTCTGCTAATTTGTATATTCTTTCGATTTTAGCAAATGCTGAAATTGAGGTGATCACCATGCATACAAAAAAGATCATCACTGCTGGGTGTATATTTACAGCGCTGTTTAGTAGTGCCTGGTATACGAATGAGAAAGTAAAACGTGAGTATGTGGATCAGGTCACATTCGACACCCCACTTACCGAGATAACAAACGCTGAAACACCTGTAGATTTTTTAACGGATGATAGGTATGTACTCGAGAAATTTAAGCCACGTGAATATGTGAGAGTGGTTAGTCGTTAGCAGGATGTTGATGAGCATCCTGTTTTTATTTGTGGAAAGTTACTGTCTACTTCAAGTCGAATTCTTTTTGAAACCTTTAAAAATCTAAACTGTAAAGAAGGTAAACGAAAGAAGGTAAACGATAGAGAGAGGAAGACTAAAATGAGTGAAGTTAATGTAAAGTGGATGAACCATTGCGCTCATAAGATACAGGTGATAATTGTGATTATGGAAGATGATAATCAATAGGGGAAGTACGATTAGTGATGAAGCAAGAACAGAAATAGGATGAATGAGAAGGGTTCATAGCAATTCCTCCTATTTAGTAGATTGTATCGAAGACACATTTTTTTCATCCCTCTAAAAATTCATATCTTCTTGTCAAACAAGTGACCATGATTGATAATGAGGATGGGAATTTTAAGATAAGGACTCATACGATGAAAAATACATACTTTACAAGTTATTTTCCGTTAATATCGATTCTACTTTTTAGCACATCTTTATCCATTTCAACGGTCATGCATGTGATAGATTATTTGAAAACTTTCGGAATTTATGATGGTATGCTTGAATTTTTTTCAGCTAATGGAATTAAATTGGCTCTATTTATTTTGTTTGCTTTAATCTACTTCATGGTGTTTTCAGCACTCAAACTAATTGCAAATACTGTAACAGAGCTATCTCTATTGTTCTTCTCTAAAGAGAGCACTGGAGAAAGTTTAACAAAAATCAGAGGCGGATCTTCTTTCTACTTAATTGGTGGCGCGCTTTCTTTATTGTCCATTCAATTTATAGTAGGAATTGCAGCAGTTTTCGTGGTCACATCGGTTATCTATTTCGTCTTTATCGTCTATCAAATTAGCTCAGCTTTGACCTCGTATTCGTTAATTGGGTTAGTCCTCTTTCAAGTTTTATTTTGGTTTACCTTTTTACTTGGGAATGTTTACCTATTTGTGCGTCTATATAATAGTGTGATGGCGAGCTTGCCAATTTGAATTTGTTTGACTAGTTCAGTTTGGCCGTTATTCTTTTCTCATAAAAATTTGGCACTCATCCCGGAAAGTTGGGCAGTTCAGGCAAGAAGTTTGGCGGTCCGCATCGAAAGTTGGGCGCTTAGCACGAAATTAGGCAAACTCCCGCAGTCTTCAAAGAGTTCAAGACTCTCGAATAGATCATAAAAAAAAGCCGCTTTCCATTTAAGCGGCTCTTCCCTATGATAAAAAACGTTTGCGTACTTCAGGTGTTGGTATCATACATTGATCACGTTTGCCGAACCATTTATACCTGTTTTTAGCGATCCAAAGATAGACTTGATCTCTAAGTGGATTGGGAATGACAATTAACACATAAAACAGGGACCAAAATCCTCCTATGCCTTTTAAAACATGGAGAGTGGCAGTTGATTTTGTATAAACAGTACTATGATCAAGATAGACAAAGCTATCAAAGTCAGTATTAGGTAATTGGTGTTTAGTCAATAGATCCTGACCGACTTCTGATTGAAGAGCTGCGAAGCGAAAACGTCCCTTCTTGTCATGTCGAATCACAAAATTTATGGTGTTGTTGCAGAAGTTACAGACTCCATCAAACAACAATACCTTGTGCTGTTCATCCTTCATCTTTTCTCCCTCTTTCATCATTCCATAATATTTTTCCAAATAAGCATTTGTGGACCAATATTGTAGATTGATTGAACAGTCCCTTTTTTATCTTTTCCAACCCAGACACCAGCCGTATATTGATCGGTCATCCCGACAAACCAAAGATCGCGATAATCATTAGATGTTCCTGTTTTTCCACCAACATAGGAATTAGCTACTTGTGCTTTTTTGCCGGTTCCTGATTTTACAACCGCAGTTAATAAAGTGCGCATTTCTTTGTTTGTGCTGCTTTTCCAAGCTGAGACAGGCTGATCCTTCCACTCATATAATGTTTTACCTTGTAAATCTGTTACTTTTACAATCGCTCGATTTTTATGGAAGACTCCATCGGTTGCAAAGGTTGAATAAGCGTTTGTTAGTTCAAGTGGTGATACTCCATAAGTAAATCCCCCAATCGCAGCTGGGAGGTAAAGGTCATCCTGTACAGAAATGTGCTCAAAAGCAAAAGGCTCAAGGTAGGAAAAGGCTTTCTTTAATCCAACTATATCAAGCAACCTAACAGCAGATGTGTTGTAGGAATATTTTAATGCCGTCTCAAGACTAACATTTCCATAGCTATGTCCACTATAATTTTGTGGACAATAGTCAACTTTGCAAAAAGTAGCAGCGCTAATTTTGCTTTTGGCGGTTGCTCCAGTTGTATCAATATATGGAGCATAATCAAGTAATGGCTTAATAGCAGAACCAGGCTGACGATACGCTTGATAAGCTCTGTTAAACGAGAACTTTTGATAATTTTTTCCGCCTGTTAAGGCAACAATACGATGCGTTTGATGATTCACAACTACGGCTGCACCTTGCACATCTTTAAAAGGAAGCTGTTGATTGATTGTAGTTGTGACCTTTTTTTGCATTGAGCTGTTTAGTGCAGTATGGATGATGATTCCGTTACTGACAACCTGATTTATATGATCCTTCAGTTCGTTTCCCCTTAACCCATCATTATGAGTAATTAATTTATTTAGCTCTTCATGAACATACGTGACATAATCGGGATAAACATCGACACGCTTTTTCATTTTAAGTGTAATGGGTTGTTGTATTGCTTGTTTATATTTCTCTTCTTCCAACAACTCATGTTTTAACAAGGTAGCTAATAATAACTCCTGTCGAACTTTTGTTGATGAGAAGTTTTTGATAGGATCATACAACGTTGGATTGTTTGGAATTGTACTAATAAAAGCTAATTCTGCTAAGCTCAATTTTTGTAGAGATTTACTAAAATAGTAATCTGCTGCAGAGCCAATCCCGTATACTCCATTCGCATAATAAATCGTATTTAAATAGGATTCGAAAATCTCTTCCTTAGTAAAATTTCTCTCTAATTGATAGGAATATAAAAGTTCACTAAGTTTGCGGTTATAGGTTTTTTCATGTGATAAATAAACATTTCGAGCAAGCTGCTGGGTAATCGTGCTTCCACCTTGGTCTATCGACTGATTTTTTGCATTGATAAAAACAGCGCGCACCATGCTAGCAGGATCAAATCCTAAGTGCGAAAAAAACTGCTGATCCTCAGATACGAGGTAAAGGTTTTTAACCGTATCTGGAATCTGCTCATATGGAACGAAGCGTCTATTTTCATGCTCAGAAATAATTTCTGAAACAAGTTGACCTTTATCATCATAAATATAGCTATTTTGAGTTAATTGTATTGACTGAATTGGAATTTTCTCATCAAGAACAGAGCCTATACTCTTTACCTCGTTGACTTCTTTCGCTGCTCCTAATACAATAACTAGAAAAATAGGAAGCATGATTGAAACGCATAACCAACCAATAAACGAACGCACTGTTTTCCCACTCTTCCTATTAGAAATTCTAGTCTAATAGTATCATTGTTTTGGTGTGTTGTAAGCATAGTAAGTGTCTAAACAATCCCTTCTCAACTAGCCTTCGCAACTGATTTTTCCTCGTACTGATAATTTTTCCACAAGAGAAAAGCACTCAATAAGAACAAACTTGCTGTTACATAAAATACCGAGGAAATTCCGAAACGGCTTGCAATAATTCCACCGAGTACAGGACCTGCAACATTTCCAAGAAATCGAAAACTTACATTATAGCCGAGTACCTCGCCTTGCATTGAAACAGGAGCAGTTTGACGGATATAAGCGGTAATACAAGGGATAATGCCACCAAGTGCAAGACCGAATAAGAAACGAAAAAGAACAAGTTGCCACAATGAAGTAACAAGTGCTTGTGGAATGAAGAAAAGCGCGGATAATGCTAATAGGACAATTAGCACTTTTTCATGCCCAATTCGGTCTCCTAGACTTCCCCATCTTCTTGCCGCTAGTAAATTTCCCGCCCCTGTTGCTGAAAAAGCAAGGCCTGCTAAAAATGCAGTGTTTCGAGCATGACCTTGCAGTTCGTTTACATAAAGGGAGAGTAATGGTTGAATGCTAAAATTTCCAACTTGAATTAAAAAGGTTACAAACATCACAGTAATTAAAATTCGGTGCTGAAATATATGCTGCAAAACTTCTTTACGTGAATAATAAGTCTTTTCATCTACTTTCGTTCTTAACGGTGATTCTTGAATGCCTAAGAAGACAAGTAGAACAGCCAGATAAATAACAACTGCTGTAATATAAAATGTATAAGCAAACCCAAATTGATCCGCAAGTAGCCCGCCAAATAACGGACCAAATAATCCACCAGACACAGTCCCCATTTGCAATGTTCCTAGTGTTCTACCCGCATGTTTTTTTGCCGTCTGTGCGGAAATAAGCGCTAATGAAGTTGGAATAAAACCAGTAACCAACCCCATAAACATTCTAAGAAAGAAAAGCTCATAAACGGTCTGTACAAACGACATGAGAAAGATGCTTGTCGCAATCCCCGAGCCTGTTAGGAGAAGGATCTTCTTATATCCAAATCGATCTCCAAAACGTCCCCAAAATGGAGAAACGAAAAAAGCAATTAAAAAAGTAACACCAAATATATAACCAGACCAACGCTGAACAAAGCCGTCTTCAAAATGACCAAATGTTTCAATATATAGGGATAAAAAGGGAAGAATCATCGTAGCACTGGCAGCAACTAAGAAATTTGCAAAAAACATAATACGTAAATTCCGCTTATGTGTGGAAATGAAAATCACCTTCCTAACTATTTACCTGTTACTAAATAGTATAAAGTAAATATTTCGGATCGTGAAATAATTTGATTTTTTTCATAGTATCAGAAAGTATAAAATTTGATACTAAGTCTGCGTTTCTGAATCCAGCTCCAGCGCCTAGCCCCTCGAGGTCATAAGTCAATTCTAAATTGAAGGCAAAGAACGCCTTCTATTTAGAATCGCCTTATGCTTGTCGGGGCTGAACAAGGCGCTTGCGCTTTTTTCAGTGAAATTCATGTAAATTATTTAGCTCTCAGCCTTTAAGTACACATTTGGTGTACTTATTGATTTTTCTATAAGAATTTAGAGGGATTTCAACAAAATGGACGGGGGGTAATTCATTATTTTTCGAAAAATGAAGTTAAATTTCGAGGTGCGGTGATATAATGTTAATAAAACGTAAATTTAGCTTTTTTTGGTTGAAAGAAAAGGAAACGAAGGCTTTACGACTCACACTAAAGGTTTAAGGAAGGAGGGACATAATCAGTTGGAAACCCATCACCAGCATCTACTATTTGTCGACTTTGAATTTACAATGCCACAAGGAAAATTAAATCCACAAGGCTTTTATCCAGAAATTATCGAAGTTGGAATTGTATCTGTTCGTAATCAAAAAATTGAACATCAATTCTCCTCATATGTAAAGCCAGTAAAATTCCCCTTATTGAGTGATCGCTGTAAATCTTTTCTTCATATTTCTCAAGCTAAAGTTGATAATGGTATTACTTTTTATGAACTAATTGAGTTATTAAATAATTATGATCAAGTGGCTCCTAATACGGTTATTACTTGGGGAAATATGGACATGAAGGTACTGCGTCAAAATTGTCAACTACAAAACATTGCATTTCCTTTTTCGGGGAAATTCCGTGATTTATCAATGGAGTATAAAAAGTTTTTCGGAGACCGTAATCAAACGGGGTTATGGAAGGCTGTAGAGGAATATGGAAAAAAAGGAACTGGAAGACATCATTGTGCACTTGATGATGCAATGACAACGTATAATATTTTTAAGCTCGTTGAACAAGATAAACGCTACTTAGCAAGGCCACGCCCCACAACAATCGGAGAAAGAATTGATTTATCAAAAGTATTGAACAAATATGCCACATAAAGCCAAATCACTCCATAAAAGTGATTTGGTTTTTGTTTTAGAACTTGAAGTACTCTTGCTCCAATTGAATAATGTTAACTAACGATCTTTTTGACCAGTTGTCTTCTTTTGTGTCAAGATCTTCTTTTACAAGTGAAAGTGACCGTTTTAAGGACTCAGTATAATCAGGGATTTCATCTAAAAATGGTCGTACCATTTGTTTTGGGATATTCGTTTGTTCATTAAAAGCCAGAGCTCTTCGTTCGTGAAAAAGTGGAACATCACTATCTTTAGGGTTGTGAAGATCTCCTTGCTGTGGATGTTTGAGCACTGCCTTAACCTTTACTAAATAATGCATCGGTCGAATATCAGTAATTTCACCTACATACTTACCCGTTTTATAAATACCAGTTACAATGTCACCTATTTTCCATTCTTCCATCGTATTCACCCTTTCAAGTATTGTGAAGGAATCGCTTTAGTCTATTTTACCACGAATCTACTTTTTTGCCGAAAAGAGGGTGTTGTCGATCGGTTTGACAATCTCGTGAAGAAATAGCGCAAGAACTAGAGAAAGTATTAGAAACTTGCTATAGTATGAGGGGAGAAAGAAAGGTTGTGAAACCATGTACGAATGGTTAAGCGTAATTGGGTTGTTTTTATATTTTCCTGAAGATAAGACTGAATACATCCCGGCTGGTATTACCATGCTTATTTTTGCACTCGGTGCTTTTTTTGCATTTAAATTCATAGTAAAACTATCTAAAAAAGAGCAAGAAGAGTCTGACAAGCTTGCACAACGTATAAATAGTGAAAAAGTGAATAAGGAATAAAGAAAAAGTCAATCTAATGGTTGACTTTTTCACATTTTTAAAGAAAAGAAAGCAGAAACGATCGGTTTATTTTGGTTCTTATTTTCAAACTTAACTCCTATAAGTTAGCCCTGCTTTCGTTTATGGTTCCACATCAGATAACGATATCGAATAAAACAACCAATACAAAAGCCCATCAACGCTATTCCTGCTGCTAAAATTACCATGATGCTAAAGGCATAGCCTAATACTATATAGTTTAATGAAAAGAACAACAGAGAAATAGCTAAACAGATTGTTGCGATCCATTGATTAAATAATTGTTGTTCTTTGTCCTCTAGCTGATAGTTAGCAAGTGGTTTCTTTAAAAACACCTTTCCAATTAAGATAACAACATTTTGTTTAGTCAGGAGAGTGACGACCCCGACAATAAGAGGAATCAATAATATCCATTTCGAAAAGATCAGTGAGAGTAAAATGCTAACGATAATAAATAGTTGATTTAATTGAACGAGTGGTTTTGGAATACCCATAATTATTGCCTCCTTTTAGTTCCAGTGTATTAAATTTATAAAGGTGCAATGCATTGTTCAATAAATTAGAATCCATAAATGAATTGTACCATTGTTAAAACCTAAAAGTTATCCAACCATTGAATGATGTATAATTCTCTCCATTTAACAAATCCTAGTCAATAGTTAATGGTCAATCGGAGGTTATCATGAAAAAAAGAATGTATTTATTAGTTATCGTTCCGTTCATTTTAACTGGTTGCATGGAAGAGGCTCCAACAAAGATGGATGTGGAGATGTTTAATGTGAATGGTGATTCATTAGGAACAATAAGTGTTTCTGAGCAAGCAGAGGGTGTAAAGCTCGAGGTAATGCTTGAGGGTCTACCTCCTGGAGAGCACGGATTAGCAATTCATGAAAAGGGAAGCTGCGAGGCACCAGATTTTAAATCAGCAGGGAATCATTTTAACCCAGACGCGAAAAAGCACGGATTGTTACACCCAGAAGGAGCTCATGCCGGCGATCTTCCTAATATTATTTCTGATGGTGGAATGGTAGAAGCAGAATTGGTGGCCCCGCAGCTCACAATGCTTAAAGGACAAAAAAACTCTTTATTACCACCAGATGGGACATCCATTATCATCACAGAAGGAAAAGATGATGGAATGACACAGCCTTCTGGTGATTCGGGTCCAAGAATTGCTTGTGGAGAAATAACTGAAAAAGAAGCAAAGCGGGAAGACAAAAAAGAAGTTCAACCTGAAGAAGAGTGAATTAAAGGCACAATGTATCCTGTGCCTTTTTGTCTATCAATAATTAATCAATTTGGTGACTATCCTCTTCCCGGAAGAAGGGAAAAGAGACTGTAACAGATGTGCCTTTTGTTAACTCACTTTGAAAGCGAATCGTTCCATTATGGTGTTCTATAATAGAAAACGTAACCGTTAATCCTAGTCCTGTGCCTTTTTCCTTTAATGTAAAATATGGCTCTCCTAATCGAACAATTTGTTCAGGTGACATTCCGATACCATTATCAATTATTTTCACTCGAATAACCTCATGCGAAGCATATGCTTTAATCACAACATTTCCATCTAATTCTGGAACTGCTTCAATAGAGTTTTTCACAAGATTAATAAACACTTGTTTTAATCGAGTTGCATCCCCGTATACGTGCAAATTATCTTCAATTTCTGCAGAGATGGTAACCGTTTTATAGTTTGCATATGAGGTCATTAAATTTGCCACTTCATGAAGGACAATCGAAATATTAAGCTTCTTTTTTGCGAAGTACTGATGTCTTGCTAAATTTAAATAATCTGTAATGATTTCTTGTGCTCGATCGAGCTCGGTCAAGACCAATTTAACGTATTCCTTCTTTTTCAAATGATCATACCCATCTTCATCCCCAATTAATTGAATAAATCCTCTTACAACTGTTAATGGATTTCGAACTTCATGTGCAACACTTGCCGCAAGCTCGCTGACAATTGACAGTTTTTCAGATTTAATTATTTGCGTTCGGAGCATTGCATTTTCTTTTATGTATTCCGTTGCATATACCGCAAGCAGTAAAATGAGGATTAAAAAGGCTCCACCTCCTGCAAAATCTAACCATAGGTGTTTCTCGAATGTAAACGCCACCATTTGTAAGCTATTTAATGCAATTAATCCAACAATCACGAGCACTGTTTTGATCGTTCCGAATAAAATGACCCATAAAAATTTTTGGGATTTCTTAAACGAAGACCATTTCTTAACGAGAAGGAATGGAAAGATAACATATAAAGGAATAATGAGTAGTGTACTTAGTGCTTCGAAATCTGTTCCATATAGACGGAATAGAAATGTGGTTAGGATGACAAGTGTTCCTGTTAAATAACCACCGTAAACAATGCTAATGAACAGAGGGATACCGAAAAGAGTGAATGGTATATCATCCACAATAAAAAAATTAAGAGGGTATGTAAAACAAAGAATTGCTGAAACTGAAGATAGAAAATAAATTAATAGTTTGTTTGTTTTTGGGACTGAAGAAAGTGATTGATTCAGCCATAGCGATTGATAAATAAAAATTGGAAATAGAATGAATGTCACTTGTAAAATTAAGTCCTTTATCAGCGCCATATTTTGTCACCTTTTATCACATTTTGAGACTATTATACCATTAATAGTTAGAATTTTCTATTAAATTATACTAAACAACGTAGAGATATGAAAAAAATAGTGAAGATCAATTTTGTAGAAAAAACCTTGATCTTCACATTGAAGTATTATTCTATGAGAAGGCAACCACAAACCGCTTTAGTCCTTCTTCCAATGTCGAGCGCGGGCAGGCTATATTCATACGCAAAAAGCCCGCACCATTTTTTCCATACTTTGAACCTTGTTCTAAAGCAAGCTTTCCTTTTTGCAGTAGTAGTCGCTTAAGTTCATTGTCTTCTAAGTTAAGCCCGCTAGCATCAAGCCAAACTAAATAGGTAGACTCAGGGACCATAACTTTTACAGCAGGAAGCTTTTCTTGTAAATAGGCTGTTAGAAATGTCACATTTTCTTCAAGGTAGGATAATAGTTCATTCAGCCAGCCTTCACCATATGAATAGGCCGCTTCCATTGCAACAATTCCTAACGTATTTAACGTGAAAAAGCCTTGACTTGATTGAATTTCGTTATACTTTCTACGTAGAGAATCGTTCGGAATGATAATAGCGGCTGCTTGAAGTCCTGCGATGTTAAATGTTTTACTAGGAGAAATGCACGTTATAGACCTTTGTGCTAATTCCTCAGATAAATAGGCAATTGGGATGTGTTTGTTTCCGAATAAAAGAAGATCAGAGTGAATTTCGTCAGATATGATTAGCACGTCATGCTTAATGCATAGTTCCGCAATTCGTTCTAACTCCTCTCTTCTCCATACACGCCCACTCGGATTTTGTGGATTACATAGGAAGAAAAGCTTTGTTTTCTTTTCCGCTAATTTTTTACCAAGATCATCAAAGTCTATTTCATAGCGTCCGTTTTCAAGTAAAAGCTCATTGCCTAGAACTACTCGATTATTTTTTTCAACTGTATCAAAAAAAGGATAATAGACTGGTGGCTGAACAACGACTTGATCACCTGGCTCCGTATAAGCTAAAACAGAGGTACTAAGTGCAGCGACAACCCCAGAGCTATAAACATACGACTTCGGGTCTGTCTTCCAGTTATGACGTTGGTTTACCCACTGTTGTATAGCTCTTCCAGTCGACTCTGACGGTATTGTATAACCAAATACACCGTGGTTCACACGTTCATGAAGGGCCTTCAATACTTCATCAGGAGAGGGAAAGTCCATATCAGCCACCCACATTGGAAGTAACTCGTCATACCCAAAAATTTCTTTTGTTAAGTCCCATTTTACTGAATTCGTCATTTTCCGTTCAACTAAAGCATCAAATCGATTCATGAGTACACATCCTTTATTTATTTATACGCGAGCTTGATTTTAAGTATCCTATTTTAAATATGATACAATGACAGGATAAAAGTACTTTACAAAGGTGATTGGTATGGAAAAAAGACAAGTAAATATTAGAGTCATCGATGTGCTATTAAAATGGGATCCGCTTGGCTATGGAGAAGGAAGCTATGAGACAGAAGCTGTTGACGTGCTTCAGGCGGTCCACACTTTAGATGAAATCAAACCTCTTTCAAGAAAAATTCAAGCCATCTATGAGTTCTCCTTCGAGGAGATAATTCCTTTAAAAAAATGTGAGGAAATGGCAACTAAATTACTTTTAATAAAAAATGAAGCTTCATGTGAACTATAAAAGAGCAACTCGCAAATGAAATGCGGTTGCTCTTTTCCCATGTACTATGTTTTAAGTCTAAGCTAAACAAAAATCCAATATTCTTTCTGTAACATGTTCTGGGCGTTCTTCGGGAACAAGGTGACCCGTTTTCTTAAACGATACAAAGCTCGAATTAGGTAGATCCTTACTCAATCGTTCACCAATATGAACCGGAACAATTTTATCTTCATCTCCCCAAATCAATAAACTGGGTGTCTCGATTTTCTTTAAATCCTCTTGAGATAAATCCCCTTCACGATCACGAATCATCCGACTTAGCGCCATGAAAATTTTATCATCATAAAAGGGTTCTAAATAACCATCCATCATTTCCTGATCTATTAATGACCAATCATGAACAACGTTGCATAAGTTTTTCCTTACCCCCTGACTTGATAGCCAATGCTTGATGAATAAATAGAAATAAGGTACATATGATCCAAAAATGAGAGATGGGTGTGAACGTTTCATATAACCTGAACTGCAGAGTAAGACCGACTTTTTAAACAATTCGGGATTTTCCTTTGCAGCATATAAGGAGACTTGTCCACCCATAGAATGTCCAACTAAAACAGCGTCCTTCACTTGCAACTTCTCAAGTAGTTCAATTACAACTTTTGCCATATTTCTATAAGAATACACAAACTGTGTCGATTTTTCAGTTTTCCCAAACGGAGGAAGATCAATGGCAATAATTCGAAATTCATTTTCTAAAAGAGGAATAATTCTTCGATAACAAAATGTTGACGACAAAAACCCATGAACTAACACCATAGTTGGCTTAGAAGAATCCTTTTCATACACTTCGTAATGAATATTAATTCCAAGAATGTTCATGGTGTTATGATAATGTTGAGGTTTTTCCATAAGCATTCACTCCATAATTTATAAGTAATTTATCTTAGTATTTCCGTATTTAAAATCAGCACTCATGTAAAATGTACCCGATTTTCTTTTGTTTAAATCTTCGAGTAAGTGGTTCTTGTTTTTAAAAATCATGGTATAATTATCAGAATATTAACCATTACGAGGGGGAGATGAAATGAAATTAAACGATCAAGAAATTGAGATTTTGGAGATATTAGAAGTGAACAGCCGGTTGTCTCCTAATCAAGTAGCAAAAATGATTGGATTACCTGAGGATAGAACAAGGGAGATCATTGAAAGGCTCGAAAGTGAGCGGATTATTATAGACTATATGACAACAGTTAATTGGCTTCGAGTGGATGGACATGAAGGAGTAAAAGCAATGATTGATGTTAAAGTAGCACCAAAACGTGGTGTGGGGTTTGATGACATAGCAAGCAGAATATACAGATTTAAGGAAGTGAAGTCTGTTTATTTAATGTCGGGTGCCTATGATTTATCCGTTGTCATCGAAGGACGTTCCATGTCCGAAATTGCTCATTTTGTATCTGAAAAGTTGTCAACGTTAGATTCAGTTTTATCAACAACAACCCATTTTATTTTAAAAAAATACAAACATGATGGAAAGATCTTCGAGCAGGATGACGAAGATAAGAGGATCGTTGTATCACCATGATTGAACCTAGTTATTACCTCTCAAATACAGTCAAAAGTATTAAGCCTTCTGGTATCCGAAAGTTTTTTGATTTGGCTGCCAGCATGGAAGGTGTCATTTCGTTAGGTGTGGGTGAACCAGACTTTGTCACTTCATGGAGTGTTAGAGAAGCATGTATTCTATCTCTTGAGCAAGGCTTTACGTCATATACAGCAAACGCCGGGTTGTTAGAATTAAGAAACGAAATTAGCTACTATTTAAGAAAAATAACAAAAACGCATTATGATGCAAATGAAGAAATTCTTGTTACAGTTGGTGCAAGTCAAGCGATAGATCTTGCACTAAGAGCCATTGTTAATACTGGTGATGAAGTGATCGTGATTGACCCAAGCTTTGTATCCTATGCACCACTAGTCGAGCTAGCGGGAGGTACTCCTGTTTTAATTTCAACAAGAGGTGAAGAAGAATTTAAACTGCAGCCAGAGGCTTTGGAAGAAGCAATTACAGAGCACACAAAAGCGATAATTTTATGTTCACCAAACAATCCAACTGGAACTGTTTTGGAGAAGAAAGAGTTAGAAAAGATAGCTGAGATTATCGAAAAACATGATTTATTAGTGATTTCAGATGAAATTTATGCTGAACTTACATATGATGAAGAATATGCTAGCTTTGTTTCAATAGCAGGAATGCGAGAACGTACCATCTTAGTTTCTGGTTTTTCAAAAGGCTTTGCAATGACTGGGTGGAGATTAGGCTATGTTGCTGCGCGTAAAGAATTTTCACAAGCAATGTTAAAGATCCATCAATACGCGATGATGTGTGCACCGACAATGGCCCAATATGCCGCAATTGAAGCGTTGAAAAATGGGTTAGAAGATGTGGATCACATGCGTAAAAGCTACCGACAACGCAGAAATTTATTTGTCGGCTCCCTGAATGAGATTGGGCTAACCTGCCACGTGCCAGGAGGAGCTTTTTATGCATTTCCTTCGATCAAGTCAACAAGTCTGAGCTCTGAACAATTTGCGGAAAGATTGCTACTAGAGGAAAAAGTGGCCGTCGTTCCAGGAAGTGTGTTCGGGGAAAGTGGAGAAGGGTACATAAGATGCTCATACGCTTCTTCATTAGAGCAATTACAAGAAGCATTGAAAAGAATCGATCGGTTCGTTAAAAAGCTATAAAAAAATGGACGCTAGTATCGGAAACGATCATGGCGTCTTTTTTTTGGATTTTATTTCTATTCACCACAAAAAAGACAAAACCATTTAGGTTTTGTCCAAAAACAAAAGGGGGGAATACTAGAAAGCCTTAATGGTAATAGTATTCCCGGTTGATTATGGCATTAAACTTAATTTTTGATGATTTTTGCAATATCGTAAACAAAAAGCAAATACTGTTACCTATACCACTTTCATGACTATTATTTGTTTAAAGTGAAACAATTTTGGTTCGGATTGTGTTTCATAGGAGATCAGACTTGGAAAAGGTATAAAAATTTGTACAAAGTTTGCATTTCTAGAGCCAGCTCCAGCGGCTAGCACAAACGCACAGGACGTGCCTGTGGACTACAGGATGTAGGTCAGAAAGGCGTTGCGACAGACAGGACATCGCGATCTTATCCTTTCTACCTCTAAACAAGCCGCTTGCGCTTTAGATAAGGAGGGTAGCACAATGAACGAAGATGAATTAGTAAGCAAAGCGAAGCAAGGCAATATGACTGCATTTAATCAACTTGTTGAATCACATTTTCCAGTTGTAGAGAAATTCGCTTATCAATTAGGAAATCGACAAGAAGATATTGAAGATATTACTCAAGAGGTATTTATTCGAGTGTATCGTTTTCTTGATCAATTTTCCAAAGCGAAATTCTCAACCTGGCTTTATAAAATAACCCTAAACGTAACACGCGATTACGCTCGGAAACGTCAATCAAATTTTCGAAAAGTGTTTAAGATACAACAAGAGCCCCAAAATGATTATCCGAACGTGGAGGCACATGTTTTACAGAGTGAAGCAGACCGAGCGCTCCATTTATGTATTCAAAAACTAGACGAAAAATATCGTGTTCCGATTGTACTCTATTATTTTCACGATAAAAAGTATGATGAAATTGCTGATATTATGTCGATCACATTATCCAATGTAAAAACAAGAATTCTTCGTGGAAAAACCATGCTACGAAAATTATTAGAAGAGTACGAGAAGAAAGAAGGTGAAAAACATGGAGGATAAGTTATTAGAAGATCGTTTACAAAAGCTAAAAGGTGCATATAATGAAATTCCTACGAAGACATCACCTGAAAAAATAATAAATGAAATAAAGAAAACGGAAAAACCAAAGAAAAAGAGAACAATCATGCCCTATGTGGCTTCATTTGTAGGAGTACTCTTACTGGCAGGGGTATTGGGTACTCAATTAATTGGTCAACAGGGAAGTAAACCAACGAATCCAGAACAGATAGAAGAAATGGAACTACCTACAACTGCAGAAGATATAGAAAAGAAGAACTACGAAATACGAGGGTATTATGAGCGGAAAGTAGACGAACTTAACAATCTTTTTGCTATGGAAGATGTTGAACAATACGGATTTGTCCAAGAAGCAAAGCAAGCGGTTAAGACAATGGAAAATCGTAAAGATTATACAACAAAGGTCGAGCTAGAAAACTATTCAAGCATTGTAAAAGAAATTATTGATGCAAGGGTATCGATGCCTGAAGTTGAGTACGAGCTGTTAAAAAGTAAAGTGAGGAATGGCGAGAAAATTAGTGATGAAGAGCTTTTAGCATATCTCGAAAAGCTAGACATGATGTATGAGCAATACTTTGAAAGATGGTATGGTTCTTATAGAGAAGCTGGAGTTACAGATATCGTGAAACATGTCGATGATTTATCGAAAGGCAATATCGTTAGTGAGGATGAAGACTATCTAAATTTAGTATCTGAACTAAAAATGAGTGGTTACTCTTTCTTCAACGAGGGTGAAGGTGATATCGGAATTGAACCTGATTACCAAAGGTTTAGTGAAGAATTAGCAGCTTCTCTAAGTGAAGAAATGATACTTTATCTACAAGTTCAGGGTGAAAAGAGAGTTGCAATGGATGCTGCTTTATCAATTTCCCATGAAGAACTCGGAGAACGGATTATTAGGGTCGAAGAATTCATGACAGAAAACCCTAATTTCAAGGATATTAACATCTTTAAAGATCGCTACCTAAGATGGATTGAAATCTATTTAAACGGAATTCCTAACAGCACAGTCTCAAATCTTGATGGAAGCCTAAAACAAGAAGTGAAAGAAAACTTTGAGAAGATAATAAAGGACCATAAAAATACTGAAACAGCTAAAATTATTGGCAATTTTTATCAAGAGATTGAAGCAAATAACTTTATGTATAATGCTGAATTAAGTAGTTATTCAATCGATATTCCTGCTCAATTTCAACCAAGTGATTCCAGGAGCATGGATAAATACCTTTTGCCGTTAACTGTTAATATGAAAGCACAATATGTTGAATTCAAGGAAAATGGTGAAAGTGTTCTTGATCAAACAACGATTGGTAACTCAATTGAAACAATGGTAACCAGATTTTATATGTATGCAGTAGAAACTGGAGATTATGACACTGCTTATAGCCTGCTATATAAAGGAGAAGGTTCAAAAGTTACATCTAGAGAAAACTATATCGAAGTATTAAAGCAGGCCCCACAAAATTACCAGCAGCTTTCAAATGAAGTTGTAAAACTAAGAACAGACTATATTAATCAGGATGGGTCAGAGATTGACCAAGTACTCACGAAGAAAAATAGTGAAACCGTCACGTTTAAAATGAAAAATGAAAATGGGATTCCAAAAGTTGTCTATCCTCCACTTCAATAAACAGTGAACTTGTTCGCTGTTTTTTTGGGCATAATACCTTAGAGGATTCATATGTAGTAAGTAAGGGAATAAATAAATAATGAAAACCTTTTTTTGAAAAAGTGCTAAACATGTGGTATAATTTTATATTGCGTATAAGAGAACGTATAATATAAGAAATTAGGAGTGTTTTTCATGACAACCAAATACGAAGTAGGCAGTATTCATACAGGTAAAGTAACAGGAATTCAAGCATATGGTGCGTTTGTTGCACTAGACGAAGAAACTCAAGGTTTAGTTCACATTTCTGAAATCACACACGGTTTTGTTAAAGATGTGAACGAACATTTAAAATCAGGCGAAGAAGTACAAGTAAAAGTACTTTCAGTTGACGAAAAAGCTGGAAAAATTAGTCTTTCAATCCGTGCGACTGAAGAAGCACCTGTTGAAGAAAAGAAAGAAGCACCAAGAAAGCCTAAAAAACGTCAAGCAACTGTGAAAGCAGCTGAATTGACTCAAGCACCACAAGGCTTTAACACGTTGAAAGACAAGTTAGAAGAGTGGATCGAGCAATCAAAGCGTGAAGAAGTAAAGAAATAATTGATTAAAGGGATGAGCACAGATAAACTGTGACTCATCTTTTTTTGTTAAAAGAAAGGAAGGTAAAGGAATTGTTGTCGAATTGCGTCTTAATGAGTCGATTGGCTTATAGAACTTCTAAATTGGCCTATAGAACCTCCGATTCGGCTTATAGAAACCTTCAATTCGTTTATAGTGCATTATAAGCGAGTGATTTATTGAAAGTCATCCCAACTTTCGTGGAATTTTAGACTGAATTGAGTAAGTTTTCATTAATTATTGAAAAAAATACACAAAAAAACACCTTGCTTTATCGAAGAGAACGATTTAGCAAAGTGCTTTTTAAATATAATGACTAACGAGCCTCTGGTCTCGGTTCCCTAGCTACTTCTTCTGATGGTTTAAATAGTAAACCAAGATTAATTAGACCGGCAATCCCAACTAATCCATAAATGATCCGTGAGAGTGCTGAATCTTGGCCACCGAAAATGGCTGCTACTAAATCAAATTGGAAAAAACCAATTAAACCCCAGTTTATAGCTCCGATTATTGTTAGAACTAGTGCAATACGTTGAATTGAGCTCATGTTGTAACCTCCTTGTATGTGTCACTACATCTATTAGATTGCTTAAAAAGTCCATATTATATTCATTCAATAAAAAAAATCACTAAGAGCGCTTTTCTTTACAAGAATTTCGGCAATGTACATAATCTAAGTATGGAGGCGATAAATAATGGATAAATTTACATATCAAAACCCAACAAAATTGATTTTCGGTAAAGGGCAAATTGATCAGCTAAAAACTGAGGTGCCTAAATACGGGCAAAAGGTTTTACTTGTTTATGGTGGCGGAAGTATTAAAAGGAGCGGTCTTTATGACCAAGTAATTGCTGCACTAGATGAAACGAATTCACAAGTGTATGAGCTTGCGGGCGTTGAGCCGAATCCAAGGCTTTCGACTGTTCACCGTGGTGTGGAAATTTGTAAGAACGAAGGCATCGACTTTTTATTAGCAGTTGGTGGTGGAAGTGTTATTGACTGTACGAAAGCGATTGCTGCTGGTGCTAAGTATGACGGAGATGCATGGGACATTGTCACGCGCAAACATTTCCCTGAAACTGCACTTCCATTCGGAACGGTTTTAACATTGGCTGCAACTGGGTCTGAAATGAATTCCGGCTCTGTAATCACTAACTGGGAAACAAAAGAAAAATACGGCTGGGGAAGTGCTTTAACATTCCCTCAGTTTTCAATATTAGATCCTGTTAACACTTTTACAGTGCCACAAGATCAAACAGTCTATGGCATGGTTGACATGATGACACATGTCTTCGAACAATACTTTCACCATACAACGAATACTCCATTACAGGATCGATTCTGTGAATCGGTGTTAACGACGGTAATGGAAGCAGCTCCAAAATTAATTGAAGACCTAGAAAATTACGAGCTTCGTGAAACGATTTTATATTCCGGTACCATCGCATTAAACGGCTCCCTTCAGATGGGCTACCGTGGTGACTGGGCTTCTCACAATATCGAGCACGCTGTATCAGCTGTTTATGATATTCCACATGCAGGTGGACTTGCAATTATTTTCCCTAATTGGATGAAGCATACGGTAGATGAAAACATCGGTCGCTTTAAGCAATTAGCTGTACGAGTTTTTAATGTTGAAGCAAAAGGCAAGGAAGATCGAGATGTTGCTCTCGAAGGAATCGAAAAGCTTAGCGAATTCTGGAGCAGTATTGGCGCACCAAGTCGTTTAAGCGACTATAACATCGACGATGAAAACCTAGAGCTAATCGCAGATAAAGCAATGTCGAATGGTGAATTTGGTAACTTTAAAAAGCTAAATAAAAACGATGTGCTAACGATCTTAAGGGCGTCATTGTAAAAAAAAGAGCGGTGAGCTGATAGGATTGTCAGCTCACCTTTCTCATAGGTAAAAAAAAAAATACAAGTGATAACGCTTACAAAATAAGGCTTGCTTGATTTAGCGTCTAAGTTTAGATAAAGTGAAAGAGGCAGAAATAAATCTTATAAAATAATGGAGGAAAACGATTTGACACATGTTCGTTTTGATTACTCTAGTGCTTTATCTTTTTTTAGTGAACATGAACTTACATACTTACGTGACTTCGTAAAAGTTGCTCATCATTCAATTCATGAAAAAACAGGTGCAGGTAGTGAATATTTAGGATGGGTGGATCTTCCAACTGAATATGATAAAGAAGAATTTTCACGCATTCAAAAAAGTGCTGAAAAAATTAAATCTGATTCTGATGTACTTTTAGTCGTTGGAATTGGTGGCTCATATTTAGGAGCTAGAGCGGCAATAGAGATGTTAACTCATTCTTTCTATAATGCATTATCAAAAGAACAACGCAAAACTCCTCAGGTGGTTTTTGTCGGAAATAATATCAGTTCTACTTACATGCAAGACTTGAAGGAGCTAATTGATGGAAAAGATTTTTCTATTAACGTGATTTCTAAATCAGGTACAACAACTGAACCTGCACTTGCATTTCGTCTCTTCCGTAAACTTTTGGAAGAAAAATATGGACAAGAAGAAGCGAAGAAGCGTATCTACGCTACAACAGATAAAGAGCGTGGAGCATTAAAAACACTGGCAACTGAAGAAGGCTATGAGTCATTCATTATTCCTGATGACGTAGGTGGTCGTTACTCTGTTCTAACAGCTGTTGGCTTGCTTCCGATTGCTGTTTCTGGCGTTGACATTGAAGCGATGATGAAAGGTGCAGCTGACGCTAGTGAGGACTTTTCAAAATCAGAGCTAGATGAAAACCCAGCATATCAATATGCAGCAGTTCGAAACGTTCTTTACAACAAAGGGAAAACAATTGAAATGCTGATTAACTATGAGCCAGGCCTTCAATATTTCTCTGAGTGGTGGAAGCAGTTATTCGGAGAGAGCGAAGGAAAAGATCAAAAAGGAATTTTCCCATCATCGGCAAACTTTTCAACTGATTTACATTCAATGGGTCAATACGTGCAAGAAGGACGTCGTGATTTATTTGAAACAATTATTAAAGTTGAAAAATCTCGTCATGAAATTATAATCGAAGAAGAAGCGAATGATTTAGATGGATTAAATTATTTAGCGGGTAAATCAGTGGATTTTGTTAATACAAAAGCATTCCAAGGTACAATGCTCGCCCATACTGATGGCGGCGTACCAAACTTAGTTTTGAACATTCCAGAAATGAATGAATACACATTTGGTTACCTTGTGTATTTCTTTGAAAAGGCTTGTGCAATGAGTGGATACTTATTAGGTGTGAATCCTTTTGATCAACCTGGAGTTGAAGCTTATAAAGTGAATATGTTTGCCTTACTTGGAAAACCAGGATTCGAAGAGGTTAAAGCTGAGTTAGAGAAGCGTTTAAAATAAAGAAAAGGGAGACTCGTATATGATGCGAGCTCCCTTTTTTTGCGGTTTTAAGGGTGGGAATTCTTCATGAAGAAAATGGTAGCATGTTTTAAGGATCCGTGGGAAAACCTACGATAAAAGAGAATTTTAAGGAGGTCGCCCTAGTATGATCGAGATTCCTTCAAAGTTGGAAGGTCAGTCTTTTAAGATGTACTTTTTAGAAAAAGAGATGAAGCCTTTAGGCTACTCAATCGGTGGGAATTGGGATTATGATCATGGTTCGTTTGATTATAAAATAGATGATGAAGTGGGCTATCAATTTTTACGTGTACCCTTTAAAGCTGTTGATGGCCAATTAGATTCTCAAAATACAAGTGTGCAAATTGGTCGTCCGTTTTTATTAGCGCATAAATATCAAATAGGACTTGATGACAACGTGCACATTGGAAATTTCACAGCATCAATTGATCAATTTCAAGAACCACAAGACAAGGACGCTACCTTTCCTGAAGAGCATATTGAACTCGGAAAGGCATTAGTAAAAGAGCTTGAAGCTATTCTGGTAGATGATTAATGTGAAAACACAATTAAGTAGTCTCCAGCAAGGATTTCGTAGGAGAGGGGCGGATTCATTTTCGCTTCCTCTTCTCTTTTTATACCTAAAAGAATAGATTCCTGATCAAGTAGGTGAATGCTAGCCTCTTTGAATGTTTTACCCACTAAATTTTCTGGAACAGGAAGGACTTGAAATGAATTACCTGTTGCAGGATTGAGCTTCGAATAGATAGTAGAAAGTCCATTTTTTGCAAGGTAGCTACTCATAATAAAGTGGCTAGTAAGCTGATAGGTTTTAATGATTTCATCTGCACCTGCTCGTTTTGCATTATTGGCCTGATGCTCGGTTAATATTTCAATCACACAATACAGAGAGGGGTTAATTCCCTTAAGTGCAAGAAGAACCAATACTGATTGCATATCAGCATCTAGTTCATTTTTATGCTGATCAGCCGTGATAATCGCAGCATCTGCTTCTTTAACGTTAGCTTTTAGTAAAGTGAAATCATTTGTTGGATTGCCACGGATAAAATGAACATTTTCCATTAATGGTGCTTCTTTGAGAGAATGATCAATGAGAACAATTTGTTTAAAAGGTTTAACCGCTCGCAGTGATTGAATCATTTCATGTGCTTTTTCGTTCCAACCAATAATTACGACATGATTTTTCCGCTTAAAAGGTATTTCACCATCAACATAGGCTTGTTGTTTTTGAAAAGTAGCGGCTGATAAAATAGCAAAATAGGAAGCGGCAAAGCTTGCACCTATTAAGATCGTCACCATTCCGACTAATTTTCCCGCATGCGTTTTGGGTGTAGAATCACCAAATCCTACAGTTGAAACAGTTACGATTGCCCACCAGATGCCGTCAAACGCTGTTGGAAACTCCTTTGGTTCTATAACTGAAATGAGTTCTCCAAAAAAAAGGATAAGCAAGATGACAATTAAGGCTATTCGAACATGAATTGGCCAGCTTAGCCACTGAATAAGAATCTTGTTCGTTTTGTTCATCATATATATCAGTCCTTTTTATTCGGCAAAAAAGAAAGAACTTCTCGAATAATCGTATTAATCTTTGCGGTTACTTCCTCTTTTCCATAAATTTGAACGGCTTTTTCAATAACTGCTGTTGTTTCGTCCGCAAATTCTATTAACTGTTTGTCCTCTTCAGACTCGTTATAAAACTCTATAAATGAATCAAGACCTTCATTCATTCGATCAATCGCTACACTCAGCGCTTTCTTTTCATCCTCAGTCAACTTCAAATCATCACCCACTTATCCAAACTCGCACTTGCTCTATCGACTAGTATGGCCAAATTTATCCTATAATAAAAAACGGTGCTTGCCCCACTCTTTTAAAGCTTTAAAGATGTAGGTCAAACACCAAAAGAAAATGTTCAATTTTTACCAAATTTAGAGTATAATACTCAGGAGCGATAATGTAAGGGAATACTTGGAATAATTTTCTAAAAGTTATAATTAATGGTTAACCATATAAAGGAGTGTTAAAAAGTGAATAAAGTATGGTGGAAAGAAGCGGTTGCCTACCAAATTTATCCGAGAAGCTTCATGGATTCTAATGGTGATGGCATTGGTGACTTGCGCGGAATTATTTCGAAGTTAGATTATTTGAAGGATCTTGGAATCGATGTCATATGGATTTGTCCAGTCTTTAAATCACCAAATATAGATAATGGTTATGATATAAGTGATTATCAAGATATTATGGAAGACTTTGGTTCCATGGAAGACTTTGATGAGTTATTGAGTGAAGTACATAAACGAGACATGAAGCTTATACTAGATCTAGTTGTGAATCATTCAAGTGACGAGCATCCATGGTTTATTGAATCTCGTTCATCAAAAGAAAACCCTAAGCGTGATTGGTATATTTGGAAAGATAGTAAAGATGGAAAAGAGCCAAGCAACTGGGAAAGTATCTTTAGTGGTTCAGCTTGGGAATACGACGAGAAAACCAACCAATATTATATGCATGTCTTTGCGACAAAGCAGCCTGACCTTAATTGGGAAAACGAAGATATGCGAGAAGCTGTTTACGGAATGATTAATTGGTGGCTTGATAAAGGAATCGATGGCTTCCGTGTGGATGCGATTTCTCATATTAAGAAAAAAGAAGGATTTCCTGATCTACCAAATCCAGAAGGCTTAGATTACGTGTCATCGTTTGATTATCACATGAATGTTGATGGAGTTATGGACTATTTAACAGAGCTCAAAGCGCAAACGTTTGCGCGTTATGACATCATGACAGTTGGGGAAGCGAACGGTGTAAAGCTTGAACAAGCAGAGGATTGGGTTGGAGAAGACAACGGGATCTTTAATATGATTTTCCAATTTGAGCATCTAGGATTATGGGAAACAGGAAAAGAAGGTTCTGTAAAACTTGTTAAGTTAAAGGAAACGCTAACGAAGTGGCAAAAGGGCTTAGAAGGTACGGGATGGAATGCATTATTCCTCGAGAACCATGATCAGCCAAGGTCTGTTTCTACATGGGGGAATGACAAAGAATTCCTTGTTGAAAGTGCAAAAGCTCTTGCGACGATGTACTTCTTAATGCAGGGAACTCCATTCATCTATCAGGGTCAAGAAATTGGAATGACAAATGTACACTTTGACAAAATTGAAGACTATGATGATGTAGCGATGAGAAATTTCTACCAAATTGAAACAGCAAAAGGCCGTACACACGAAGAAATCATGGGAATCATTCAGACAAAAGGTCGCGACAATTCTCGGACACCAATGCAATGGAATGAAGAAAAAAATGGTGGTTTTTCAACGGCAACTCCATGGTTTGGTGAAAACGACAGCTACAAAAATATTAATGTAGAAAAGCAAATGCAAGACCCAAACTCTATTTATTCTTTTTACAAGAAAATGATTATACTTCGAAAGCAACATCAAGTGTTTGTTTACGGAAATTATGATTTACTTCTTGCAGAAGATAAACAAATTTACGCATACACTAGAACGCTCGATGATAAAAAGGCATTAGTATTAAGCAATATGAGCGACAAAGCAGCACACTATCAGTACAGTAAATTGCCACTTTCTTTAGATGCACTAGTACTGAGTAATTATCATATTGAGCCACATAAGCATGTAACAGCTGTAACCTTAAGGCCTTATGAAACTAGGGTATATGTGTTTAACTAAGTGCACGGCGTATTATTTGAAAAATGTCACCCTATTTGATAAACTTAAGTTAGTATTTTAATTTTCATAACTCCAAAGGGGAGTAGCTTTTACACTAAAGTCGTCATTACGGGATCTGATCCTCGGCTTTATTTGGCAACAAACAAGTTGTTAGCGAGACCTTTGCCAATGATGGTAAAGCCCCCTTTATGTATAGAGGCACCTTACCATTTAACGGTAGAGGTGCCTATTTGTTTAAAAAAATGAAAAAAGAAACGGGGAATAAACATGTTTAAAAAAATGATTAAAAGCTTAATAGGTAGCAAATCCCATCATAATTCAAGTAGTGGTTACAAAAAATCAAAGCATTACGGACATCCATCTAAATATGGACATAAACATTACAAAAAAAAGCATAGTTCAAGCGGCTTTTTCAAAAAGTCTTATAGCAGCAGTTGATAAATAAGGATGCTAAAAACCCTTAGTGAATTTTTTGAACGACCCCTAAAAAGTGGATTTGTTATAGAAAACCGTTATCAAATCACAGGCTTTCTTGGTAAAGGTAGTTATGGAATGACGTATTATGCAGTCGATAAAAAAACGTCTGAACGCATTGTTGTCAAACAACTTAGAAAAAGAAAGTACAAAACAAGTAAACAAGATTTTATAAAAGAAGCGGAAACGCTATCGACACTGAGCCACCCGTCAATCCCTAAATGTCTCGACTTTGTTCAATGGGAAGATAAGATGTTTCTGATGATGGAACTAATAGAAGGAAAGAACTTCGAAGAACTGATTCTAGGTGAAGGCCAAATTTACGATGAAAAAGAAAGTTTGCATTTTCTATTAGAAGTCTTGAAAATTGTCAAGTATCTGCATAATCATCAACTGATTCATCGGGATCTAAGACTTCCTAATATTTTGCTGAAAAAAGACCAACTTTTTATCATTGATCTTGGTCTTTCTGAGTTTTTAAATGAAAAAAAGAACCCCACTTCAAAAGAGAAACCCGGTTCACTCGAAAAACAATTATTTCGCGATTTATCAGTGGAAAGTGACTTTTATGCATTAGGACATTTCATTCTCTTTTTGTTATATTCCAAGTTCACTCCATCCTCTAAAAAGGAAAGCAGCTGGGAGGAAGAATTAACGTTAACAAATGACACAAAGCAGATTATTAGAAAATTGCTTAAGCTTGAAGCATGCTATGAGAATGTAGATGAGATCATCCTAAATGTGGAGAATGCCCTAAAGAGATAACATACACAAAAGAAGGAACTTCCAGTAACTGGTCAGTTCCTTCTTTTGTGTATGGAACTAAGAAAGGGTAAAATATAGAGAAATAAAACATGAGGTGTATGATGGAATTTTTAATGATTTTCACTATTTTTCCTTTGCTTGTTTTCCTCGCCACCGTTATAGGCTATCTTCTGACCAAAAAAGTAGTTGTCCCACCAGCTATTATCTTTGTAGTTTTCTCTTTCATTTCTTTACTATTTTTTAATGAAACGTTTTTTGTCTGGGTAATAACATATACAGTGTTATCTGTTACGATTACGCTACTAACCAAGATCATTGTTGACAAACGCTGACTATTAGAAAAAAGACCTCCTGTTTTCACTACTCTTCAACCAATATCGATTCCCTCTACCTGCAAACGGTTCATACTTGAAAACTAGAAAAGTTTAAGAATCTATGAAAATAGGAATAGAAGAGTAGGGAGAACTTTCCAACCTTTAAAGAATTGAAATACAGTAAAATAAGGTAGAAAATGAGAAAAGAGAATCATAGATTGTAATGAGATTGGTGATGATATGCGAATCCTAAATTACTCCTTTAAAAAAAGAGGGAATATTGACTTTATCTTTGATCAATTTCCTCACTCAGTAGTTGTATTTGCTCCGATAAAAAACTATTATTTTATTCGATATGTACGATGGGATGAAAGAGACCCTATCGTTTTAAGGCAGGATCTCGCTGCAATGGAATTAGAAGCAAACAAACACTTGAATTGCTTCGACTGGTATAAGAGGCGGAAGGCATTTGGAAAATAAAAGGGGTGACACTTTCAATTTCCAGTCCGAAATTGATTTCTAAATCCACATTCTCTTAGATCCAATTCGAGTCACGATCGTATTCTCTTGTAAAAAAGCAGGAACTCGCAAATTGTCCATTGGGCTGAAGTTATAAAGAAATTTTGCGTCTAAACGAGTCACTTGTGACAGTAAAAAGGGTGATTCAGTGGCTCCTGGCCTCCTTTTTTTACTTAAGGATTCAATAATACCTGCAGCGTCCTTAATGCCAATCCCATGTCCATAGAATAAGTTATTACCTAGATAAATTGCATTTTCGCCTCTCCATTGTGGGGTTTTGGGATTAAAATCGGGATTCTTAAAATACAAGCAATCACCTGGTAAATAATCATTTCCTCTTCTTGTATAAATCGAGAGGTCGTCGTCAAAATGCCAATCATATAAAATCATTCCTTGATACAAACGATTAAATTGATTAAGATCTATCGACTCAAGAACAGCCTTGTAGTAAACAATAACGATTGAGGTTGCACACTCAAAGGCATAGAGCTGTCCGTTATTAAAAATGTCATTGATTGCGTCTGAAGGACTTACCCCTTGACGAATAACAAATCCACCTTGACTGGTCAATGTCCATAGTTTTTCATTGCACCTCGAAGTAGCAAAAGTAGCAAACTTCACACCACTTTTGTAAAGATCTTCTGCAGCTTGTATCGACTCCATCCGTAGCTTTAATTCAAAAAGAAATTGTGAACGATTTGTGTAAGAATAGGTTTCCTGATAGCGATTCATCAACTGAATGATTTCATTTTGTTGATCAGTAAACGAAGATGACTGAAGGTTATACCCATTTTGTATGATGATCATGATGAGCCTCCTAAAGGTTATTCCTACAGTTTATGGGTAAAAACAAGGAGATAGAAACATTATTAAAAAAAGCTACCGAACATGAAGTTCAAGTAGCTTTTTTTTACTCTTTAATTTTAAATTTCGCCACTACGAATTGTAATTCTTCGGCCAATGACGAGAGTGATTGAGCAGAGGAAGAAATTTCTTCTATGTCTGCAACCGTTTCTTGTGTTCCTGCTGATACTTCTTGGCTAGAGAGTGAACTTTTTTCGGAAATTGATTTAACATGTTCTACTGCTTCAACAATTTGTGAGCTAAGGTTATTTAATTCATCAACAGAAATGGAAACTTCTTTTATACTAATCGAAACACCATTCATTGATTGATCAATTCTTGAAAAAGCTGTGTTTGCTTCATTTGTGTAAGATAAGCCATCAGAAACCAGTTTGTTACCTATTTCCATCGCCATACGGGAATTTACTGACTTCATCAAAAAGAACAGCGGTGGGACACCGATGTTCTACTCCATGTTATTTGCGATTCTCGGGTATTTCTGATTGGTCAAAATCTCTAGCAAGTTTTTCCAAGTTTGTCTCTAATTCTTCATCGACCATCGGGAGTCCATGGCCAGTTACGGCTATTTGCGGCTTTAAAGCAGCAAGTGTTTTTACTGATGCCGAAGCGGCTGGCCAATCGGATGTAAAGTAGGCAGGTGGTCCGCTTATTTCTTGTTTTTGTGTCATGACTTTATAAAGTGATTCCTGCTCAACGGTTACAAATGCATCACCTGCGATTAAAGCTCGGTCAAGTTCTCTGAATAAAGAAATATGTCCTGGAGTATGTCCGGGTGTATGTATATAACGCCATCCTTCTAAAGCTGGAATGCTTCCATCGGCTGGGAGAATCTCTAGCCTTGAGCCTATGTCAATGCTGTGGCGTGGAAACATTGGTGAAAGCTTGGCAATGAGCCCTTCTACTTCTGGATTAGGTGGTGGATAATCTGATTTACCTGTAAGATAGGGTTCTTCTAAAACATGTGCATAAACGGGTACATCCCACTTATTAGTAAGGCCTTCTAGAGCACCGACGTGATCAAAGTGACCATGAGTTAATATGATGCTTTTTAATCGACAATCCTCACCAAACCGCTTTTTTGCTTCCTCAATAATCATTTCATGTGAATCAGGCATACCCGCATCAATTAAGGTGAATTCATTTGATACACTTGGATTACCAAGAAAAATCACATTAACGATTTGAACAGAAAAACAGTATACATCTGGTAACACAGCCATACTCATCCCACTGGATATTGACGTCATAGGCATTTTTTCCATATGAATACCTCCAATAAAAATGTTTAGAGATAGTATGGATGTTTGTTCAACAAAATATCAATTTGTTCATACCTGTGATTCTGCTACACGTTTCACTCTCTCAGCAAATTGAACGACTATTTTATCACTTGCAAAAATTAAAAATAACTTAACAAACCATTTTAAAGCTCGATTTGTAGCTGTATACGTGAAAAGTAAGTTGTCCTCATCAAGTTTTTTGAGTTCGTAGAGAGCTGTGATTTCGAACATGTTTGCAAGTGAAAATCCTACTTTCAGTCTTTTATTATCTGGTGTATCATGATATTCCAATGTTTCGACTTCGTATTCTTGAATGCGCTTACCTTCCTTGTATTTCTGACGATAAATGCTACCAACTATATCATCTGTTTCTTTTATGGGTGTATTCTCAATTACTTGTGGCATGATCTTCTGCATATCCTCCAAGGTTCCATTAAGCAATTCCCATACTTCTTCAATAGGAGCTTGAATATTAATTTCAGTTGACCACTTTCTCATCTCATGTCCTCCAAGGTTTATATGAATGTATATTTTATCTATATACGATTAAGTAACCGGTTTTTCCTGCACACCTACACTTTTACATTAAAAAGGATAGACAAAGCAAATTATAAGTGGCTTTGTCTATCCTTATTATTTAATGAAAATTACAGGCAGGTGAAAATAAAAAGTGGTGCCTAAAAATCAGGCACCCGTCTCTCCTGTCCGTACATTGGTTAAGTGTCCCGCAACAAGCGAATGTTCAGGAGAGACTCTTCTAGTATATGCTGACGTAGAATATATAATCATCAAAAACACAGATTTAATTGTGCTTGTTTGAGCTAGGGTCTTCTTTGATGCTCTTAGCTTATTTTAAATTGACTGTTCAATTTAAGATTCTATATCTAAAGAATGTGGGAGTATTGTAAATTTTATTAAGAATATGACAAATTCACTGAAAAATTTTACGAAAAATCAACTGTTTTTTACACTAGATTAATCCTAGCAACTTGTTAATAAGTTAAATTTAGTATGTTGAAACATGACGAAAGGGGAGGTCCAATGTTTAAAGTACGTGAAGAATCACTTCAACATCTGGAAATCGCTGAGTATTTAATAAAAAATATTCGAAGTGGAACATTTGGCGTAAACGAAAAAATTCCGTCAGAAAATGAACTATGTCGTCAATTTCAAGTAAATCGTCATACTGTCAGACAAGCAATTGCTCGAATGACAAATTTAGGATGGGTAACACCTTTACAAGGTAAGGGTTGTTACGTCAATAGCTTAACAAGGCCTATTCAATATGTACTATCATCTAAGACACGTTTTTCAGAAAATATGGAAAATAATGGTTTAAAACATAAAAGTAAATTGCTTGATTGGAAGAAGGAACGGCCAACAGAAGAAGAGAGAGTAAATTTAGAGCTCTCTGAAGATGAAATGGTGTACAGGCTAGAGATACTAAGGTATGTAGATGAAAAACCAATTTCGATTACAACCACTGTGATGCCTGATAAAGAGGTACCCTTCTTAGAGGCATACTTAAATGAATTTAAATCTCTATATAGTATCTTGCTTGAACATTATCAGTTTCGACCAATTCGTTTCCGATCAACCTTCCAAGCGAGTTTACCAATGTTAAGAGACTCAGAGCTGCTAGAGATACCCGAGAGTATCCCAATTGTTCAAATTGAAAGTGTGATGAATCATCCTAGCGGTTCACCAATTGAATATAGTGTTGCTCGTATAAGAGGAGATATGCATAAGTGTTTAGTAGAATTTTAAGGGGGTGTTGTTCCGAATTAGTAATTAGATAAACTGTTTAATAGAAATAGTTGTTTTAGTTGCTGATTCATCTTGTACCTGAACAAAAAATTGTAAAAATACAGATTAATTTAGTGAAAGCTTTGCATTTGAAAATGTTCAATCTGAAAGTTCTGTTCAAGAAAAAAACTTAATTTTACAGGAGGAAATCGAACATGAAAAAAGCACTACTATTCATTCTAACATTAACTTTCTTTTCAATTTTAGCAGCTTGTTCTTCTACAAGTAATTCATCAACAGGGGAAAGCACAGCAGATGCAGAAACAAAAACAACAGGTGCAACAGAAGAAGGTGGGACACTTACAATTGCTTGGTATCCTAATGAATCTGGGGCAGATTTGAAAGATGCACGTGAAGAAATTGGAAGAGTTGTCGAAGAAGCAACAGGTAAAACAGTAGAACACCAAACAACAACAGACTATATTATTGCAATTGAAGCTCTTGCCAATGGAAATGCTGATTTGGCATTCATGGGTGCGCAAGGCTACATTGAAGCAAACACAAAAAATAAAAATGTTCAACCCTTGGTTGTGCCAAGTGGACCATCTGGAACACTTGAAGATGCTGTTTACCATAGCTGGTTAGCTGTAAAAAATGGGAACGAAGATGAATACAAAGACGGTGAAAATTTCTCTATCGATAACATAGTTGATAAAAAGTTTTCATTTGTTTCAAACAGCTCAACATCAGGATTTAAAGTACCATCAGAAGGAATTGTCTCTTATTTCAACAAAAAAGATGAATACAAAGATTTAACTGCAGAAGACTTACTTGAGGGTGGAAATTTCTTTAGTGAAGTACTTTACGGTGGTTCTCACCAAGGGTCTGCAGTCAATCTTTTAACTGATAAGGCTGATATTGCAGCATTCTGTGACACATGTGTAAACAACTATGTTGAAGTAGCGGAAGGTGAAGAAAACAAAGCAGGATCGGTTTACAAGGTGAAGGAAGATGCAGCTGAACCGTTTAACACAGTTACTGGTGAAGAATTCAAAGTGATTTCTGTAACACCAGTACTAAACGCACCGTTTGCTGTAAACATGGACAATGTTAGTGAGGAAACACGCACTGCGCTTGTTGAAGCTTTTACATCTGATGAACTGGCGAACAATGAAAAACTGTTTGTTCCTGAGGACTCTGAGGTTAGTGGATTATTCAAGAAGACTGATGATGAGCGTTTCTTAGAAGTAGAAGATGCTTGGTTTAATCCAATCAGAGAATTATCTAAATAATAATCTTTAAAAAGGAGTTAACTATGACAACGTTATTAGATTTAAAAAATGTATCAAAACAATATGGTCATGATACAGTAGCGTTATCTGATGTTAACTTCTCTGTTAACGAAGGAGAGTTTGTTTCCGTTATTGGTCCATCAGGAGCGGGAAAATCGACTCTCCTTCGTTGCATCAACAGAATGATTGATGCAAGTAGCGGAGAAATCATCTTTGATGACGTGAATGTAATGAGCTTAAATAAAAAGAACTTGAGAAGATTGAGAACAAAAATTGGGATGATTTTTCAACATTATAATTTAGTAAATAGATTAAGTGTCATTGAAAATGTCCTACATGGTCGCTTAGGCTATAAATCTACATTAACAGGAATGTTAGGTATTTATAGTGAAGAAGAAAAAAAACACGCTCTAAAGATCTTATCTATATTGGGATTAGATGAACAAGTTTACAAACGATGTGATCAGTTAAGTGGCGGACAAAAACAACGTGTAGGTATCGCAAGAGCATTAATTCAAGAGCCTAAGTTGTTGTTATGTGATGAACCGATTGCATCACTGGACCCTAAGGCATCTATGGTCATTATGGATCATCTTAGGAATATATCCTCATCAATGGGCATAACTGTTCTCATTAATTTACATCAAGTAGATGTTGCCTTGAAGTATTCGGATCGGATCATAGGTGTAAGTGGTGGTAAAATCGTTTACAACGGATCACCGAAGCATATTACAGAGAATGAAATACGCACCATTTATGGTTCTCAAATGGAAGAACTTATTGTAAATGTAGGTGGAAGAAATGCAGTCTGATTTTTTCGCAAAGAAAAGAAGAAATTCGATCTTACTCGTGGCAATACTTATCGGTATCACTTATGGTGCAATGATGATAACCGAGTACGATGCTGCCAAGGGCTTTGCATCAATTCCCAAAGCATTCGAGTGGGGAATTACTAACTTTTATCCCAATGTGGAATCGTTAGAAAAACTACCTAATATTTGGGAAAAGTTACAGGAGACACTACTAATATCAATTGCATCAGCGACAATTGCTGCCTTTTTTGCTCTACTATTTGCAATCTTCGGATCTGAAACAACAAAAATCAATCGTTTTTTTAGTGTAGCTTGTAGAGGCATTGCGACCTTATTTCGTAATATTGATGTTGCAGCATGGGCAATGATTTTACTCTTTTCATTTGGACAAAGTGCTTTAACAGGATATTTTGCTTTATTTTTTGTATCCTTTGGTTTTTTGACAAGGGCATTTATGGAAACGATTGATGAAGTTGGCAGCAGCTCAGTGGAGGCTTTAAGAGCAACGGGTGCTAGTTATTTTTCAATCGTTATGCACTCGGTGATTCCTTCTTGCATTCCACAGATTTTAAGCTGGATTTTATTTATGGTTGAAACGAACATTCGAAGTGCCACACTAGTCGGCATTTTAACCGGAACTGGAATTGGATTTTCTTTTGATTTGTATTATAAAAGCTTAAATTATAATGCGGCAAGCTTGGTTGTTCTTACAATCATCGTATCTATTTTAACAATTGAATATCTTTCAAATTATGTTAGAAGGGTGATTTTATAGTGGGAGCTGAATCAGGTAAATTAGGCTTAGGATTGCCTCTTAATCAGTCAAAAAAAATAAAGATTAAGCCGTTAACTAAGGCTTCACTAGTTATTAGAACAACTTTAATAGTCCTTATACTGATGTCTTTCTATGGATTTCTAACCTTTGATTATAAAGACATTAGTTTATTTGATGGAATTGGTGCTACACTTCTTAACCTTAAAGTGATGTTTTTTGAACCACACTTCTCACATTTCACGTTTGGAGAAGCTTTCTATCAGGTGATGATTACACTTGGATTAGCTGTATTAACAACTTTATTCGGGGCGATCATTGCATTAATATTAGGCTTGTTTGCTGCTCAAAACTTATCTTCAAGAGGAGTATCGAATACGATTAAAGGCTTTGTTGCTTTTATCAGGGCTGTACCAACTGTACTATGGGTATTGATTTTTGCGGTAGCGGCTGGGCTGGGTAGTGTTGCTGCAGTCATAGGAATGACATTCCATTCTGTTGGTTATTTAATAAAAGCATATTCTGAGTCATTTGAAGAACTGGACGAAGGCGTGATTGAAGCATTAAAAGGAAGTGGTGCGAACTGGTGGCAAATTGTCACTCAAGCGGTACTACCTTCCTCAATTTCGTATTTAGTATCCTGGACTTTTTTGCGATTTGAAATTAACTTCGGAGTCGCAATCGCGATGGGTGCAGCCGCCGGAGCGGGCGGTATCGGATTTGATATGTTTATGGCGAGTGCGTTTTATCTCGATCTTCGTGAGGTAGGGGTTATCACTTATTTTATTCTAACCATTGCCATTCTTCTTGAAATTACTGCATCGAAAATAAGAACCAACTTGAAAGTTGGAATATAGTTCTTCTAAAAACGTCGATACGTTCGGCGTTTTTTTGTATAAAAAAATTCAATTGTAAATGCAATCTTATCACTTTTTTACACTAGCTTAACCTTTGCAACTTGTCGATAAGATATCGTTACATTAAAGGATAAACAAGTAAGAGGTTTTTACTTTTAAAACATTCAAATTGAAGAAATTGGAAGGAGTAGACATGAAAAAATCTCGCTTAACAAAAATTTTAGTAGAAGGTAACCCAACCATTCTTAAAGATCTTTCAACTCAAGTAGAAGATACAATGTCGATCCAAATGGAACGTTCACCAAAAACGAGCTTGGTCATGATGAAAGCACGTGATTCTGTTTCAATGCAACCCTTTCATATGGGCGAAGTGCTGGTTACGGAATGTACAGTTTCAATTCAACGTGCATTTGGGATAGGAGTCCTAATGGGAGAAGAACCAGAAAGATCCTACCAAATTGCAGTCGTGGATGCTGCATTTAACGCAGAACTACCATTTACGAAAACATGGATTTCAACCCTTGAACAAGAAGAACTAAATATACGAGAAAGACATCTCAAGGAGAGTGCGATAGTTTCTCGTTCACAGGTAAACTTTAACACGATGGAGGATTACAATGACAAAAGTTGATAATAAGACGTTTGACATGGTCCATGGAACACAACAAATTTATCGAAAGCTATTAGATTGTATGGCAAGACCTGGGAAAACTCAAAGCATCTCCGACTCTATTCATATGATTGAACCTGTTCATGGGTTCTCACCTGGGTTACTAGCTATCGCCTATACGTTAGTAGATCGAGAAGCGAGTTTTCATGTTATCTCTAATCAACGAGATGAAGTAAGTCAGTATCTTCATTGGAAAACATTCAGTCACCTTGAAAAGGTTGAACAAGCTCCCTATATATTTATTCAAGAACAGCTAGACGATCAGGAAATTCATGAACTAATGACTAAAGTCAATCACGGAACATTAGAGGACCCTCATTCTAGCGCGACACTTATTATAAACATAAAAAGTTTTAACAGCGGCATAAAAATGAAGCTTACTGGACCTGGAATTGATGGAAATAAGGAATGCTACGTTGCTGGATTATCACCTAAATGGTTTGCCGAGAGAGAATTTACAAATAAAGAATACCCACTTGGAGTGGATTTGATATTAGTTGCCGAATCAGAAGAAGTGATGGCGATTCCAAGAACAACTTTGATAGAAAGTGAGTGTTCATAATGGGTTATGTTGCAGTTACTGGTGGACAGCAAGCGATTGAACATGCCGAAAAGCTTGTTCAAATGTTCCGACTAAAAGATGCGAAAAACGTTCTACAAACTGAAGAAATTCTAAGTCAAATGCGTTTATTAATAGATCGTGTGATGGGAGAAGGCGGACTTTATGCCCCAGAATATGCGGCATTGGCACTAAAGCAATCGGAAGGTGACCCTGCTGAAGCAGCATTTTTGTTAAGAGCCTACCGTTCGACATTACCAAGAAATTACTATTCAATGACAGTGGAACCCGGCGAAATGCGGGTCATTCGTAGAATTTCATCATCTTTTAAAGATATACCAGGGGGACAACTATTAGGACCAACTTACGACTACACACACCGATTACTAAATTTTGATTTGCGTAAAGAAGAGAATGAATCGATACAACAACTCATTCAGGATCTAAACGTAGAAGTAGATGATCTAGAAAGCGTGAACACTTTTCAAAAGGTTGCTAATCTCCTACGCGACCAAGGATTGCTAGCAAACCGTCAAGTTGAGGATATTGAACCATGTGACATTACTCGTGAAAAGATCAATTTTCCCGCATCGCGATCTGCTCGGCTCCAAATGCTAACTAGGGGTGAAACCGGGGCAATGACGGCGATGGCTTACAGCAGCATGAGAGGATACGGAGTTGTTCATCCAACAATTGGTGAGTTAAGAGTAGGCTATACAGAGGTAAATATTCCTTATCCTTTCAGTGATGATGAAGAGGATTCTATCTATATTGGTGAAGTTCTGTTAACAGAGGTAGAAACGATTAACTCCTTTACGCAAAATGAAAAAGGTGACGTTGAGTTTATGTTAGGCTACGGCTTAACATTTGGCCAAAACGAGGTTAAAGCAATTTCAATGGCGATTTTAGAGAGAAGCTTAGAAACAGTCGGCAACACACCAACGCAGGATGAAGAATTTGTGTTATTGCATATTGATACTGTCGAAGCACATGGGTTTGTTTCTCATTTAAAGTTACCTCACTATATTACATTTCAATCAATGTTGGATCGCATTCGTCATGCACAGGAAAACGCCAAGACGAAGAAAAAAGAGGATCAACAAGAAAGAGAAGTTTCATTTAGCACTTTCTAAACTATTCTAACCTTTTGTGAAAGGACTGATGTTCATGATACAGCAAATTGAGCAAACCTATAATTACGCTTTTTTAGACGAAGGGTCAAAAAGAGAGATTCGTAGAGCAACACTAAAAGCTGTTGCCATTCCAGGATACCAAGTCCCTTTTGCTTCCAGGGAATTACCGATCGGAAGAGGATGGGGGACAGGTGGACTTCAATTAACACTCTCTTTAATAGGAGAAGAGGATTGTTTGAAGGTGATCGATCAGGGTCACGATGACAGCGTTAATGCAGTGAGTATTAAAAAGCTTGTAGAAAACTGCTCAAATGTCCCGTCAACAGAGGATACAGAAGCTGCATCGGTCATTCAAACACGCCATCGCGTCCCGGAAAAACCACTTAGAGAGGATCAAATTTTAGTGCTTCAAGTGCCGATGCCAGAGCCTTTACGAAGAGTGGAAGCAAAAGAAAAAGAAACAAAACGATTACATGCTGAAATGGATTACAGCAGCATGTGGCTACGATTATATGAGGACATTGTAAAATACGGAAAAATCACAATTGGAGCCGATTATCCGAGCTTGGCAAATGGACGGTATATTTTTAACCCAAGCCCGATACCTAGGTATGACTTATTAAAGCTTCATCAAGCAGATGGGCTTTACCTCTTTGGGGCCGGCCGTGAAAAGAAAATTTATGCCATCCCACCTTATACAAATGTAAAACCATTAGAATTCGAGGATCATCCCTTCGAAGTGGAAAGCTTTGATGGTTTGTCATGTCGCTTATGTAATAGCTCAGATACATTTCTTGATGAAATTTATGATGGACAAACAAGTGAAAAGCTCTATCAATGTTCTGACACAGGTTATTGTTCATCAAAGCAAGAGGAAAGGAAGTTGTCTTAATGATAAGTGCTACAAATCAATTATTAGAAGAACTTCCCCTACTTGAAGTGAGAAATCTAAACAAACGGTACGGTAAAGGGTGTTCTAGCTGCGAGACACCTGACATGTTAGAGGGCAAAGATAATCGTTGTCCACAATGTGGAAGTGTCTGGGCATGTATCGATGTTGAACTAGATTTATATAAAGGTGAAATACTTGGAATTGTAGGAGAAAGCGGTTCTGGTAAAAGTTCTCTTGTCAAAAGTTTATATTTTGATGATGAGATTACGACTGGATCAGCAACAATATCGACCTATCAAAACGGTGAAAACAATATCTTTTTAGAATCAGCACAGCAAAAAAGATACATCCGGAATCATTTAATGGGAATGGTTTACCAGAATCCATGGATGGGTCTCAAAATGAATTTTTCTAGTGGTGGCAATGTAGCTGAAAAGCTGATTGCATCAGGAACCTATCATGTTGGTAAAATTCGTAACCGTGCCTCAGAGCTTTTGGAGCATGTAGAAATTCCTCTTTCACGTATGGATGAATTGCCGAAGAATTTCAGCGGAGGCATGCAGCAGCGTGTCCAAATTTCTAAAGCACTGGCAAATAATCCGCCGATTCTATTACTAGATGAAGTGACAACAGGGCTGGATTTATCAGTTCAAGCAAGAGTGTTAGATTTAATTAGAAAAATTCAACGTGAGCTGGATGTTGCAATGATTGTCGTTTCACACGATTTAGGAGTCATTCGGATGTTAGCAGACCGAACGATGGTGATGAGACAGGGGAAAGTGGTTGAACAAGGTTTAACCGATCAAATTTTAGAAGATCCGCAGCATCCTTATACACAATTGCTCGTTCATTCATTATTATAGCGTCTAGTATGAAAAATCATTACAAAATGAGAGGTGTTTTCCTATGAACTTTCAAAAAAAAATCTATCACGCGAACATTGTAACCCCTGATCGAATTATCAATAACGGAACGATCATTATTGAAGATGACCGTATTGTAGGGATCGAAGAGGGACTACCAACTTCTATAGAACTTGACGATATTGATGCAGAAGGAAAATGGGTTCTTCCTGGTCTAGTTGACTCACACAGTGATGCAATTGAAATTGAATTAGAACCTAGGCCGAGCAGCAAGTTTCCGATTGAGGTTTCCTTTTTTGAGCTAGAAAAGAAACTTGTTGGCGAAGGAATCACGACTATTTATCACTCGTTGTCGTTAATGGAAGAGAATGCAAAAAAGTGGATTAGACAAAATCAAACGGTTATTAATGTCATAGAAGATATTAAGCGTTTATCTCAACATCAACATTTAATTCGTCATAAAACACATCTTCGCTATGAAATTACCAATACGAGTGCGGTTCCTGAAGTGCGAAGATTAATCGAGACCAATAAAATAGATCAATTGTCTTTCATGGATCACACTCCAGGACAAGGGCAGTTCCGTGATATCGAAATTCAAAAAAAACTTCTCATTGAGCATCGCCATTACTCAGAAGAAGAAGCGCTTGAGATTATTGAAGAAAGCTTAAAACAACAAAAGTTAGAACCAAGTGTTTTGAAAAATTTAGCTGAGCTTGCGACATTACACGACATTCCAATTGCCTCACATGATGATGACACAATTGAAAAGCTTTTACTAGTCAAAGAGTTGAACGCTTCAATTAGTGAATTTCCGATTGAGCTTGTTGTAGCAAAAAAAGCAAAGGAAATGGGCTTATATGTCGTTATGGGTGCACCGAACGTATTGCTAGGCAAATCCCATAGTAATAATCTCTCAGCTATGGAAGCAATTGAAAATGGAGCAGTTGATATTTTTTGTTCTGATTATTACCCATCTTCCATGTTACATGCAGCATTTAAACTCTACCATCACGGTCATTCAATCTATGAAGCAATTAATATGGTGTCATTAAATCCAGCAAAAGCGTTAAGAATTGATCATGAGGTAGGTTCAATTGAAGTTGGAAAAAAAGCAGACTTATTGATCGTGAGTGAGGATCAAATGCGTCCTGTGCTGCACACTGTTTTCATGAATGGTAATATTGTTTGCCAAATGAATTATCAATCACCAGTTGCAGCATCTGTACTTCATTAAGGTAAGAAAGATCCATGAAAAATAAAAAATTAAGTGAAGAAGCTACCATTCGTGATCGATCGATTGTAAACAATTGTTCCCTAGGTGCTTGGACTGAACTTGGTGCGAACACATTGATGGAAGAGACTAGTTTTGGCGATTATAGCTACACTGCTGGTGATGCACAAATTATTTATGCTGAAATTGGGAAATTCTGCTCGATTGCTTCACATGTTCGAATTAATCCAGGAAACCATCCAATGTGGAGAGTCACCCAGCATCATGCAACTTATCGAAGTGCTCAGTACGGGTTTGGTGAAGCGGATGAGAGTGAATTTTTAAATTGGAGGAAAGAACACAAGGTAAAAATTGGTCATGATGTTTGGATCGGGCACGGGGCTATCGTGATGCCGGGTGTAACAATTGGGACAGGTGCTGTAATTGGTGCCGGTGCAGTTGTAACAAAAGACGTACCTCCTTATATGATTGCTGTAGGCGTACCTGCGGCGCCACTTCGCCCGAGATTTCCAAAGGAGATTGCTGAAAAGCTTCTACAGATTGAATGGTGGAATTGGGACAAAAAAAAATTAGAAGAAAACTTCCATGACCTTAACAATCTAGAAAATTTTATAGAGAAGCATTCTAAAGCTTAAGAGAGGTGGGAAACGATGAAAGAGTTAGTAAGAGTTGAAGACTTACAGAAAACATTTACCATGCACCATGATCAAGAAAAACAGATTGTTGGTTGCAATGGAATTAGTTTTGATCTTCATGATGGTGAATTCATTGGTATAACTGGTAAAAGTGGAGCTGGAAAATCGACCATTTTAAAAAGTATTTATCACACTTATACTCCTTCAGGCGGTAAAATTATCTATCGTTCTGAACAATTTGGTCCGATTGACTTAGTAACAGCAACAGACCGTCAAATACTAGCGGTCCGAAAAAAAGAAATTGGCTATGTTTCACAATTTTTAAACGTGATGCCCCGAGTAACCGCACTTGAAGTGGTTATGGATGCAATTATTGAAATGGGTGGAAAAGCGGAAGAAGCGAGTGTAGAGGCTAGACAAATTCTTGCTCACTTTAGATTACCGGCTTCTCTATGGGATTCCTTCCCTCGCACATTTAGCGGAGGCGAAAAACTTCGTTTAAACTTAGCACAAGCGATGGTAAAAAAGCCAAAATTACTTTTGCTAGACGAACCCACTGCATCACTTGACAATGCTTCAAAGCAATCCGTAAAAGAAATGATTCTTCAATTGAAATCAAATGGCACTAGCATGATCGGCATTTTTCATGACCTTGATTTTATGGAAACAGTTGTTGATCGGCAGTACAATCTTTCACAAGGTTTATTGATGGATAAGGTTGGGAGTTAGATAAAGTGCAAATTAGCGAATTGAAGTTTGGAGAACTAGATACCTATCTAAAACTTTTGCAGGAACTAGACAAAGATAACGTCCTGTCCATAGAAGAAGCACAACTAATGCATAACAAAGTCAGTAACTATCCTTTTTATAAAATCTATTGTGCAGCTAATGATGAAGTAATCATTGGGACGTTTTCACTTATTATTTGCGATAACTTCGGTCATGGAGGATTAAAGTTCGCCATAGTAGAAAATGTAGTTGTTCACCCAGAATATAAAGACATGGGAATTGGCAAGAAAATGCTGAAAGAGGCAATGAACTTAGCGATTAACAATAAATGTTATAAGTTAATGCTTTCGAGTAATGAAAATAGACAAGAGGCACATGCTTTTTATGATTCATTAGATTTTAAAAGGCATGGTGTTAGCTTCATGACGGAGTTGATAACATGAAAATAGATTTACACTGTCATACAAAAATTTCGGATAATTCTTACACGATCCAAGATGTTCTTTTACTCGCCAAAAAAAATAGAGTGAGTCACCTTGCGATCACAGATCACGACACAACACTAGGGTTAGAGTCTGCAATTAAATTAGGGAACGAACTTGGAATTACAGTTATTCCTGGAATTGAAATTTCAGCATACGATTTTAAACATGATACCCGTGCCCATATTTTGGGGCTCTATATAAAACCGGGGCATGAAGCGATTGAAGTTCTTTGTCAGCCACTAGTCGAAAAAAGAAATGAAGCATCTTATCAAATGGTAAAAAAGTTAATCGCTGCTGGCTATGACATCACATGGAAGAAAGTGCAGAGCTTTGCAGAAGGTGGTACAGGGGTATATAAACAGCATATTATGCACGCACTTCTTGAAAAAGGTTATACAGATCGAATTTATGGTGAACTTTATAAAAAAATATTTTTCCGCGGAAATGAGACACAAAAACCAGGGATAGGCTTTGTTCCCATTAAGTATATTAATGCAATCGATGCAATTAGAGCCATTCGAGTAGCAGGTGGTATTCCAGTTTTAGCCCACCCAGGACAGTTCAATAATTTTGAAGCTGCTAAGGAATGGGCAGAAATCGGTCTAGAAGGAATTGAAGTAAAGCATCCGTTGCATAGCGAACAAGATGAGGCCCAGGCAAGAGAGATTGCAGAGACATATAACCTTGTCCAAACAGGTGGTTCTGATTTTCACGGTTTTTACGGAGATTCTCAAACAACAATTGGATCAGTGAGTATGGAGATGGAACACCTGAAGATTCTAGAGAAACGTAAAGAGGAGATATCGATGAGGATTGGAATTTGAATATAGTATTCTTTTTTAATTAAATTTCAACCAGCAAAGCAGTATTCCACCTTGGGATGCTGCTTTGCTGGTTGAATCGTAGGAAGTTTATATAATAGGTTAAAAGTGTTTTGCATTATAGAGTTGGAGAAAAATATTCGTAGATGCTTTTTTATTCAGGGCACTGGAAATAAAAATTTATCTAGAATACTAGATATTATTAAATAAAGAATTATAATAGAAAGGGCATAACTTTTACTATGATCGATCGATTTAATTTTGCATCTATAATATAGTTCCTCTACTTTTAGTGGATCTATGAAGGAGGAAAAAACTTGGAAATACTGACTACCGAATTTTTATCTGCCCTCATGGCAATCGTTGTCATTGATTTGGTGCTTGCAGGTGATAATGCAATTTTAATTGGACTAGCTGCTAGAAACTTACCAAAGGCTCAACAGAAAAAGGTTATCCTTTGGGGTACGCTAGGAGCCATTATTATAAGAATTATTGCCACTTTAGCAGTTGTATGGTTATTAAATGTTCCTGGATTGCTATTAGTTGGTGGAGTATTATTGGTTTGGATTGCGTACAAGCTACTTACCGATGAAAATGAACATGATTTAAAACCGAGTGAAAGCCTATGGGCAGCAATACGAACCATTATCATTGCTGATGCGTTAATGGGCTTAGATAATGTACTAGCAGTTGCTGGTGCAGCACACGGAAGCTTTGTTCTCGTTGTGTTAGGCTTATTAATATCAATTCCAATCGTCATGTGGGGAAGTACATTAATTTTAAAATGGATTGAACGTTTTCCAATTATTATCACGATTGGTGCAGGAGTATTAGCATGGACTGCTTCTAAAATGATTGTAGGAGAACCATTTTTAAAACCTTACTTTGCAAATGATTTTGTTAAATATGGCTTCGAAATTATTGTGGTCGCTGGCGTCATTTTGATAGCAAGACTAAAAGCATCAAAAGCTGCAAATGAAACCGAGCAACATCAAGAACTCCGAAAAGTCGGGTCATAAATTTCATTCATAGTAAGAAGGCCCATTCAAAAGAATGGGCCTTTTAGTAATACTATCAGAATCTATATAATTCTAAGACACAGTAAGCGTTTCGCACGTCCTGCGCCTAGCCCCGACGCACAGGACGTGCTAGTGCAGTCATGGCGATTGACGTCGCGTTCTGACTGCCTCGAGGTCATAAGGTGATTCTAAATTGAAGGCAAAAAACACCTTCTATTTAGAATCACCTATCGTTGCAGTGCAATTCTTAAACGGGATCGCACTGTTTTTTTGCTTTTTTTTCTAAAAGTTCGTTCCTTAGACTTTATTTATCTTACTAACCAATTGCTTTTCTCTCCTATTCCAGATAAGGTACTAAAAGAAGAATAATTTGTTGCTGTAAAGGGTGGGAATACATTTGGAAAAAGATAGCCGGATGCCGGCATATATATATACTTATGCAAGTAGCGAGGAGGAACGATCGTTATGCCACTTAGAGATGCGCTCGTTTTTCGGAAAAGACTCGCACATAAACATTCTAAAAAGTTCAATTGAGATAGACCCTAGTAGGAGTCCGTTTATGAAAGAGCGGATTGAAGTGATTTATGAAGGAGATAACCTGACAGATATTATCGAGCAAGTAGATCAGATAGAGATGGATGAATCCACGTTTAAAGTAATTTTCGTTAAAATTAATGACTTAGAAAAATCAGAAAAAATAGGTTATCAAGAGCAACGTCAGATTGAGAGAGATATTGGTTGGCGTGTCCAAGCAGAAGCTGATGTACATCATCCAGACATTGTGTTCGGCATCGTTACCTTAGGAGGACGATGGTATTTCGGAAAATACCGCAAAAGCGAAGCAATTTGGCTGCACCACCTAAAAAAACCACGCGAATATTCGACTGCACTTAGCACACGTGTTGCAAGAGCCGTTTCCAACATTGCTGTCCCAAATCCAGAAGGAGTTCAAGCAATCGATCCTTGTTGTGGAATTGGCACTGTTCTTGTAGAAGCACTCTCGATGGGGATTCACATCGTCGGACGTGATATAAATCCACTCGTCACAGACGGATCGAGAGAAAATATTGCTCATTTTGGATTAGAAGGTGACGTAACAACGGGTCCAATATCAGATGTTACGGAAAAGTATGATGTAGCCATTATTGATATGCCGTATAATCTGTATACTCATGCTACTCCAGAAGAGCAACTTTCTATTCTGAAGCATGCACGCCGTATTACGAATAAACTAGTTGTCGTTACGATCGATACGATTGATGAGATGATTGAAGAAGCTGGATTTGCGATTGTTGATCGTTGTGTCGCTAGGAAAAGTCTGTTTTTGAGAGAAATTGTGGTTTGTGAATAGAATTTAATGTGTCCGAACAAGCTAGGAGTTTTCTTAAAAGAGGCTCCTAGCTTAATTTTTTAACTCTTAATTAATCTAAAAAAATAGACTAGATAAGAGTGTAAGGGAATAATAAAAATAGTATGCATTCAAACTCCCTGCAGTGATGGTCCTATGAAATGATATATCGATTAACGGGTCTACCTATAGCACCATATTCAATTTGAATCGTTACGATTCCACCTTGTTCCATATATTCTAAGTAACGCCTCGCTGTGACTCTTGCAAGTCCTACTCCTTTTGCTACTTTTTCTGCAGATATCGCAGATTCCTGTTCCTGTAAGAATTGTTTGATTTTCTTGAGAGTTAACGCATTTAACCCTTTTGGAATGTTTTCGGTGTCTGCACCACCTTTATGAGAAAAAAGACGATCCAATTCTTTTTGAGAAATGGATTCCTTATTATGAAGATGTGAATGATAGTTTTGATAATTTTCAAGTGCTTGTTTTATTCGCTCGAACTTAAAGGGCTTCATGATGTAATCGACGGCACCTAACTGTAAAACCGTTCGAACAGTTTCAATATCGCTTGCTGCAGTAATGGCGATAATATCAGTTGTTAATTCTAATGAACGAATTTGTTGCATTGTCGTAATTCCATCTTGCCCTGGCATGAAAATATCAATAAAAGCAAGATCCGGTTGATGTTTCTTAATAAACTCGATACCTTCCTTCCCATTTGAAGCACATCCAATGATTTTAAATCCTTCAATTTTTTCAATAAATTGCTTGTTGATCTGTTGAACCATTGGATCATCTTCAATAAGAAAAACGTTCACCTTTTGATTTTTCATCTATTTACCCCTTACTGAACGATATCTGACTTATTCCCTTTTTTCATCCATATCAAAGGTTATGATAAAGCTTGTGCCTTTGCCAGGCTCAGTTTGAATGTCAATACTTCCATTCGCTTTTTCAACAATCTGTTTAACCAGATGTAACCCAATTCCCCGAACATCGTTTGCTTTTGTAGAAAATCCCACTTCAAAAATAGCTGGAATATGCTCACTTGTAATTCCGGACCCATTATCCTCAACAAGGAGGGAGAGAACTTCTGAGTTTTGCTCCATACTGATATATACTTCTTTTTCAGAAAAATCAAGGTCTTTTAGAGAATCAAATGCATTTTCAATTAAATTCCCAATAATGATAACAAAATCATGGTGGTCTAGAGGAGCGGGGAAAGATGTTAGATTACTATTACGGTCAATAGATACAGTGATCCCTAATTCTTTACCCCGACTTACCTTGCTGAGTAACAACCCTGACAGACTATCACTTTTTATATTCTTGCCTAGAAATCGGGTTAACTCCTCCTGCTCATCTGCAATTTGAAAAACATAGTCAAGCGCCATGTCTTTGTTTCCTAACTGGATAAGACCTGCAATTGTATGGAGTTTATTCATATGCTCATGGTTTTGAATGCGCAGCGCACTTACAAATGCCCTTACTCCAGTTAATTCTTCAGCAAGCTTCTTTACTTCTGTTCGGTCCTGGAAAATAGCGACAGCACCTACAGTTTGCTGCTTTATTTTAATTGGAATCCGATTACTTAGAATATCTAAATTGAGTACCTTAAGCTCTTTATTATAAATAGGACTTTTTAAGTATAAAATTTCAGGTAACCTAGTATCAGGAATAATGGCTGTAATTTTCTTTCCAATCACATCACCCGAAATACCCATCATTTCTTTCGCCTTTTGATTAAAGATCGTGATTCTCTCATCCTTATCAATAGCTATGACACCTTCATGCATGGCGTTGAACGTTTCAGTTCGCTCAACGAGTAGTCTCGCAATCTCATGCGGTTCAAGTTCAAACATTTCCTTTTTTATATGAGAAGCAAGTATCCATGCTCCCCAACCTCCGAAAAATAAGGAAAGACCTGCTGTTAGTATTATTTCTGTTCCTAATTCGGAGAGAATTTCAAAAAAGGTAGGAAGTAAAAAACCAGCGATTACAACTCCGTTTTGTTGATGATCCTGATTTATAATTGGAACAAAAGTCCGAATAACTGTACCAGCTTCACCTTTTGCCCTTGTAGTATACGTATGTTCGGCAAAAGCAGGGCTTTCATCAATCCCACTAGAGATTTCACCGATTAGACTTGGAATTGGATGAGACAGGCGCACTTTATGCATATCTAAAACCACAATATAATCCGCTTTATGAATAACTCGAATCGGTTCGACTAATTGATTAATTGCCTTACGATCTTGTGAAGTTCCTTCCATACTGTTTTGAACTTCAGGGAGCTCTGCTACAGTACGAGCGGTTAGAAGTGATTGCTGCCTCAAGTCATCTTCGTGAGACTTAATAAAGTTTCCGATGATTACCATTCCTGCTAGCAAGAGTGAAAATCCAACAATAAAAAAGATTAACCCTGTAATTTTAGTTTGGATCGAAAAACGAATCAACATGTTGCTTCCTCTCATGACCTAAGCGATTATGACTTTTATTTTACCATGTGAAAACTCACCGTGTTACACTAAAGCTAATAGAAAAATTAAAAAAAGAAGTGAACCCTATGAAAATTTTCTTTATAACAAGCATAACTGTTGCCGTAATAGTATTCTTTACATTCTTCATTGCTAAAGATTTTATGGGAAATAATAAAATGGATTATGATGATGAACAAGTTGGTTTAAAGGATCAAATTGTCATCAGGTTCAGCCATGTTGTAGCTGAGAATACTCCAAAAGGTTTAGCCGCACAAAAATTTGCTGAATTAGCAAATGAAAAAACGGATGGGCGTGTGACCGTAGAAGTTAGGCCTAATGGTGCACTATACTCAGATGATGAAGAAATGGAAGCTTTAGCTAGAAATGATGTTCAAATGATTGCACCATCTTTTTCTAAAATGACAAAGAAATCTCCAGAATGGGCACTTTTTGATTTACCTTTTCTATTTAAAGATTATAATGATGTGAACCATGTATTTACAGGGGTTATCGGGGCTGAGTTTTTAGCACTTCATGAGCAAGCTGGAATAAAAGGACTTGCACTTTGGAGCAACGGGTTCAAACAGATGACAAGCAATCAAAAACCATTGATAAAGCCCGAGGATTTTAAAGGGCAAAGGTTTAGAATTATGCCAAGTGGAATTATTGAGGAGCAATTTAAACTACTGAATGCGGAATCTATTGTTGTTCCATTTAATGAAGTATATAAATCACTCGAGGAAAATAAATTCGATGGACAAGAAAACACAATTTCTAATATTTATTCAAAGCGTTTATATGAACGACAGGACTATATGACAGTTAGTAATCATGGCTTTCTAGGATATACTGTATTAATGAACAAGGATTTTTGGAATAAGCTACCGAGCGACGTCCAAACCGATTTAGAAGATGCGATGAATGAAACAACACAGTGGATATTAAAAGAGTCCGAGCAATTAAATCAAGGTCAGCTTAACGAGATTAAAGAAAAATCAACGATTAAGATCCATTATCTTTCAGATCAAGAGAAGGTGGAGTGGTCAAAAAAACTCCAACCTGCATATGAAACATATAAAAGTTGGGTTAGTCCAAAGTTTAATAAACATCTGACTAATCTCTTAAAAGAAAGTGAGGCAGAATAATTCTGTCTCACTTTTCGCTTTTTAGGAGATTATAACTTTTTTAAACTGTGGAAACGTTTGGACATCAAAATCTGAGCACAGAACATGCCTGGCTGCAAAACAAAAAGGTATCACCTAGCCGACCTGAAGAGATAAGCTACTAAGGACTGACCAAAAAGACCAAAAAGACCAAAAAGACCATTATCACCATAAATATAAAGGTTCTTAATTATCAGTTAATATACATTTAACAACATTTATGAAAGCGGTATCAATAAAGTTGTTAGAGGGGATTGGTAAAATGAAAATTAACTTTAAAAACTTAACTGTTCAAGTTGTTTTGGCGATTATATTAGGTATTGCAGTAGGGTTTGTTTTTCCAGAGTTTGGTGCCCAGCTTAAAGTATTAGCAGACATCTTTATTAAGCTTATAAAAATGGTCATCGCACCAATTATATTCTTTACGGTTGTCATCGGGATTGGTAGTATGGGAGATTTGAAAAAGGTCGGTCGTATTGGTGGTAAAGCATTGCTATACTTCGAGGTTGTCACCACCTTTGCTTTAGCAATTGGAATACTCGTAGTTACCCTAATTCAACCTGGTGTTGGTTTTAATACAAGTGCAGCTGATGGCGGAGCTGTTTCACAATTTACTGAACAGGCAGCAGATTCAGAGCATGGATTAATGGAGTTTGTTATGAGTATTGTTCCTGAAAATGCTGTTGCGGCAATGGCAGGCGGGGATTTACTGCCGATCTTATTCTTTGCGGTTTTATTTGGTCTTGCAACTGCCTCATTAGGGGAAAAGGCAACACCCGTTATTTCTCTCTTTCAGAAATTAACCGATATTTTCTTTGCAATCGTTAACATGATTATGAAGGTTTCACCAATTGCAGCTTTCGGGGCAATGGCTTATACAATCGGTAACTTTGGAATTGGGTCATTAGTTTCTCTAGGGAAATTAATGGGATCCGTTTATATCACAATGTTTCTTTTTATCTTCTTAGTATTAGGTGCAATTGCAAAATACTACGGATTCAGCATCACAAAGTTTATCGCTTATATTAAAGAAGAAATACTTTTAGTGTTAGGTACCTCATCTTCAGAATCAGCGCTTCCAAAGCTGATGCAAAAGCTAGAGAATTACGGGTGTTCAAAATCGGTCGTAGGATTAGTTGTACCAACAGGTTATTCATTTAACTTAGACGGAACTTCTATCTACCTGTCGATGGCTGCCGTCTTTATCGCCCAGGCGTATGGCGTTGAGTTAACAATTATGCAGCTGGTAACGCTGTTAGCAGTCTTAATGTTAACCTCTAAAGGAGCAGCAGGTGTAACAGGTTCAGGCTTTATTACATTAGCAGCCACTCTTGCAGCATTTCCAATGATTCCTGTCGAAGGTATGGCTTTATTATTAGGGGTTGACCGATTTATGTCAGAAGCTCGTGCCATCACGAACCTGATAGGAAACGGTGTTGCAACAGTCGTTGTTTCGAAGATGGAAAATGAATTCCATCCACCAGCTGAGCTTGAAGTTGAAAAATCATCTAAATTGGCAGTGTAACTTCATATGAAAAAGCAGCATTTCAATTTTGAAATGCTGCTTTTATAATTTCAGGGATTTTTATAAAGGAAAATAGACGTGTTAAACATAATTAAAAGTATTAACACACTGTTTTAATTTGGAGGGGAATAGGATGCTTAGAATATTAGAATCAAAGCTATGTCATTTATTACAGATAGAAAACCCAATTATCCAAGCTGGTATGGCTGGTGGTGCTACAACTGTTGATTTACTAGTAGGTGTTTCAGAGGCAGGGGGTTTGGCGACATTAGGTGCTGCCTATATGAAACCGGAAGATATACGCAAAACGATTAAAGAAGTGAAATCACGTGTAAATAAACCGTTTGCTGTTAACTTATTTTGCACAACTATGGATGATAACTTAACAAATTTAAGAGAAGTTCAAAGCGCTCTTAACTCTTTTCGTCAAGACCTTAACATAACCTATGGCAACTCCAATATAAAAACAGAAAGTTTATTTGATGAACAATTCCAAGTACTACTAGATGAGAAAATTCCAATCATTAGTACTGCATTCGGCCATCTATCGACTGAAAAAATGCAGCTAGCAAAAGAAAGAGGAATAAAAGTGATAACAATGGTGACTACTGTAAACGAAGCGATCCTTGCAGAACAAGCCGGCTCTGACGTAATTGTCGCCCAAGGTAGTGATGCTGGAGGACATAGAAGTACATTTGATATAAATACATTCCCGAATGGTGCAAATATCGGTACGTTTTCTTTAGTCCCTCAAGTCGTAGACCACGTGAATGTCCCAGTCGTCGCAGCCGGAGGAATTATGGATGCAAGAGGAATAGTCGCAAGCCTGGCTCTTGGCGCACAAGGTGTCCAAATGGGAACGCAATTTCTTACATGTAAAGAATCGGGAATTCACCCTGCTTACAAAGATGCACTCTTACAAAGCAATGAAGAAAGCACGGTCATAACCAAAAGCTTCTCAGGTAGACCAGCTAGGGGAATAAAAAATAAATTCATTTCGGAATTTGAGAATTTAGGAATTGAGCCTCTCCCTTTCCCTAGTCAGAATACACTTACAACTGACATTCGCAAAGCAGCGGCAAAGCAAAATAATCCTGACTACATGTCACTATGGGCGGGACAAGCGACTCGACTGCAAAAAGGGAATATTTCGGCTAAACAGCTGATTTGTGAGTTGATGGATGAGGTTAAGCAGATGCTTGGTAAGATGTGAACACTTTAATAATAATATACAAGTGAACGAATAATCTTAATATCTAACAGGAAAAACACGCTTTGCTAAAAATATTCTTTTAGCGAAGCGTGTTTTTTATCTAGTGTTATGTCAATAAAGTATGACTTCCCTCCAAACAATTCATCACAACCTACATTAATTTCTTCGAGAATTTTTTCTTTGACATTTCCCTGACATATTCCTAGTTTAATCTAGTCCTTGTGAATGATACTTCTAAAAAGATAACGATAACAGGAGAGGAAGAAATTAATGAAAAAATGGACGATTGGTTTAATTGTTTTTGTATTTGTAGTCGGGATTACAGCTACAGCATTCGGTTTAATTAAAAACAAAAGAGAGGTCGCAAGTACACCTGTCATTGAAACTCAGACAGCAGTTGCGGAGATTGGAAATATTGCTATTACAGTTAATGGAACGGGAAGTATTTCTTCTATTAATAAGGAAATCATTAGTTCAAATGACAATGCAACAGTTGAAGAGGTTTTGATTGAAGAGGGTGATACGGTTGAAGAAGGCGATGAATTAATAACGTTTGAAGAGGATATAGATTCAATTGAAGCACCATTTTCTGGTGAAGTTACAACCCTAAGTGTTGAAGAAGATAAATCAGTAGCGATGGGAACCGAGATGGTAGAGGTAACAAATTATAATAATTTAGAAATGATCGTCAATGTGGATGAACTTGATATCTCTAAAGTGGCAGTAGGACAAGCTGCAAAGATTGAGGTAACAGCTCTTCCCGATCAGGAATTCACTGGGACAGTAACAGGTGTAGCCAAAGAAGCCAATGAAGAGTCAGAAAGCAGTGTTTCGAAATATGCTGTTAATGTCAAAATTGAGAATCCTAAAGGGATTAAAGTAGGGATGACAGCTGAGGCTACAATAACAACGGAGAGTAAAGAAAACATTGTGACCGTTCCAATTGAAGCTGTTCAAAAGGAAGGAAATCAATATTTTGTACAAGTTCCGGTTGAAGAGAATGCAGCTCTAGAAGATGAAACGAAAGCAGATGAAGAGAACGATGAACCTCAAATGACGCAAAAAACGGTGGAAGTGGGACTTCAAAATGAAGATGTAGCAGAAGTTACAAACGGTTTAACGGAGGGAGAAGAAGTCATTCTACCAACTCTTCCTTCCAGTGATGATGCTGAAAATATGCGAAATATGTTCCAAAATAGTGGCTTCCCAGGTGGAGGTATGCCGGGTGGTGAAAACATGAGACAAGGTGGAATGAGACAAGGTGGGAATGGAGGAGAAGATGGGCAATGATTGAAGATAAAAAAATTGTTGAGATAAAGAACTTGAGCAAATCATATACGATGGGTGGAGAAACAGTAAAAGCACTTGATGAAGTTAGTTTCGTAGTAAATAGAGGAGACTTTATCGCAATCATTGGGCCATCGGGGTCTGGAAAGTCAACTCTTATGAACATGATTGGCTGTCTTGATGTACCAGACTCTGGAGACTATTTTCTAGATGGTAAGAATGTGTTTACTTTAAAGAATAGTCAACTAGCAGATGTAAGAAATACAAAGGTTGGATTTATCTTTCAGTCTTTTAATCTTCTTTCAAAGCATACTGCCTTTGAAAATGTAGAATTACCGCTAATATATCGTGGTTACAATGGGAGTAAGCGAAAAGAAATTGTTATCAGTGCATTAAAGAAAGTAGGTCTAGCTGACAGAGCAAGCCACAGACCTACTGAACTATCTGGTGGTCAGCAACAGCGTGTGGCAATTGCTCGTGCGCTTGCAGGAAATCCACCGATTCTCCTTGCAGATGAACCTACGGGAGCGTTAGATAGTAAAACTGGATTAGAAGTGATGAACTTAATAAAAAATTTAAATAAGCAGGGACATACGATTATTTTAATAACTCATGACAAAATGATTGCAGGTCAAGCAAAACGTGTGATTACCATTCAAGATGGTAAAATATCGGAGCGGAAGGAGGCTGTAATCCATTGAACATAGGTCAAGCAACAAAAATTGCATTGAAAAATATTACAAGTAACAAACTGCGTTCCCTTCTAACGATGCTTGGTATTATTATAGGTGTATCAGCTGTGATAGCCCTAGTGTCACTAGGACAAGGAGCGTCACAATCAGTGTCAAAAGAAGTATCCGGTTTAGGGACAACTATGGTCTCTGTTTCACTACCAGGTAACACGGCTAGTGAGGAAATCATTGACTATGATGATCTCATCGCATTTGAAGATTTAGAAGAAGTGGAAGCTGTTTCTCCAACCGTTATAGGAAGTGGCTCACTTAACTACGGAACTGTTAGCTCTGATAGTGTTTCAATAACAGGTGTGACCGCTCCTTATGAGAACGTTAAAGATACGACAGTAGAAGCGGGTCGATTTATTTTGGAAATTGATGAAGCAAATCGAAATAAAGTGATTTTACTAGGATCTAATTTAGCGACTGAGTTATTTGGATTTACAAGTCCAGTTGGGAATGAAGTGAAAATGGATGGAACATCTTTTAAGGTAGTTGGGGTACTTGCAGAACAGGGAGAGGAGTTACAAGGCTCTGTAGACGATATGGCCCTTATCCCATTATCTACAGCACAACGTTTTTTTGAACAAACGATTATCTCATCTGCTGATATAAAGATGACTTCTGAAGATACAGTTGAGTTGGGAATGGCTAAAATCGAGCGAGAACTTTACAATGCATTCAGTGGTGAGGAATCCAACTATTTTGTACGTAATCAGTCCAGTATCGCTGAAGCCTTATCCTCGGTTACAAGTACAATGACTCTTCTTCTAGCAGGTATTGCTAGTATCTCACTACTCGTTGGTGGAATTGGAATAATGAATATTATGTTAGTTTCTGTAACAGAAAGAACAAGAGAAATTGGAATTAGAAAAGCAATTGGTGCAAAAAAGAAAGATATTTTAACACAATTTTTAATAGAAGCGGCTGTATTAAGTGGTCTTGGCGGAATAGTTGGTGTTTTAATTGGAGTTGGAAGTGCTGAAGCCTTATCAATCGTATTAGATATGGCCATCGTTATATCATGGTGGGTAGTAGCCATTGCTGTTAGTTTTTCCATATTGATTGGCGTTGTGTTTGGCATTTTCCCAGCAAATAAAGCAGCAAATCTTCGTCCATTAGATGCATTAAGATATTAATGATAGGAGGGCTGACTAGTTAGTCCTTTTTTTCATACAACAGAATTTATATAAATCTAGGACTCAGTATGCGTTTCTGAATCAAGCTCCAGCGCCTAGCCCCGACGCACAGGACGTGCTAGTGCAGTCGAAGCGACAGGACGTCGCGTTCTCGACTGCCTCGAGGTCATAAGTCAATTCTAAATTGAAGGCAAAGAACGCCTTCTATTTAGAATCGCCTTATGCTTGTCGGGGCTGTTTCAGGCGCTTGCGCTTTTGTTCAAAGATAAGAAAGTATAAGTTTTTTGTACTTAGTTTTTGTGTCTAGCTCCAGGCGCCATCGGCTCGAGGTCATAAGCCAATCCGTCCAGAAGGTTAAAGAACAACCTTCCAGCCGGCACGTCTTATGCTTGTCGCCGATAAGCGGGCGCCTTGCGCTTTTCTTATGTATAATTAAATAATGAAAACAAAAGGGCGATCACATGAAACAGATATTAATTGTTGAAGATGAACTAGCGATTTCAATGGTTTTAGGAGCTTATTTACAAAAAGAGGGACATGATGTCACATATGCCTATGATGGGCTTGAAGCGTTGCGAAAAGTTGAAGAGGTTCGACCCTCCCTTATTTTATTGGATATTATGATGCCAAAACTTAATGGATGGGATGTATTGCAACAAATTCGGGACAAAAGCTCGTGCCCTGTAATCATGCTAACTGCCCTGTCAGATACGGATCATAAATTAAAAGGTTTTGGTGGTGGCGCAGATGATTTTATTACAAAGCCGTTTGTAGCAGAGGAAGTTGTCGCTAGAGTTAATGCTGTCTTAAGGCGGTCTCCACAATTGCAAGAAAATGAAAAGGTGAAATTCTTTGGCTCTCTAAAAATCAACTTCTTATCTCTTCAAGTATTTTTAAATGGTATTGAGATCTATTTTACACCAAGGGATCTCTCTCTTTTTCTTTTCTTAGTAGAGCACCCTAATCGAACCTTTACAAGAGAACAGCTCATCGAGAATGTATGGGGCTATGATTATGATGGAAGTGACCGTGCAGTTGACCTCGCGATTAAAAGAATTCGCAAAATATTAAGTGGGTGGGATACTTCAGATGGCGAGATTAAAACGTTTCTGGGCTTGGGTTACCAGTTTTTCATTCACTAGAAAACATGTAAAAACGCCATTATTATACCATTGGACAAAACGCTATTTAATAACGTTGGTGATAGGACTCATTATTATTGGTGTAGCGTCATTTTTATGGATTCGACACAGCACGATCGAGACAAAACTAGATTTAACAAAATTGCTTGCACAAGAACTCTCTGATCGAGCGGTAGGGGAAACTGGTCAGATCATGATGGGCCCAAGATTACCGTTTATTTTAGAGGAACGGGAAAAGTTTCTTAATATTCGTGAGCCTCTTCACATCTATATAAAAAACAGTAATGGAGACATATTAACACCGCATCCTCGAAGACCCGGACCAAATATAGAAGATGACGAAGTTCAGCTGTTAAAGTCTCTTGATCTCACTGAGCAATTAACAGTGAAAAAGGTAGAATTAACAAATTCTCGAACAGCATACGCGGTTATGTCACCAATAAAGTTTGAAAAAGATGTTATTGGAGCTGTTGTTATTTTTCAGCCTATTAATGAATTGACAAATATCAATCAAGAAGAATATCAATTGTTAGCCTTGTTACTGATTAGCTTGGCTATACTAGGGTGGCTTGTCATCTACTCGCTTTCAAAAGAATTAGCAAAGCCTATCGAACAAGTAGCTAGTGCAGCACAGGAACTTATGAAGGGAAATTACGATGTTGAATTGAATGATAATGTACAAGAGAAGGAACTACACCAACTTATTGTTTCGTTTAAAGAAATGACACAACGATTAAAAAAGTTAGAGACATTAAGAACTCAGTTATTAGCGGGTGTAACTCATGAGTTAAAAACGCCAATAACATCGGTTAGCGCCTTGATTCAGGCTGTTAAAGATGATGTTGTTTCTGAAGAAAGGAAAAAGGAGTTTCTGCTAATGTCTTTGAAAGAATCAAAGAGACTACAAAGCATGGTAGAAGATTTACTAGATTTTAATAGTTTTAGTGCAGGCTCAATTAAAGTAAATAATGAACAGATAAATGTTGCTAGAATGCTAAAAGAGATTGTCTATCAATGGGAAATTGTCCATCTATCACAGTTATCAAACATCAACTTGCAGGTGAGTACGATGGCAAACGATCTTTTTGCAGTTGGAGATGCGGTAAGAATTCAGCAAATAATCATAAACCTTTTAAACAATAGTTTACATGCTGTGAAAGAAAAGGAGAAAGGCGAAATTACAATTGAACTCTCCCAAGAGACTCGCTTTGTAACAATTGAAGTAAAAGATAATGGATATGGAATAGCTGTAGAAGAGCAGACATTTATTTTTGAACGATTTTATCGCGGCGACAACAAAAAACATGTTGAAAGAGGTCTTGGTCTAGGACTGCCTTATAGTTTGCTTTTAGCAAAAGCTCAGCATGGTAATCTATTTCTAAAGCAAAGTTCTAATGGGAAGACTGTTTTTACTTTTATTTTACCAATTGAGTAAATATGGGGAAAAATGCGAAATTTTTTTATTTTTTTATTGATTATGTAAAGGCCTTCATTTATAACCATCTACAAACAAACTGCTAATTTAATTTGCTTTTGGGGGTAATGGCACAATCCCATCAAAAGAAGCATTAAGTCGCTACTTGATGGTTTTTTTGTGCATGTCAGCACGTATTTTTAATTTCCTCTCTATCTATGCCTCATTTGTTTGACCAATTGCTGCTATTGTAGCTCCTACTTCTTGAATCTAGCTTGGTAACTTAAATATTGGAAATTTCATCATGGCTAACAAAATTTTCTGTTAAAATAGTATCTATTCATAGAATTAAACACTACTTCAGGTTAAGAGGGAAAACAATGTGGAAATTTAAAAAACTTAGGCTGCAAGACCGAATTGCAATTTTCACAGTGAGTCTGATCTTATTTATCGTTTTATTGAGTAGTCTCTTTTATTACCATACTCTATCAAATACAGTTGAACAGCAGTTAGGGAAAAGAGCATTGCATGTTGCAACAACGGTGTCTTTAATCCCAGAAATTCAGGAGGCTTTTTCAGCTGAGGAACCTTCACTAATCATTCAGCCAATTGTTGAAAAAATGCGGAAGGAAATTGACGCAAAATACATTGTCGTTGGTAATATAGAAGGGATTCGTTATTCTCATCCTGTGCCTGAGAGACTCGGTCAGAAAATGATGGGTGGGGATAATAACAGGGCACTCGAATATGGAGAGTCATATGTTTCAAAAGCAACTGGATCGCTTGGCCCATCTATGCGTGGCAAGGTGCCAATTAAAGCACCTGGTGGAGAAATTATCGGCGTTGTGAGTGTTGGGTTTTCGATTGACGATATTAACCATAGAGTTGCAGAATATACAAAACCCTTGATCTGGATTGCATTGTTTGCCTTTTTGTTAGGCTCTTTTGGCTCTATTTTACTTGCGAAAAATATTAAAAGAATTCTTTTCGGACTTGAACCAGAAGAGATTATCACCTTATATACAGAGAGAAATGCTGTGATTGAATCTGTTCGAGAAGGAATACTCGTCGTAAACAATCAAGGGAAAATAGTGATTGCGAACCAAGCAGCCTACGATATTCTTACGCTGGGTGCAGAGAAAGAAGTGATTGGTAAGCATGTTCTTGAAATCATTCCGACCACGACTATGCTAGAAGTTCTTCAAACAGGTGAAAAACAATTAGATCGACAAATGGTGCTTAGAAACAAACGAATTATCGCAAACCGCTTACCAGTCAAAAACGGTGAACAGGTCATTGGAGTTGTTTCAAGCTTTCGATTAAAATCAGATATCGAACAGTTAACAGAAGAGCTATCACAAGTAAAACGATATACGGACGCCCTTAGAGCGCAAACCCATGAATTTAACAATCTACTTTATACAATATCGGGTTTAATTCAATTAGGTTCCAATGAGGAGGCACTCAGCTTAATTCATGAGGAAACGGTAAATCATCAAGACTTTGTACAGTTTATTATGAAAAAAATAAAAGATCCGTGGCTAGGTGGCATTTTAATAGGTTTTTATAACCGTGCTAAGGAATTAAAAATAGAATTTATTTTTGATCGAGAGAGTAGTTTAGAAGAGTTGCCACAGCATGTTGACCGTAGTTATTTCGTATCCATTTTAGGTAACTTAATTACTAATGCATTTGAATCAACGGAAAAGCAAGTGAGTACTATTAAGTGGGTTCGATTATTTATAACAGACCTAGGAAATGACGTTCTCATTGAAGTAGAAGATTCGGGAGATGGAATAGAAGATGGGTTGCTGGCTGTCATTTTTGAAAGAGGTTTTTCAACAAAAGAGGGGGGGAATCGAGGCTTAGGATTATCGCGTGTAAAAGAATTAGTAACCGAGCTAGAAGGTAGCATTGCCATTGAAAAAGGGGAATCTAATGGTGCATTATTCATCGTGGCCATACCGAAGGAAACAAGGGGTGCTAAACTGTGAGCAAAATAGAGGTAATCATTATTGAGGACGATACGCGAATCGCTGAAATAAACAGTAGATTTACAAAAAAAGTCGAAGGATTTGAAGTACTAGCAATCGCAACTACAGGTGAACAAGCGAAAGAGCTCCTTGAGTTTATTCAACCTCAACTTGTGTTACTCGACGTTTATTTACCAGATATATTGGGGACAGAGCTTGTAAAATATATTCGCCAGCATCATCCGGATATTGATATTATTATGATTACTGCGTCTTCAGAGGTAGACATTGTTAGCCAATCTCTCAGAAATGGGGTTTCCGACTATATTGTAAAGCCCGTTACCTTTGAGCGATTTAAAAGCAGTCTAGAAAACTACCGAACAAAACTAGAAAAATTCAAGATAAACGATACACTTTCAGCAGTTGATATTCAAAGCTTATGGTCCAATGTTAAAGCTGAAGAAAGTGTGAGTGAAGATCCTTCACCAAAGGGTATTGATCCATTAACACTAAATAAAATTGTTAAATACTTAGCGACAATTAATGAATTAGGGATAACAGCAGAAACATTGAGTAAGGAGTCTGGAGTAAGCCGTTCAACAGCAAGACGTTACTTGGAATATCTAATCTCACAAAAAAAAGTCTACGCTGATTTAGTCTATGGAAATGTGGGTCGACCAGAGAGAAGATATTTCCGAACTGATCTGTAAATTTAATGAACAAAATGAATTCTTTAACGTTTATTGAACTTATGACTGAAAGATTCCAAGAGATAAAATATTCTGTTAACTTTAAGACAGCGCTTACGAGGCTGTCTTTTTTTATAGTTCAACTTCCATCAGCGAACTTCTGATGTTTAGTAGAACTTAATCAGGTTCTTAGTGTCAGTTGACCAAAGGGATTACTGACAGTTAGTAACGTGAAAAGAAAATTATCTCAAGGGGGAACCAAAATGAAAAAGCAACTAATGGGTATGTTGATAGGTGTATTGATTTTAGTTTTAGCGGCATGTGGGGGAAACGAAGAAACTGCAGGTGAAAATGAAAGCGCTTCCGATTATCCAGAGAAACCTATTAGTCTAGTAGCTCCTTCAGGTGCTGGTGGAGGATGGGATTTAACAGCTCGTTCGTTGGCGAAAGTTCTTTCTGAAACGAAATTAGTTGATGCTACAATGACCGTTGAAAATAAACCGGGTGGCGGTGGAACCGTTTATATGGCTGAATACGCAACTCAAGAGAAAAACAATCCATATAAACTACTCATAAACTCACCACCAATCTTGATTAACCATGAGAAAAAAGAAGGAAACAGTCCTTATGGATATAAAGACACAACACCTCTTGCACAATTAACTCGTGACTACGGAGCGATTGTCGTAAAAGCGGATTCGCCTTTTAAAGATTTAAAGGCTGCTTTAGACGCGATAAAAGCAGACCCTACAAAAGTAACGGTAGCAGGAGGATCTGCACCTGGTTCGATGGATCATTTAGTAGCGGTTTTACCAGCTTATAAATACGGTGTCGATCCTAAAGCTGTTAAATATGTTTCTTATGACGGTGGCGGTGAAGCAATTGCGGCGTTACTCGGAGGAAATGCTGACTTGATCGCAACAGATGCATCTACAATTGGAGAGTATGTAAAGTCGGGTAAAGTTCGAGTGCTAGCAGTTAGTTCTACTGAACGTTTAGAAGGAGAGTTGGCGGAGGTTCCTACGTTTAAAGAAAGTGGAATTGATGCTGAATTTACAATCTGGCGTGGTGTTTTTGGTCCAAAGGAAATGAAGGAAGATGAGTTAGCTTACTGGGAAAAAACGTTAAAAGAAATGTCTGAAAACGAAGTATGGCAAGAAGAATTGAAAACAAATGGCTGGGAAAGTGATTATAAAAACTCAGAAGATTTTAAGGTGTTTCTTGAAGAGCAAAATAACGTGATAAAAGATTTACTAACTGCACTAGACATGTCGAAGTAATGATTAATTTGTTGTAGGAGAAGTTGTTTATTCTTCTCCTATTCTATTAACGGGGGTGGACTAAAGAGGATGAGCAAGACATTTGACCGCTATTCTAGCATTCTTTATTTACTACTTGGCCTATTTTTTGTTTTAGAAAGCAGAAAAATTTCTGAAAGTGCCTATGGAAGCAATGTAGGACCTAATATTTTCCCATTAATGTTGGGGATAATTTTAATTCTTTTAAGCCTCAGGCTTTTCTATGAAACGTTTAAATACATGGACCATAAGAAAGGGAAAGTGGTATTAGATTACAAGAAATTTAGCATTATCTTGATATCGGCTATTTTATATGCATTTTTCATTGAAACAGTAGGATTTATCTTAACAACCTTTTTCTTTTTAGTCGTAAGCTTTCAAGTGATGGAAAAGGGTGGACTGTGGAAGTCCCTTATCATTTCGGCTAGTTTTTCATTAGGGGTTTACTATTTGTTTGTTGTCGTTTTGGAAGGATCTCTACCAGGATTACCTATTTGGTTTTAACGAGGGGGCGGATATATGGATACATTACAGTTTTTATTACAAGGATTTGCTACAGCACTTCAATGGCATAATATATTGTTCGTCTTTGTTGGTGTAATAATTGGAACAGCAGTAGGCGTTTTGCCAGGGATTGGACCAATGAGTGGTGTTGCTTTACTTATTCCTGTTACCGCAAGTTTAACTTCGGGGCTTGATCCTGAATCAGCTGCAGCTAGCTCAATCATATTACTTGCTGGGGTTTATTACGGTGCTATGTACGGAGGGTCGACAACATCCATTCTACTAAATACTCCTGGTGAATCCTCCTCTGTTGTAACTGCGTTAGATGGCTATCAAATGGCTAAACAGGGAAGAGCTGGTGCAGCCCTTTCGATTGCAGCAATCGGCTCTTTTTTTGCTGGAATTGTCGCCTTAATAGGATTAGCAGTACTAGCAGAACCTTTATCAAATTTGGCCTTATCATTCGGTCCAGCAGAATATTTTTCATTGATGTTACTTGGTCTTTGCGCAGTAAGTGGATTAGCAGGGAAGTCGAGAACAAAAGCATTGATTATGACGGTTGTTGGGCTATTAGTTGCAACCATCGGGATGGACAATGTTTCAGGAGTTGCACGTTTTACGTATGAAATACCTGTCCTGTATTCTGGAATTGAGTTTTTAACTGTCGCTGTTGGTCTTTTTGCTCTAGGTGAAGTATTTAAAACGATACTTGAGAAAGATCAGACAGACGGCACGATTGCAAAAGTAGGAAGAATCCTGCCAACAAAGAAGGACTTAAAAGCCAGCTCAGGTCCGATTGTTAGGGGATCTTTACTAGGGTTTTTCATTGGAGTACTTCCAGGGGCTGGCGCAACATTGGCATCCTTTTTCTCTTATATTATGGAGAAAAAAATAAGTAAAAACCCAAGTAAGTTTGGTAAAGGGGCCATCGAAGGTGTTGCTGCACCTGAATCAGCAAACAATGCAGCATCAGGTGGCGCAATGATTCCATTATTAACGCTTGGAATTCCAGGATCAGGGACAACGGCAATCTTAATGGGTGCGTTAATTATGTACAATGTCCAGCCAGGTCCACTTTTATTTACAGATCATCCTAAGGTAGCCTGGGGTCTAATTGCAAGTATGTTTATCGGCAATCTGATGCTTTTAATTTTAAACTTACCATTAGTAAAAATCTTTGCGAAGATTATTGAAACGCCTCAGAAATACTTACTTCCGATCATTGTGGCTATTTCAATTTTTGGAGTGTACGCCGTGCAATTTACCGTATTTGATTTAATGTTGTTAATTGGTTGTGGTGTTGTCGGTTATTTATTAGTTAAAAACGATTATCCTGTTGCACCACTTGTTCTAGGTCTAGTATTAGGTCCAATGATTGAAAACAATATGAGAAGAGCATTAACAACTTCGAATGGAGACTTTTTAATCTTCTTACAAAACCCAATTTCCCTTATTTTCTTAGTGGCGGCATTACTATGGATGCTTATCCCGATTATTTTAACGATGAGAGGAAAAGATGTCATTATTAATGAAGAAGCTTAAGGAGAGAAGGAGACTGATGACTGCTAGAGTAGCAGTCTTCTTCATTTTCTAGAATAAAACAAGAGGAGTAGCATGCAGATGGAAGTTTTATATCTCATATTATTAAATGTCATTTTTCCTGTGTTCGCGCTCATAGGAGTAGGTGCATTCCTTCATCGGAGATTCTTATTTGATTTGAACACCTTATCAAAATTAAGCACGTTTTTATTACTTCCTGCCGTTAGCTTTGTAAACATTTATCAAAGCAGTATAAGTGGAGATGTACTTTTAACAGTTATTGGCTTTCTGCTCCTGCAAAACCTTTGTTTGATGATTATTTGTTCAGGGACTTCAAAAGCATTCGGATTTGAGCCTGGTATTTCAGCAACCTTTAAAAACAGTGTTGTACTGAAAAACTCTGGTAATTTTGGGTTACCAGTTAGCCAACTTGTTTTTCAAGACAATCCGCTCGGTTTATCCATCCAAGTGATCGTGCTAATTTTTCAAAATCTTCTTACCTATACATACGGACTCATAAATTCTGTTGCGGTGAAAACAAATGGATGGCAAGCGGTTAAGGAGTTTTTAAAGATACCGATTCTTTACGCACTAATTATTGGGCTGTTACTAAACCGCTTTGAAGTTCCCATTCCTTTTTTTATCTGGACACCCATTGAAACAATTTCAAACTCCTTTCTAGCAATCGCACTCATCACACTTGGTGCACAAAGTGCTATTATAAAAATAACGAAATTTTCACTACCACTCACCCTCAGTTTATTCGGTCGTTTAATTCTATCTCCTATTCTAGCATTTACTATTATTACTCTACTTAAATTGGACGGTACAACTGCACAGGCGTTATTAATTGCTAGTTCGTTTCCATCGTCTAGGAATAGTGCTCTTTTTGCATTAGAATATAATAATCATCCAGAGTACGCTGCACAGGCTGTCATCCTTTCGACATTGTTTAGTAGTGTGACGGTGACGGGGGTTGTTTATTTGGCGGGAGTTTTGTATGGATAGGTTGATATAAAAGTATAATTCTTTTAAATAGTAGAATCCGATTAAGTAGAGGTGACAACTATGTACCTTTTTAAAAGAAAGATTAAAATGAAATTGTTAAGTCAGATTGTCCTTCTTATAACAATTATGATCTTTAGTAGTGTATTTTTTGTTAGCGTTTTATTTACAGGTATGGTTGACGATCTAACCGAAAAATCATTAGGAAACCAAGCAATGACTGTTGCCAAACTGATTGCTGAAAATGAAGAGATCATTCATGCATTTGAGGATCAAAACCCTTCAAAAACCATTCAACCTATAGCAGAAATGACAAGAGAATTAGCTGGGGCGGGATATGTCGTTATAGGGAATAGGGATGGTATCAGATATTCACATCACAACCCGATTAACATTGGTAAAACGATGGGTACCAGTAATGAACCTGTTCTTAAGGAAGGTAAGTCTATTATTTATGAGGGAACAGGGATATCTGGAAATGCGATAAAGGCAAAGACACCCATTATTAATAGCAAAGGTGATGTAATTGGTGTTTCTTCTGTTGGCTTTTTAACCAAAGATGTAAAAGAGAGTGTGGCAAAGAATAAAGCGTCAGTCTTGAAGCTCACCTTGGTTATCCTGTTACTAGGCGTTGCGGGTGCTTTTCTTATCGCAAGGCGGGTGAAAAACCTTATATTCAACCTAGAACCTGAAGAAATTTCATTTATGTTTAAGGAAAAAGAAGCCACATTAGAAGCAATACGTGATGCAATTGTGACTGTAGACAGTTATTATCAAATTACTTCGATGAATAAAAGGGCGAGAGAACTGTTAAAGAATCATTACCGAGAGAAAGAGGTCACAATAGAGAACTCTCGTATGAGGAAGATAATAGACGAAGTCATTAGCTTCAAAATGACGCTAGTGAATCAGAATATTATCCTTGGACATCAGCTTTATATTGTGGATTCATCTCCAATCATTGAAGAAGACAAGGTAAAGGGTGTCGTGTTAACGATTCGTCCAATCTCTGAAATTGAACAAATAAATAATGAAGTTTCAAAAATCAAGACAATATCTGAGAATATGCGTGCCCAAAATCATGAGTACCTAAATAAGTTAAACACAATCTATGGATTGTTAAATCTTAAACAATATGACCGAGCGATCGAGATGATCTCCGGGGAAGTAAGAGAACGGCAGGATATTATTAACTTTTTAATGTCCTCTGTAAAAGATCCTCTTATTGCTGCTTGCTTATTAGGAAAAATCAATCGTTCAAAAGAGTTAAGAGTTTCATTAGTAATTGATGAAGAAAGTAATTTAATCGACATTCCTTCGACCGAAATCTCAAAATCACTTGTTACAATATTAGGGAATATTATTGATAATGCAATGGAAGCAGTTAGAGATAGGGATCGAATAAACGGGAAGGTCAAGATTTCTTTTACCGATATTGGTAAAGACCTTATTTTTGAAATAGAGGATTCTGGATACGGTATTGATATCGAGTTGCAACAGATTGTTTTTACAGATGGCTATACGACAAAAAGTGGAGAAAATCATGGCATTGGATTAGCCATTGTTAAAGATTCAATAGATGTTTTAAACGGGCATATATATATGTCAAAAAGTGAACTAGGTGGAGCAAAATTTACAATTGTAATTCCGAAAGTATGAAAGTAGAAAGGAGCTTTAAAGATGACACAATCAATATCAGTCATGCTTATAGAGGATGATGAGGTTGCACTCAAACTATATGAAGAGTTCACGAAAAAGCTTGACGGCTTTCAAGTAGTAGCGTCTACCACTTCAGGTAAACAAGCTTTAGAGATATTGAGAGTGATTACACCAGATCTTATCCTTCTTGATGTATTTTTACCTGATATGAATGGATTAGAGGTATTACGTGAAATTCGTAAGGAGAATCATTCAGTGGATGTGATTCTTATTACTGCTGCTAATGATGTTGAAACAGTGAGTGAAGCAATGAGAGGAGGAGCATTTAGCTATTTAATCAAGCCTATTATCATTGATAAATTATTTGATACTTTAAGACAATATAAGCAATCACAACAAAAGTTAAAAACGATTAAATTTATCGATAAAGGTGAAATCGATCAATTTTTTCGACTCGGAAACAAGTCCACTGAAAAAAGTGTTTTGGTAGAGGGTGAGTCCTTACCAAAAGGAATAGATAAGCATACATTAAAAAAAGTCCGAGCCTTATTGGCTGGAAGAGAAGAAAGCATAAATAATGAAGAATTGGCTCAATTGATTGGTGCTAGTCATTCAACTGTTAGAAGATACATGGAATACTTAGTAGCAACTAATGAGTTCGATGTGGAAGTCATCTATGGAACAGTGGGGAGACCTGAAAGAAGATATCGACCAAAAAGATAAAAAACCACCCAGAGTGGTTTTTTATTTTTCCAATAGAATCATTAACTCGTCAACATGTAAAGACAGTATTTGACCGTCTTCAATTGTAATAGCAAAATAGTTCTTTACTGTATCATTAGCTAGGCAAAGATGATTTTGAACTTCTTGTACTTGTTCCTCAGTTGTTGCAGTCCGGCTGACCCACACAGGGAATGAATACGTTTTCTTTCGATTGGATGACCGTACTTCTATAAAACTTGAAGAACGAAACAATTTTTTCCATTCATTAATCGTGTAGCTTCGGCCGTGGCTTGGATCTCTTAATTTTTCGAGTGTATTAACAAATTGATCCAAACCCTTATCATCTGGTGCTACATTATCGATCAATAAAAACTTTCCACCAGGCTTTAAAACTCTATGAACCTCTTGAACAAACAGTTCAGGATTCGGAAAATGATGTGCTGCAATACGACATACTGCAAGGTCAAACGTGCTATCTAAAAAAGGGAGTGATTCAGCGTCGGCTTGGACATACCATACATTATTACAAGTGGAGTCTAAGTGTTTCTTAGCTGTTGCCAACATTTGATTTGTTAAATCAGTAGCAAAAATCGTACTAACATGTGATGATAATGCCTTTGTAACATGACCGCCACCTGTTGCAATATCTATGGCCATCCAATCTGGATTTGGGTCAAGCCAATCAACCATCAGAGACAGATCATCACCTTTTGCATGTGACTCACTAGCGACATATTTTTCAGCATTTTGTGAAAATTGTCTTTGAACGTCCTTTTTTATTTGATGATCATCCAAGTAAATAACCTCCTATATGTTAAGTATTTTAGGTATAGACTATTTCTTATATTATGATGAATCACATCTACCTATGAAAATTGGGGAAGAAGTGACCTCCCCAATCAGGATTATTTTTCCATGCCTAAAGAGCTAAGAATTTCACCTATAAGGATTTCCTGTTCTTTAAGGAATACTTTAAAATCTTCTCCATTTTTATAGCCATTTTCCCAGCCGTTTGTCTTTAAGGCTTCTTGCCATTCAGGACTTTCTGAAAGTTCTTTTAATTTTTCTTCCCAGTATTTAACGGCATAATCGGGCATATCCTTTGGTCCAAATAATCCACGCCAAATTGTAAACTCCGCGTCAATTCCTTCTTCAGCATAGGTTGGAATATCTTTATAATCCCCTGAAAGTCTAGTAGGTGAAGATACGCCTAAAACTTTAATTTTTCCTGCCTTAAGGTACTCACCAGTACCGGAAATATCTGTTGCGAGTACATCCGCATTTCCGCCTAATATCGCAGTCATTGCCTCACCGCCACCATCATAAGAGACAAATTTAATTTTGCTCGGATCGACACCTGCTTTTACAGCAGGTAACATGGCAACAAGATGATCCTGTGAACCTGGAGCTGAACCACCTGCAAGAGTAATCTCCTCAGGGTTTGCTTTTAAATCATCAAAAAGAGTTTTTAAATCATTATATTTCGAATCAATTGGGACAACAATTGCTCCATAATCCTTAGTTAACTGTGCAAGAGGTGTTAAATCATTGTACGAATAAGGACTATTTCCCTCTTTCTTTAAATTATTAATGATAAGTGGAACAGACGGGAGATAAAGTTGATAGGGATCTTTTGAGTCCTGAGAAACAAATTCTGCTACCCCAACAGCTTGACCCCCACCAGGTTTATTTTCAACGGTTATTGTTTGAGATACTAATTCCTCTCCTAAAAGGACTTTCGTTAGAGCACGAGCTGTTGTATCGAGGCCACTGCCAGCACCAGAAGGAGCCGTTATTTTGATAGGTTTTTCAGGATAAGCTGAATTTGACTCTTTGGTACCGCTTTCATTTTCTGACGTTTGAGTAGAACCACAAGCAGTTAAGCTTAAGGCTAAAACGCTTCCTAAAATAAATGAAGACCAGTTCTTTGCTTTTTTCAATGTAAATCCCCTGTTTTGAATAATTAGACTTCTTAAGATGAATCATAGCTTTATAAAATTAAGGAGGAAAGTTAACGGTTATAAATTGCATAAAATAAATAAGGTTCATAATATTAACTATTTTTTAAAGGATAATAATCCTATCTTTCATTCGTTTTGTTTATCACACTAAATAATATGGATTAAGTATACATTAAATTCAAATCACTTTTACGGGCGATCAGACCTACATCTAAATATAAAATGCATAATTACTACTATTTATAAAATTGGTTATAGGAGTTGTAGCCAGTAATAATAATCGGTGAATTTTCTTAAATTACTTCACAAAACTTAAGCAAGAGAAGGTAGGAAGAATCAATCTAGCGAAGATCTTTGTCGGAAATAGTAGATTTTTTTATTATTTAATTTTGACTTATCAGGTTGTAAAGACAATTAAGAAAATATTCCTAACTTCCTTTACCCATTCCTAACTTAATTGTAATCGTACCTACATATTGTGAACACATATCTTATCTAAAATGAACTTGTATTTAAATTTTGGGTAGGAGATGAAGAAGAGATGATGAAAATGAAAAAGAAAGCATTAGTTGGCGCTGGAATTGCTTTAACATTCCTATTTAGTCCAATTCATCAGACATTTGCTACAGATTCTACAGGTGAGCTAAGAAAGGTTGATAATGTAGCTCATCGCGGTGCATCTGGATATGCACCGGAAAACACGATTGCTGCATTTGATAAAGCCGTAGAAATGAAAGCTGACTACATTGAAATTGACGTTCAAAGAAGTAAAGATGGAGAATTAGTCATCATTCACGATACGACTGTCGACCGAACAACCGACGGTACAGGGAAAGTAAACGACTTAACGTTTGAAGAGCTCGAAAACCTAGATGCAGGAAGTTGGAAGGGAGAGCAATTTAGCGGAGAAAAAATCCCAACGTTTGAAGAGGTATTAAATAGATATCATGGAAAAGTTGGTATTTTGATTGAATTAAAGGCACCAGAGCTTTATCCGGGGATAGAAGAAAGTGTAGCCCAGGAATTAAAAGAAAAACATCTTGAGAAGCCACAAAATGAAAAAATCATTATTCAATCATTTAACTTTGAATCTATGAAAAAAATGAATGATCTGCTCCCTAAAACTCCAATTGGAGTTCTAACATCTTCTAGAGCACACACAACTAAGCAAGCCTTACAAGACTTTTCTGCTTATGCGGATTACTTTAACCCGAACTATGGTATTGTAACCAAAGAATTAGTCAATCAAGTACATTCACTTGATATGAAAATTGGATCATGGACTGTGCGAAGTCAAGAGTCTGCTGACTTTCTGCTAGAAATGGGAGTTGACGCTATTATAACGGATTATCCAGATTATGTAGATCCTAGAAACTAACGGGTCCACTTGAACGAATCATTAAATGCTCATATATTAGATAAAAAGTAAAGTTTAGGAATTTTATAGGTAGACAGAAAACCTGATCCGGGGTACAATTAAGCCATAACATCGTTCGTACCAAAAACTTAATTTAAAATCTTCCACTGTGAAGGGGAGTAGCGTCAGGTTTATCCTGAAACAAAGTCGTCATTACATGGGTTTCTACCCATCGGCTTTGTTGGCATGTACTGTGCTTAGCGAGACCTTTGCCATTTATGGCAAAGGTCTCGCTTTTTTTTGTTTTTGGTCAACGGTTTTCGATTCTTTAAGAGTAGTAGAAAGGGAGGAACTTTAATGGAAACGGAATTTTTAACAGCACTTTTAACTATCATTGTTATTGACTTAGTGCTAGCAGGTGATAATGCAATCCTAATCGGGCTTGCGGCAAGGAACTTACCAGCACATCAGCAGAAGAAAGTCATCTTTTGGGGTGCTATAGGAGCCATTGCAATTCGAATGGTAGCTACCTTCGCAGTTGTTTGGTTACTAAACATCCCAGGTCTACATTTAGTTGGAGGTCTTTTATTAGTAATTATTGCGTACAAATTGCTTGTCGATGAAAATGATCATGGAAATGTTAAAGCTGGAGATAACTTTTGGGCTGCTATTCGAACCGTTATTATAGCCGATGCATTAATGGGTCTAGATAATGTTTTAGCAGTTGCCGGAGCTTCTCATGGGAACTTTACACTAGTCATGCTAGGTCTGTTAATTTCTATACCAATTGTGATGTGGGGTAGTACATTAATATTAAAATGGATCGAGCGTTTCCCTGTAATTGTTACAATAGGTGCTGCTATCTTAGCTTGGACTGCTTCGAAGATGATAGTAGGAGAGCCATTCTTAGAAGCCTATTTTGCCAACGGCTTTGTCAAATATGGATTTGAGATATTAGTCGTTGCAGGTGTTTTATTAATTGCGAAAAATAAGCAAGCTAAAGTTGCTAAATTAAAGGCAGAGCAAGAAGCACTAGACGAAAATGACGACGAAGATGTGTTACTAAAGGTTCATTCTAGTTAATCAAAATTTTAACCTTAAGTTGTTGCGATTGCCGATAAAGATTTTGGTGCAATTAGTTGCAAAGAATATAACATACCCTAACAAAGCCTACTAAACTATAATCATCCTCCTGTATAATGGGGATGATTTTTTTTATCTTATTGAGAAAATGGTAAGTATTTTTATATGCGTGCTGACTAGTAAATGATTTTCATCTGACTTTTAACTGTAACACTTTTACTTTCTTGTAATCTAGTAGTTCCCAACCTTAACCTTTGTGTAAAAGGAAATTAATAATCTACTGCTATCTTTAAAGAGTGGTTAATTAAGAGATGGGAGATGAGTAGATTGAATAAAAAATGGATGTCAGCACTTGGTGCTCTTGTAATTGGAATAGGTTTTGCTGCAGGCGGGGGAACAGCAATGGCAAAGGAAAAACATAAGGAAATCCTAAATGTTTCACATCGCGGTGCTTCTGGTTATGCTCCAGAACATACAATTTCATCCTACCAAATGGGCAAGAAAATGCACGGTGACTATATTGAAATAGATTTGCAGATGACAAAGGACGGCACGTTAATTGCTATGCACGATGAGGCCTTAGATCGGACGACAAACGGGACAGGCCTTGTTAAAGACTTTACACTCGATCAAATCAAGCAGCTGGATGCAGGTAACTGGTTTAATGAAAAATACCCACAATACGCTAATCCTGACTATCTAGGATTAAAAGTGCCTACTCTCGAAGAGGTTTTTCAAAAATTCGGCAAGAACGCAAGCTATTATATCGAAACTAAATCACCAGAGGTTTATCCTGGTATGGAAAAAGAACTTTTGCGTCTAGTAAATGAGTACGATATTAACAAAAAGTCGCTACTTGTTCAATCTTTTAGTCCGCTTAGCTTGTTAACAATGAACGAACTCGATCCATCGGTTAAGCTTGTTCAATTGCTTTCCTATAAAGCCAATGCTGCAATTACCGATGTCGAAATTTCAGCCATTAAAGAATATGCCATTGGAGTTGGGCCAAACCATACATATTTAAACCAGGAATATGTGCAAAAGGTGGTCAACAGTGGGCTTGAAATACACCCATATACTGTAAATGACAAGGAAACGATGAACAAATTGATTGACTGGGGAGTAACAGGGATGTTTACTAATTTTCCAGACAGGCTACATGAGGTAAAGAAAGGAAAGTAGACATCAATATAGGTATCTGAAATTTGCAAACGGAGAATCAATACGATATCTCAGAATATCTGCGATGGAAACGGATCCATTAAATTCAAGATTATAAAGAAAGGCATTGAACGAAAAGTGTTCAATGTCTTTTAAGTTTTTCCTCTTCACGAAACTTCCTCGTTTTTATCGTCCTTTATCTAAATACCAGAATTTATATAATTCTAGGATTCAGTTTGCGTTTCTGAATCCAGCCCCGACGCACAGGACGTGCTAGTGCAGTCATGGCGATTGACGTCGCGTTTTTGACTGCCAGCGCCTAGCCCATCGAGGTCATAAGTCAATTCTAAATTGAAGGCAAAGAACGCCTTCTATAACCTAGAATCGTCTTATGCTATGCCTAAGGCTGAACAAGGCGCTTGCGTTTTTTTTATATAGTAAGTAAGAGTTAATGTTGATGATCAATACTCTTCATACCATATACCTTCCATTGAAAAGTATAAATGCGGCTCCTCGCCTATGAGGATACCATCTGACCATTTTTAAAGATAGTAAGTTAGAAAGAGAGAGTTACTGTATAAACCTCTTACTAAAAGGAGATATATAAGAGAACTAAAACAAATAATGGAAGTGAGGGGGAGTTATGAAAGAAAAGAATCGTTGGTTAATCGCGTTAAGTGCAATTGCCATTCATTTATCAATTGGTTCAATTTATGCTTATAGCGTATTTAAAAAACCATTTTCAGATACGTATGGCTGGGGAAGTACTGAGGTAGCCTTTTCTTTTACAATTGCGATCTTTTTCTTAGGGTTATCAACTGCGATATTTGGAAAGTTTGTAGAAAAGCGAGGTCCTAGGATTTCAGCTTTTGTTGCAGCCATTTTCTTTAGCGTTGGAATGATTGGAGCTGGAGTTGCTCTAAACTTTGGGTCTTTATATGGATTTTATCTAACCTATGGAGCAATCGGTGGAATTGGCTTGGGAATTGGTTACATTGCCCCAGTATCCACACTTGTTAAATGGTTTCCTGATCGTCGAGGACTTGCGACAGGGATGGCTGTTTTTGGGTTTGGAGCCGGTGCTCTTATTGCTGGGCCACTTGCGGCAAAACTAATGAACATAGTTGGAATACCAACTACCTTTTTTATATTAGGAGCAAGCTATCTTGTTCTTATGTCGTTAGGTGCGTCTTATATTGTTAGACCTCAAGAGGGATGGAAGCCAGCATCTATAAAGGAAAATCAAGTTGTTGGAAAAGAATCGGTAAAACAAGATCTTTCACAATTGACTGCAAATGAAGCGGTTAAAACAGGACGTTTTTGGATGCTGTGGTGGATGATGTTAGTAAATATCTCTGCTGGAATTATGCTGATATCCGTTGCCTCTCCTATGGCACAGGAAAAGGTAGGAATGACAACAATCGCAGCTGCTTCAATGGTCGGTCTAATGGGGCTATTCAATGGAGGGGGAAGGATTGGATGGGCTACACTTTCCGATTATTTGGGTCGGTCTACTGTTTATCTGGTCTTTTTTGCAACCCAGCTTCTTTTCTTCTTATTGCTTCCTTATATTACAAATGTATTTATATTTCAGTTTATTATTTTTGCAATCTTAACAATGTATGGTGGTGGATTTGCCTTACTTCCAGCTTTTATTGGCGATTTATTTGGAACAAAACAACTAGGAGCAATCCATGGGTATTTACTTACTGCCTGGTCAACAGCAGGTATTGTTGGTCCGATGGTTGTTGCTTATATTCGGGAAACAACACAAAGCTATAATACGACGTTCTATATTTTTGCAGCCCTACTTGCATCTGCATTAATTGTTTCCTACATCATGCGAACTGGTATAAAGAGGCAGCGGGCAGAAGGGAATAACAAACTTACACCAGCAACTTCAAGTTAGGAGGTTATCTTTGTTGAACCAACAATCTTTTGCAATACATATTAATGGACAAGTGGTAGAGGCTCATCCTGGTGCGTCTGTATTTGAAGTCGCAAAAGAACATAGTGATCTTTATATCCCGGGAATTTGCTCGTATCAGCCACAGGTAGGAATTGGGGTTATCCAAACATGTGATACATGTATGGTTGAGATTAATGGTGACCTAAAAAGAGCTTGTGCGACAAAAGCTGAACCGGGAATGAAAATTGAAACATTGTCTGATAAAACCAAAGCAGCACAGTTAGAGGCGATGTCACGAATTTTAAAAAATCATGAGCTTTACTGTACTGTTTGTGACAATAATAACGGAAACTGTGAAGTGCATAATACTGCAGAACATTTAGGCATTGAACATCAGAAATACCGCTTTGAGGCAAAACCATATCCACCTGACAATTCACATCCGATGTACCGCTATGAACCTGATCAATGTATTTTATGCGGGTTGTGTGTGGAAGCATGTCAAGATGTGCAAGTAAGTGAAGTGTTAAGTATTGATTGGGAACGGGAAAAACCTAGAGTTATTTGGGATCAAGATGTACCGATTAATGAGTCGTCATGCGTATCGTGTGGACATTGTGTAACAGTTTGTCCTTGTAACGCATTGATGGAAAAATCAATGCTCGGAAAAGCGGGATATATGACAGGAATACCTAAGGATGTTCTTGAGCCAATGATTGATATAACCAAGGAAGTTGAGCCAGGTTATAATGGAATTTTTGCAATTTCTAACATAGAAGCAACAATGAGAGAAGCTAGAATTAAGAAAACGAAAACTGTTTGTACATATTGTGGAGTTGGATGTAGCTTTGAAATTTGGACAAAAGGTAGAGAGATTTTAAAGGTACAGCCCAGGGAACACGCTCCTGCCAATGGAATCTCTACTTGTGTGAAGGGCAAATGGGGCTGGGACTTTGTTAACAGTGAGGATAGATTAAAGAAACCGCTTATTCGTCAAGGTGACATGTTTGTTGAATCGACATGGGAAGAAGCAATTAATCTAATTGCCTCGAAGCTGACGAATACAATGGAAGAACATGGCCCTAATTCACTCGGCTTTATTGCTTCATCCAAATGTACCAATGAAGAGAACTATCTGTTTCAAAAACTAGCACGATCTATTTTTAAAACAAATAACATTGACAACTGTTCTCGCTACTGCCAATCACCCGCTACTGCTGGACTGCTGAGAACAGTTGGCTATGGTGGTGATTCGGGTACGATTAAGGATATTGCGAGTTCAGACTTAGTCTTTGTCGTAGGAGCTAACCCAGCTGAATCTCACCCGGTTTTAGCGACAAGAATTAAGCGTGCTCATAAACTACATGGTCAAAAGCTAGTTATCGCTGATATTCGCGAGCATGAGCTTGCAGAAATGGCTGATTTTAAGATCCATCCAAATCCGGGCTCAGATTTAGTGTGGTTGTCAGCAATAACGAAATACATTATCGATCAAGGCTGGGAAGCGAAAGAATTTTTAGAAAATCGTGTGAAAGGATACGAGGATTACGTCTCATCTTTAGAGCCATACACAATTGAATATGCAGAAGAAAAAACGGGAATTAGTAAAAAACAGCTTATTGAATTAGCAACAATGATCCATGAAGCTAAAAGTGTATGTATCCTCTGGGCAATGGGTGTTACCCAGCATCTAGGTGGTTCTGATACAAGCACAGCGATTTCTAATCTCCTTTTAGTAACAGGTAACTATGGTAAGCCTGGTACTGGCGCCTATCCATTGCGCGGACACAACAATGTGCAAGGGGCATGTGACTTTGGAACAATGCCTGCATGGCTTCCTGGTTATGAGCCAATTGAAAATGAAAAAGTACGCTCTCGCTATGAAAAAGCTTGGGGAACTGAGCTTCCGAAAAAGCCAGGTTTAAATAACCACCAAATTGTCGAAGCAATCCATGATGGAAAAGTCAAAGCGATGTATCTCTTTGGTGAAGAAATGGGTCTTGTCGATTCGAATATTAACCATGTTGAAGCGGCATTTGAAAAATTAGACTTCTTCGTCGTTCAAGATATCTTTTTATCGAAAACAGCTCGGTATGCTGATGTAGTTTTACCAGCTTCACCAAGCCTTGAAAAAGAAGGTACGTTCACGAATACGGAAAGACGTATTCAACGGTTGTATCAAGTCTTAGAACCACTAGGTGAAAGCAAGCCAGACTGGGTTATTTTTCAAGAAATCGCAAATGCTCTTGGAGCGAATTGGAAGTACGAACACCCTGGGGATATTATGAAGGAAGCAGCAAGTCTTGCCCCGCTTTTTGCAGGTGTAAGCTATGAGCGACTTGATGGTTGGAAAAGCCAAATCTGGCCAGTTCAGGCGGATGGAACAGATTCACCGCTTTTATATGAAAAAGAATTTGCGTTTCCGGATGGAAAAGCTCGTTTGTTCCAGGTTGAGTGGACTCCACCTCTTGAAGTAGGTGATGAGTATGATTTGCATCTAAATAACGGACGGATATTGGAACACTTTCATGAGGGAAATATGACCTACCGAGTTGAAAGTATTAAGAAAAAGGTGCCTAACCCTTGGTTAGAGGTTTCACCAGAACTAGCGAAGGAAAGAGGAATAAAGACCGGAGCTCTTGTCAAGCTTACCTCCCCATATGGTGAAGCTAAAGTTAGAGTTTGGGTGACCGGTCATGTTAAAGGCAATCAGCTTTACTTTCCAATGCACTCGCAAGAAGATGAATCAGCGGTTAACAAGTTAACAAGTAGCTATTACGATAAACATACTCATACACCAAACTACAAGGAAATGCATGTAAAAATGGAAATAATTAAATCTGAAGGTGAATCACCACTTCCAAAGGAAAATTACCGCTTCGGAAACAGACAACCACATATTGGGGTTGAAGTGGAAAAGAAATGGAACCGTCGAGATTTTACTCCAGTTGATGAAGTCGTTGAAAGGGAGGGATATTGATGGCTAAAGCAATTAGACACATCGAAAAGAAAACAATGAGCCCAGAAGAAGAACAGACTGAGTCTTTGTCAGAAATCCTTTCATTGATTGCAAAAAACAAAGAAACAATTAAAAACACATTGGATATTATGAATGAACTTCAAAACGCGGGAGTTCTGGATATCATGAACGGCTTATTAAAAACAAGGGAGAAAGTTGGTGTGATTGCCGTTCAACAAATGAACCAACTTACTATGCATAATACGATAAAAAATGGGATTCAAACGGCTCAACTCCTTGGAGAATTAGATCCAGTAAAACTAAATACATTACTTAAAGCGGCCAATCGCGGATTAGAGCAGGCATCTGAATCAACCGAAAGGGTAAGTAAGTGGGGCCTACTTAAATCGATGAACGATCCGAGTGTTCTTTCCTCGCTATCGGTTATGGTGGGTTTCTTACAAGGAATGGGTAAAGAATTAAATGAACAAAAACATTGATACGGTTTAGGGGGTGCTTCTAAGTGGAGACGAAGAAAACTTTACTACTGAAAAAAATGAACACTGAAGAAGATGCAAAACGAATAAGCGAAATTCTACATGACGTTTGGGGAATTCGAAACGTTGAAATTCAATTAGACACAGGTAAAGCTACCGTTTCCTATGACGAAGATGCTGCCTCCATTCAAGACTTTCAGCAAGCTATTACAGACAGTGGGCACTATGAAGTAATTAATGAAGAAGGGCCTATTAAGCAATAGACAATAATGAGGTGATAATATGGTACTGAAAATATGTGAAGTATGTGGAAGAATGGAAGAAATCACTGAAGAAAAACATGATGTATACGGTGTGTGTAAAGAGTGTATAAACGATCGTCATGTAGATAACTTGGAGTAGGATACACTGTGAAAATTATATTGAATTCTAATTTTTTGAAGTTTACCTATTTGAATATGAAGATTGAAAGTAGAATGTGATAACAAACGACCACTGCGAATCAAATTTAAAAAAGACAAAGCCTCACTTCAATTTGAAGTGAGGCTTTGTCTTTTGCTTTTTTATGGAGACTAGGAGGATCGAACTCCTGACCTTTTGGCTGCCAGTGTAAATGACCCACTAGGAAGGGAACGGATGTTTGGAATTAAAACAAGTTGTATCAATGCTTTAATCTGTTTGATATAGGTAGAAGTATGATAGTTTTGGAAGGCTGTTGACGAATTTGGTCAACAAATCGTCAACAACTGAATTATTTTTCTATTAGTTGTTTCTTTGAAAATAAGTCATCGAGTTTGTTTGCTGCTTCTTGATCTGCCTTTTGAAGAGCATGACCATACGTGTCCATTGTGACACGTATGTCCGCATGCCCGAGTCTTTCGGAGATAATTTTCGCATGAACACCTTGATTAATTAAGAGGGTGGCAGATGTATGTCTTAGATCGTGGAGTCGGATATAACGGACTCCGGTTCGTTTTGTAAAACGTCCCCACCATGTTGTTGGTGTTGTAGGGTAAAAGTGCGTTCCATCCTCTTTACAAAATAACCATTCGTGATTATTTTCTATCCAATCTTCACCCATTTTCATTTTTTCCTTTTTCCAATGAAGATGATATTCCTTAAGTTCCTTAAGCACGTATTTAGGTAAAGAGACCAACCTTTTAGATTTTCTTGATTTAGGTCCTTTTAAAATAGGTCCGTTTTTTCCTTTGACGATTACTTGGTTAATAAAAATAGTCCCTTTTTCAAAGTCTACTCTGGACCATTCCAACCCCAACACTTCACTTCTTCTTAGTCCAGCTGCAAGCGCTAAAGATGTATATACTCTCCAGTGAAAAGGCTCATTTTGTACCAGTTCAAATAAAGACTCTACCTCAGTTTCATCATAGACGTTCACTTCATCTTTATTTAAGGAATTATCTTTAGGTTTTTTGACGCTTTCAACCGGATTTTCCTTGATAACCTTCCATTCCACTGCTCGCTTCAATATATTACGGATGGTCAAATACGCGTTTTGAGCTGTCCTGCTGGTAAGAGGTTTGTCCCTTCCATCAACTCTTTTGATCTGATCTAACATATTTATAATATGAATAGGCTTAATTTGATCTATCCTCATATGTCCCATGGTAGGTAAAATATGATTGTGTAAATGTGAAAGATATCCTACTAAGGTTGTTTCAGAAAGTTCTTTTACAGCGTACTTATTTTCCCATTCGATTACAAAGCTTTGTAGGGTCATTTTTTCCGGTGAAATATATTGTCCGGCTTCCACTTCTATTTTGAATGTGTGCAATTCTTTATCTAAAAAATCACGCAACTTCTTTGTTGTTTTCAGCAGTGCCTGATCTTCGATTCGAATTGTTTTTGTACGTTTATCACGTTTTCCATTTGCTTTATATCCAGCTTCAACTACTAAAAGAAATGCACTATCTCCACGTTTTTGTATACTTGCCAAACATCTCACCCTTTCCTAAATAAGTAAAAATGTTTTCTTTCTTTCGTTGGGTAGTAAACCTAAGACTTCCTCAATGTCAGGCATCTGAATAATAAACTGCTGCATGAACCAAGGATCAACACCATGTTCTAATATCCTTGCTTTTACGGTTTCTAGCCTGATGCCTAGTCTTGTAGGATTTACTCTATTGATTATCAAATCTTCCATGTAAATCGAGATAGCAGGCATAGAGTCGTCAAATTGATCTCGATCAAAGAATTCAAATGGTGCTATTACTTCGAAAAATAGTTTACTTTCACCCCAGTCAATATCTCCTTTTCTAAAGGTTAAAACGTACCAGTAGGGTGCTAATTCTCCATTTACATAGTCGTGGTATACTCGCTGTCTTGGCACTAGACCAACATCCCTTCTTTTGTATTCTTCTTATCTAGCTGTCTATGAAGCTTGTCCAAAATGGATTTGGTTTCATCTGAATAATTCTCGGGGTTTAATTTAGGATGCTTAGCGTTCATATAAATTCTGAACTCTTGATCTGACTTGGACCGTTGAATTTGGTTTCTATATTGAATAAGTCGCTTCTTAGCAAACTGTTCAGTTACTTTAAATGTTTTTGCTACAAACGGAATGCCATCAATAACGTTTGAAAAATTAGTTACTTCGTATTTTAGTAGCATGAAAGTTGGAATACAAAAGTGTAATGAAAAATTATCCGCCTGCCCCTCTTGATGTTTAAAAAATAACTCAGGCATGTTCAGTTGGTTTCCATAATGGCGAAGGATATGACATATTTCATGTGCAAAGTCATCCCATTGATCTTCTGGTGATAACCTCTTATCAAGTATTATCTCTCCTCTATATGTGCGGCTAGAAAACTCTTGAAACTCAACAGATAATCCTATACGTGCAGCAATCTCCATAAAATCAAGTTGATGAGGATGGAAAATCCCAATATTTTTGTAAAATTCTTTGATCCAATCCTCTAACAATGTTGTTTGATAATTCATAATTGCCCCCAATGAGAATGTATGTTCTGTTTAATGCTAAAAAGAAAAGGCCACATGACCTTGTTATTTGTCGATCTCCTTTATTTATCTTTATCTCTTTCCTTAATAAATTCCCAAAAGCGAATTAACTCTTCAATTTTTTCCTCAGGTGCTTCTTGTAGATCTTTAAAGAAGATTTGAGCTTTGGGATCTAATAATTCTTTCCACATCTCGTCACTGGAATTCGCTATTTCTTTTCCTGTGATTATGTAGTCAATTGACACATTGAAAAAATCAGAAAACTTTTGGAGTGTTTCGTAATCAGGTCTTCGTTCTGCTCGTTCATACATACTAATTGTACTTTCACTAAGGCCGAAGATTTCACCAAACTTTTTTTGCGATTCTATTTTTTTATTTTTCCTAAGTTTTCTTAATCTATCTCCATAATTGGACACTTTGCATCACCTATCATCAATAATAACACGATTTGTGCTAATTGGAATATTTTCGCACGATTAGTGTTGACAACACGAAATGTGCGGTGTAATATGTAACTATAGCAACACGAATTGTGCAGAAAGGAGGAGGGAATTTTGGATAGAGTTTTAATTGGTAAAAAACTTTTAAACCTTCGGGCTGAGAAATCACGCGAGTTGGTAGCAAATAAAGTCGGAATAAGTATTAGCGCCCTCCAAATGTATGAAAACGGCCAAAGAATACCTCGTGATGAAATTAAGATTAAATTAGCTAATTACTACAAAAAAAGTGTGCAAGAAATTTTTTTTAACCACAATACGCACAAAACGTGCGGAAATTCGAATACTGCCTAAAAGGAGGTACATCATGGGTAACAAAAAACTTACCGTCCAAGGTGTTGCTGAATACCTCGGAGTTCACCCTGACACTGTCTACACAATGGTAAGAGAAAAAGAAATTCCACATTTCAGGGTACGTCGTCGCATTTTGTTCAGTGTTGAAACAATTGATGCTTGGATACGTGATCAAGAATCTATTACATGCCAGGAGGCGATTTAATGAGCCAATTAGTTTTTATTGAAAATAACAAACCTGTTACCGACAGTCTTACAATCTCAGAAGTATTCGAAAAGCGTCACGATAGTGTTTTACGAGATATAGAAAACCAAATAGATAAATTAAATCAGTCTGGTGAACAAGAATTTTCACTCCACAACTTTGAGGAGTCAACTTACTCGAATGAACGAGGTCGTCAATATCGGAAGTACAACATGACAGAAGATGCATTTGCAATTGTAGTTATGTCTTATGTAACTCCTGAAGCAATGAGAATGAAAGTGAAATTTATTCAAGAGTTTAAGAAAATGCGTGACCATATCGAACAGAACAAAGTAAAGGTCCTAGATGAAAGACAAATGCGAATTGAAGCAATGAGATTAACAATCGAAACTGCTGAGAGACAAGATGAATTGCAAAAAACGATTGGTCATCATGACCGTAAAATTCTCGAACTAGAGCACAAGGTAGAAGAACAAATAACTCTTGATTATGGTGAACAACGCAGACTTCAAACAGGTGTGGCAACCAAAGTTTATGAAATCTGCAATGATCCAGATGTAAGACCAAAATACTTCCGTGAAATCTATCGTGAAATAAAAGATCGATTCGGTGTTGCAAGTTACAAAGATGTAAAACGAAAAGAATTACAATCCGCATTACGTTATATAGAAAGTTGGATTCCGCGTAAGGTTTCCTAAATCTTACCGGGTTCCTTCATATATAAAATAATACTACTAAAAACTGAATATATCAGGAGGAGAAATTATGGCGAACACACCATACGCGTTACACAACTTGAATGTAGAGATGAGAGACATTCGAATAGAAACAGGCTTTAGTCAATCAGCACTAGGGAATATCATCAACCGTACTCAAAAGCAGATGAGTGAAATTGAAAATGGATACGTTAATCCAACACCGGAATTAGCAATAAGGTGGTTTACAGCGTTAGGAGCATACGAGCACGCTGACATGGTTCATTACATATTTGGTCTACATCCATTGGCAACAGCACCAATTGATCCTCGTCTTAATGAAAATCTAGGTAGAGCTTTAATAAATCTTAGAAAGCAAATTGACCAGGCAAGAGTTGCTGTAGAAAACATCGAATGGTGGATGTCCAATTTAAGACCTGGAACTATTACAGATGTTCCGATAAAAGATTTTCAACAAATTTATGACTTAGTTCCAGCAAACAAAACTACATTATATGCATTGAATCGTGAGTTTGGAGTCGATTTGAAATCACTAGCTGATTCATGGACAGTGAAGTCATTTTCTACAAAAGTAGCAATGCCAAGGTACGAAGAAAGACAGACGGTGCTTGTATGAACAAAGAAAAGTACTTAATCCATGACTTGGATCAAGCAGAGAGAGAACACATTTGCGCTTATGATCTACTCACACGAATGGCAGCTGCCTTATATTACGAAGATTTGAAAGAAGCAAAACTATCAGCTGTAGATTTCCTGAATACGATCAAAGAAATAGAGAAACTACAATCTCGTAAAGTAAATCATGACAAATTAGTAAATGTAGCTAGGGAGTTATCACTGACGGGCATGGATGTAGCAATTATTCAAAGGAGTAGAGCATGAATATTTTAATCATTTACTTGTTTGCTCTGTTAGTTTTATCGCTTGGAGTTGTGTGGTTGGCAGTCGGAAACGAGTAGGAGGGTGAAGGAATGAGAATTAAACCTTATCGATATGGAATAAATAACTTATCCGTGGACCATGAAGAAAATATTGTTAGAGGTTTTGAAAATCCACCTGTGTCGTTAAAGAGTGAAAAAGAAATAGAGGATTATAGATTCGGTTACGAGATGGCTCTTATCAAATTAGGTTACGAAATCGTGGAAAGAGAAGAAAAAAATAAGCAGTAAGCTCTCGTAAGCTCACTGCTGCAGGTGAATATAGCGTAACTTCATTTTATCACTCTATTGGAGTGGTGGCAAGAACTCTTGTTCTTTCCATTGAGTCTTAGCGAGAGGGTTGATCCTCCCCTGTTTTCCTTCTTGCTAAGGCTGAATGGTGTGAATGAGCATCGGAAAGAGGTGAGTTAGTTTGGAATCGCATTTGTTTCATGTTTACGAGTGTGAGAGTTGTATTTTGACTTTTGCTGTTGAACAAGCTTTTGAGGATCATGCAGAAGTGGTTTGTCCTATTTGTAAAAGTGATGAGTCACTCAAAGATGTAGCATCCGGTGCTATGAAATTAGAACAAAATAAAAAGCCCACCAGGCGAGGTGAGCTTTAGGAATTCACTGATTAAATTACTTAACTATCATTCTAGTGGATTCCCTTCAAAAAATCAAATGGAGGTAAAAACATGATTGAAATTCCTTTCAATGAAACTGATCAACGTCGCTTAGTTCTAGCTGGCGGACAGATCACGATTAAAGCTAGCGGTATGCCAGTCTTTCAATTCTCTAGTAAGGAGCAATTTAACAAGTACGTTGCCTTAAAAAACAAATTGAATAGTGGAGGCCCTAAACATGCAGCAAATTAAACTACTTCAGCTTAACCTTAAGAATTTCAAAGGTGTTAACAATTTCACTTTGGATCTACAAGGTGAAAACGTAAAAGTGTACGGTGATAACGCTACTGGTAAGACTACATTATTCGATGGTTTCATTTGGCTCTTGTTTGATAAAGACAGCCAAAACAAAAAAGACTTTTCTATTAAGACTCTAAATAAAGTCGGAACTAATCTTCATGGGTTAGAACATGAAGTTGAAGGAATCTTTTTAATAAACGGAAAAGAATTCACCTTGCGTAAAGTATTTACTGAAAAGTGGACTAAGAAACGTGGTGCAGCTCAATCAGAATTTAGTGGCCATACAACAGATTACTTCATTGATGGAGTTCCTGCTAAGAAAAAGGAATTTACCGACAAAGTATCCGAGATCGTATCAGAGGATATATTCAAACTCCTAACTTCACCATCTTATTTTAATGATCAATTAAAGTGGCAAGATCGTAGAACAACCTTATTAGAAATTTGCGGTGACATTACAAACGAAGAAGTTATCAATGGTAATAACGCGTTGTCTAAACTACCAGGAATATTGAAAGGTCGTAGCATCGAAGATCATCGAAAAGTGATTGGTGCAAAGCGGACAGAGATTAATAAAGAACTAGATCGGATCCCTATTAGAATCGATGAGGTTCAAAGATCAACACCTGATCTTTCAGGGTTAGATGAACAAAGCCTTAATGATGAAATTACTTACTTGAAAAACGCAATTGTTGAAAAGGAACAAGAAATCAGCCGGATTCAATCAGGCGGTGAAATATCAAATAAAGAAAAACAACTTCGTGTAATTGAAGGAGAACTTATTCAATTAAAAAACGAGCACCAAATAGCATCACACGAAAAAGTAAATGGAAAACGAAGAGAGCTCTTTAATCTTCAAGGGGATCTTGATTCAATGCAGCATGACTTAAAGAGAAAAGAAAGACATATCTTCTCCAACCAAGATACAGTTTCTAGTCTTTTGAGAGATAAGGACCTTCTAACAAAAGAATGGCACTCAGTTAATAGTCGAGTTTTCGAGGATCATCATGATTCTAACTGTCCAACATGTGGACAAGCTCTTCCAGTTGAAGAAGTACAGGCGGCACATGATAAAGCTTTATCTTCATTCAATCTAAAAAAGGCTCATGAACTTGAGTCAATAACAAGCAGAGGAAAAGCAACTGCTGCAAAGATTCAGGATTACCAAGAACAAAATAAAGCATTAGAACAAGAATTACAAATACTTTCTGTCTCGATCACTGAAAAACAGGCATCCATAAATATTCTGGAAACTGAAATAAACGATCTTCAAAAAGATGTTAAAGACATCCAACTAGATCCTGTCTATAAAACCAAACTTAAGCAACAAGAGATAGTAAATGCAGAGATATTAGAGCTGAAAACGTCTGTTATTCAATCCTTATCAAATGCACGAGATGAGCTATCTAAGTTAAAGAATGAGATTAGTGCTCTAGAGCAAGATCGATCTAAATTCATTCAGGTAAAGCAAGCTGAGGTCCGTATTACAGAGTTACAGGATCAAGAAAAGGATCTTGCTCGTCAATTTGAGGATTTAGAACAACAGCTTTTCTTAACAGAAGAATTTATCCGTACTAAAGTGAATCTTCTGGAAGATAAGATCAATTCAAAATTCCGTTATGCACGCTTCAATTTATTTAAAACAAACATCAACGGTGGTTTAGAAGAGATCTGTGAAACTACATTCGATGGAGTCCCTTACTCAAGTGGTCTTAACAATGCAGCACGTATCAATGTAGGTCTTGATATTATCAATACTCTTTCTGAACACTATGGAGTTATCGCTCCAATCTTTGTAGACAATAGCGAAGCCGTCACTCAATTAATTGATGTTAACTCTCAGATCATAAGCTTAGTAGTTTCAGAAGCTGATAAAAAGCTCAGAGTCGAGTATGGAAACCATAAGGAGGCAATTTAATGAGTAATGATTTAATGACCAAGAGTGTTGAGTTTGAAGTCAATGGTGAGGCAGTAAAGTTATCTGGTTCGACAGTGAAGAACTACCTTGTACGAGGAAATGCAGAAGTAACAGAGCAAGAAATAGTCATGTTCATAAACCTCTGTAAGTATCAGAAATTGAATCCATTCCTAAATGAAGCATACCTAGTGAAATTTGGTTCCAATCCAGCTCAAATCATTGTTGGTAAAGAAGCCTTTATGAAAAGAGCTGAAACCAACGAAAAGTTTGATGGTCTAGAAGCTGGCATTATTGTAGAGCGAGCAGGAGAAATGAAAGATGTTGAAGGTGCTATAAAGCTCCCAACTGATACTTTAATCGGTGGTTGGGCTAAGGTATACCGATCAGATAGAAAATCTCCAATCACTGTTCGACTCAGCTATGAAGAATTCAATAAAAATCAGGCAACTTGGAAGCAGATGCCTCTCAATATGATTCGGAAAACAGCAATTGTTAATGCAATGCGTGAAGCCTTTCCTGGTAATTTAGGGAACTTGTATACAGAAGAAGAAACAGCGCAAGTAGGCAATGCTTCACCAGAAGAAGCAGTAAGGAAAGAAGTAAAAGAGAATGCCAACTCTGAAATTATTGATGTCGAATTTGAAGAAGTATCTGACAACAAGCCTCAACAAAAAAATCCTGAGCCACCAAAACAGCAAGAAAAACAATCAGCATTCTCTAGTGGTCCAGACTTTTGATTAAGATTACCGCACTTGCTTCAAGTAGTAAGGGGAACTGCTACCGGGTTACAGACGGTCATACCCCCCTTCTACTTGAATGCGGTATAAACTACCGAGAAATTCAAAAGGGCTTAAATTTTCAAATGTCTGAGGTTGCTGCTTGCCTAGTAACGCATGAGCATGGTGATCATTGTAAATCAATCAAGGACGTACTTAAAGCCGGTATCGATTGCTATATGTCCGCTGGAACTGCAGGAGCTATTAACATACAGCATCACAGAATAAAAACAGTTGAATCCAAGAAGCAGTTTAAGGTCGGGACATGGACCATATTACCGTTTGATGTACAACATGATGTATCAGAGCCTTTAGGGTTCTTACTCGCAAATGAAGCAGGAGAGAAGCTCTTATTCGCTACAGATACCTATTACATTCGATACAAATTCAAAGGTCTTACACACGTCTTAGTGGAGTGTAACTACTCAATGGAAATCTTAAATGAAAACATCATTAGTGGATCCATCCCAGCTGTTATGAAAAAACGTTTAATGAAATCACACTTTAGCTTAGAGAACGTCAAAGAATTCCTAAAAGAGAACGATCTATCAAACGTACAAGAGATATGGCTCCTGCATCTTAGTGATTCAAACAGTAATGCTGATCTATTTAAGAAAGAAATTATGGAACTGACAGGGAAGGTTGTATATGTCCCAGGATAGATTTGAAATTGATATACCTTGTTTTTATAGAAGTCTGGCCAATGGCAATGAAAAGCTATTTATTGAATACGTAAAGGGTTATATAGCTATCTATTATCCTGATTTAAAGCCAATAAAGACAAAGGACAACCACACCATTGTTGTATGCGAAAGGGAGGCGAGGTGATATGTCAAAAGAAGCTTACTATTTTTCACACGATAGTAACGCAAGGCATGATCCTAAAATCTTATCTATGAGAAGTGTATACGGATCTGAAGGATATGGTTGGTATTGGATCATTATTGAAATGTTAAGAGAACAAGAGAACCACAAAATAGAGATAACAAAATACGTATGGAATGCACTTGCAATGCAAACGCAATGCAACGCAGATGCAATGCAAAGCTATGTAGAAGATTGCATAAAAGAGTTCAAATTATTGAATTCTGATGGCGAGTTTTTCTGGTCTGATTCGCTTAACAGACGAATGGAATTGAAGAGTGATAAATCAGAAAAGGCAAGAAAGGCTGCTGAAGCAAGGTGGAATAAATCCAATAAAGACAAGGGTTCTACTAATGATGATGCAAAAACAAAACCTAGCAATGCAAATGCAATGCAAACGCATAGCGAACGCAATGCTATAAAGGAAAGGAAAGTAAAGGAAAGTAAAGTAAAAGAAATTAAAGATAAAAGATTAAAGGATGACGACACATCCGATATTATCCAGTCATTAATTGATAATCAAATCGTTCAACCAGGTGGATTAAATAAACAACTTTCAGATGATCTAAACGACATCTTTGAAAACTTTAGATTCACTGAACCAGAACAAGTAATCTTAGAAGCTATTAAATTCTCTGCAAGAGGAAACGGTAGAACCTGGCGGTTTGTATTTAACAAACTAGATCTTTGGCGCAAGCAAGGGATTAAGTCCGTTACAGATGCTACTAACTTTGAAAATAAGCCAAAAGGTAATACCCAAACTAGATTCGGAAAAGCTGTTCGAACTGAAAAGGAGCCTAAGTGGCTAAAGGAAACCGATACACAACATAAACAAACTCCTGAGGAACTGGCAGCATTCGAGGAAGAAAAAAGAAAGCTTGCTGAACGTATAAACAAATTTAAAAGTGGGTGATGAAATGAACGCACAAGCAAACCAACTCAGAAAAAGAGTCGAAGATCGAAAGAAATATTTGATAAACGAGCTTATCAAATACGGTTATACCAAAACACCTGATAAAAAGCAGCTGTATGAGCTGACACCTAGCGAATTAGAGCAGATTCATATAAATGTAAAATGTCAGTTTGGTAAAGAATTATCCAAAGAGGAAGGCGCATGAGAGGCAACCATATTGTTTTAAAAGGCTGGGATAAGATAGAGCTAGTTAAACGAATTCAAGATATGGAAAAGCGCGGTTATGTCTGTTTGTTTCCAATCAGTGAAGATACTAAGTCATCGAAGCTCTGGAATTATAGAAAATCAAACTATCAAGCGTATAGACGAGATTTCAAAGGCACTGTTGATCACACACTTTACATGGTGAAGATGGCAAGGGAGGAAACAGCATGAACTGTCCAGTCTGCAATCGTCCGTTAAAGAGCAAGAAAAGCATTGAGAGAGGTATTGGTCCTGTTTGTGAGGTAAAGGTCAAGAAACTCGAAAATGAGCCGCCTAAGGGGCAGTTATCCTTCGTTGAAGAGACTGTCTTGGTGATTAAGTAATGATTGAATTCACAATACCTGGTGAAGCCGTAGCACAAGGACGGCCGAGAGCTTCAGTCCAAAGAGGTAAAGTCCAAATGCGTGATCCTGAGAAGTCTAAGGATTTCAAAAGCTATGTGAAGTTACTTGCCTCACAGCATCGTCCATCTAAACTTCTTACCGGTCCGTTAGCTGTCGAACTAAGAGTGTACAAGCCTATCCTTCAAAGTTTCTCTAACAAGAAGAAATTAGAAGCAAAAGAAGGCATTTTAAGACCTGTGACAAAGCCCGATCTTGATAACCATGCAAAAGGTGTTCTGGATGCTATGAACAAGATCATTTACAACGATGATTCTCAAATTGTTACTTTGCTAGTTAGCAAGTTTTATAGCGATTATCCGAGAGTTGAGGTCTTTATTAAGGAGTTGGAGGGTTAAATGATGGAAGATAAAGAATTAACAAGTTTCTTCGTAACACAATATCTAGATAAAGACGATAAGGTGCAAAAATTAGAAAAAGAACTTAAACAACTGAAAGAGGAAAACGGAAAATTGAAAAATCCTCAATTGTGGACTAACGATGGTGATCTGTGATGAACGTCAAAATTAAACGATTATCAGAACATGCAGTGATTCCTAAATATGCGAAACAAGGTGATTCAGGCTTTGATCTAGTTGCCATAAAAGATGTAATTATCGAACCTGGTGAAACAAAGAAAATTCCTGTTGGACTAGCTTTTGAGATTCCAGAAGGATATGAGTTGCAGATCAGGCCAAGATCAGGGATTACTTCTGAAACTAAATTACGTGTTCAATTTGGGACTGTAGATAGTGGATACCGTGGAGAAGTAAGTGTAACAGTTGATAACATCGAACACGTTAGATACTCATCTCAACCTCGAATAATGCAAGGGATTTTTGCCGGGGACAATGATTTTAACGTTGTTAAACCAACTTTAACACATTTTCCGAAAGTTAATAAAGGTGATCGAATTGCTCAAGGTGTTATAGCTCCAGTGATCCAAGCGACATTCGAAGAAACGAACGAACTGAATGAAACCGAACGTGGAGAAAACGGTCATGGATCAACTGGTATTAAAGAGAGGGACTGCTAATGGACCATCCAATGTTGTTAGTTATGTGGGCTTTTAGCATAGCAGGGACGATCTTATTAGCTGAGTGCCAGTGGAGGAATCGGAAGGAGTAATCACAGTTTGTATTAGGTTTCCCAGATTGGAGGTTTCCAGTAAAACAAAAAAATAAAGAAAATTAATGCCCCCTAAAAGGCTGGCATTAATTTTTAGAAAGAATTATAGCTTACTTCTAATTTCTTCTGGAAGGAAAGCCTTTAGATCAGATGCAGATTTTTTTTGTAATGTATTTGCTAAAGTATAATACTTTGCAAAAATTTCACTTATATCCTCTGCTTCAACCACTGATTTCTGTTGATGCATTGTTAAAAGTTCCATTGCTACATCAAATGCATTTCTTTGAATTGGTGTTGGGGAAACTGTAATGTTTTCTGCCATGTATTCCACCTCCTTCATGAATTTAATAATTCGACAAAGAAGTGGAAAATCCTACAAACTATACAAACAAAATAAGCATTGTGTTTCGGCATCGACGAAAATTGTGACATAGGAGGAATGGAAAGATGGAAGGACAATGGACGTATTCGAGTTTGGATATTGAATGGGTAAATGATACTTACGATACAAAGGAAGAAGCCATAGAATCAGCTAAAGAACGTTTTGAAGATGGTTGTGTTATTGGGCAACTAGAACATAAACATAGTGTAAATTACAAGGTTATTAACCAAGAAACAGTAACGTTCAGTTAATGCGGATTTCGAGTAAAATACGAAATAAAAAAAGCCAGGAGGCACCCTGACTTTAAAAAAGCATACTTATTATAGCACCAAGTATACCTAACAAAGTTACGTATACTGCTACAGAAACGAAACGACCAGTAAAATTCACTGTGTATACCTCCAATATTAACTTCTTAACAGTATATACGGACAAGCTATTAAAAAGATTCATAATAATATAGATTTCTCCAAAAATAATACCACAGGGAGGGATCATGGTGAGACTAAAAGAACTAAAAATAAATCCTAGTACAATGAAACCGGAGATTGATATAATGGAACATAAAGGAAGCTTTGCTATCGTCGTTTGTGATGGACAAGCTCGAATTACAGAGTTACCTAACCATGGGGAGACCAAGATCATTACACATCAAGGCAAGGTGAAACGCGTTAAGTTTGATGAGGGGGAAGATTTTTAGTGGATTGGCAACAGATTGGATTAAGTTCTATTAGTTCAGCTATAGGTGCGCTTTTTGGAGGAATAATTGCCTTTTTAATAGCACGTTATCAGATTAAAAGACAAGACAAAAAAGAGCTTTTAAGACAAAAAGAATCAGAGGAAAAATCTAAATCCTTATTTACTGGCAGTACTTATAAATGCAAAGATTTGATTACACAGATAATGATTTTAGTTGATAATAATTTTAAAGACTATGAAGATGTACGTAAGTATGACGCATATAATAAACAAATTATTGATGTAAAAATGGATATCAAGCAACTTCTAGTATCAGAAAAACAATTTCTTAGCAGTAATGATATCGGAAGTATTACCCTAATCACTATTATTTTAGATGACTTCTTGGACGAAACCTACAATTTTTTGCATTCGGAATTTAGCAAAAGAAAGATTTTAAATGACAAAATTTGTGAACGTTATGAAGAATTAAATGTTTATTTAAATAAATTCTAGTTCTACCAGCCATCTGGAGGACACTGATCTTTACACAGTACATCTGTGTGTTGATTGGTGTCCTCTTTTTATTTGTCAAAAAGGAGAGGTTGTACATGAATCCTAGTTTACAAGATCAATTGAAACAATGGGAGCAGGACCATATAGAAGTGAAACAGCAGCAGAAAAAGAAACCACCTACAAAGAAAAAGGACAAGCTGTCTGACAGTGATCTGCGCTATTTGATGGGTACGAACAGACAAACATTACATCGTGGTCGTGGTGGAGCTTTGAAATAAATAGATAAAGGGAGCTGATCATGTGAGAAAATTAATTTATGAATATAAACAATCCTTACGTTTGGCCAGAAGAATGAAAAGAAATATTGAAAAGATCGATAATCAAACAGAACAAGATCAACTAGATAATTCATTGATTAATAGCATGATCAGCGACCTAGAATTTAGTATTGAGTGGCTCGAAACAGGAAGAAGACCTGGAGCAATGCGTGGAGCAGATAAAGTCGATGTGTATGTAACCGATGCCCAAATGTTAGATAAGCTTGAGGTACAGCGTGTGGTTGTCGCTCCATCTGAGGATCTAACATCTGATTATCAAAATGAATTGATTGAGGATGCACTATGTATGCTTACCAGAAGAGAAAGAGATGTGTTTACTTTAATTAGAGCAGAAGGACTTTCATTTGAAAACACAGCAGAACTGTTAGGGGTAACAAAAAGCTCGGTTCAGACTTATTTAGATAGAGCAGAAAAGAAGATTCATAGAAGAAAAGATGAGAGCCTATTCTTAGTTTCGTGAAGAAGGCTTTTTTTGTCGTACAAATGATGTATATATAGAGGAATACTTCTCCTTTTGTCGAAATGAGTAGGCAGAAGTGAGGTGATATGAATGAAATTAGCAATGAAATTCAATGATGGTATAGTAGCAACTATTGAAGATTTTGGAGATATGCCTTTGATACAAGAAGGGGATTTCTTGGAAAATCTTAAATTAATAAAAGAGAATGATGGTCCTATTGATTTAGTGGAATCTTCATCAGGTTCTGAAGATATTCACAAAACAGGAAAAGACCTAGTTTCTGTCGAGATAATATTTGATTAAGTTAAGAGGCATCCTTCGGGGTGCTTTTTAATTGAAGGAATAAATATTAGCAAAAGGAGTTGATGTTGTTGAAAGAAAATTTTAACTATAAAGAAATGTCACTTGAGCTATTAACAACATATAAGAATAAAGCAGATGAGCTTTTTGAAAGAACTACAAAAGGAATATCGAATCATGAATTATCTGAGGTCAAAGAAGGGTACAAGCAGTTAAAGGATTTCCTTAAAGAAGAAGAAAAAAGATTGAAAAGTTATGAAACATTAAAAGAATTCAGAGCCTTTGTATTACCTGCTTTACAGGACATGTTACATAATTCTAATTTACTTCCAGTAAACCATGTTTCAAAGGGAAATATTGATAAGTTACAACATTCTTTGTACAACATAAGTGACTATGCTGGATATTGGTATCAGCAACTAAAAGGGTATAATGGTTAAGTGAAAAAGCGCCTTCTCTAAGGTGCTTTTTTTCTTGTCCAAAACAAACACGATTTCGATGGGGGTTGGTGGTGGTGTAGTGACTGCAGATCACAAGAAAGCGGAGAAAGATTATCTTAAAGGAATGAAATATAAAGAAATTGCTGAAAAGCATGGTGTCTCAATTAACACGGTAAAGTCTTGGAAACAACGTCATGGCTGGATAAGAAATAAGGGTGCACCCTATGAAAAAAGTATGCACACAAAAAAGGGTGGACAACCAGGCAATAAGAACGCTATAGGTAACAAAGGCGGCTCTGCCCCTCCTGGCAACCAAAACGCAAGCACTCACGGATTCTTCTCTAAATTCCTTCCTGCTGAAACTTTAGAAATAATGGAGTCAATGCAAGAGAGATCGGCAGCTGATTTGATTTACGATCAGATTCAGATTCAATATGCTGCTATTATCCGTGCTCAGCAAATCATGTTTGTTACTGACAAGAATGAAATGATTAAAGAGCTAAAAAAAGAGAAAACGGAAATGGAGAACAGTAAAGATAGGGATGGGAACATCGAATCGATTCCTACTTTTGTTGAACGTGAGTATGAATTCCAATTCGCTTGGGATCGTCACGCTACTTTCATGAATGCCCAATCTCGAGCCATTTCTACATTACAGAGCTTGATAAAACAGTTTGATGGATTAGCACATGACGAGGACGAAAGACGTCTTAAACTTGAACAGATGCGCTTGAATATCGATAAGACGAAAGCTGAGATTAAAGATGAAGTATACACTGGTAGTCGTGTCATTATCGTTAATAACAAAGAAGCAATGAGGAAGGCGATGGAAAATGACAACAAAAACAGTTGATGTCATGGACCTGATGAATACTAACTTTTACTCTTTATGGCTGGCCGAACCTTCTCATGTTGTGGCAAAAGGTGGACGTTCTTCCATGAAGTCGTCCGTTATCTCTTTAAAGCTTGTTACAGACTTTTTAGAGGATGAGCAAGGCAATGTTGTTTGTCTAAGGAAAGTCGGTAAGTATCTCTCAACTTCCATCTATGAACAAATCAAATGGGCCATATATTTACTTAAAGTTGAAGATGAGTTCTACTTTGGTAAATCGCCTTTGCTAATACGTCATAAAGCTACTAATACAGCTTTTTACTTCTATGGATGTGATGATCCTATGAAGCTCAAATCAGCTAAGATTGCAAAAGGATATGTAATGGCTCTGTGGTATGAAGAAGCTGCTGAATTTGCTGGTGTAGAGGATATTGATATCGTTGAGGATACATTCATCCGTCAAGAGATCGAGGGAAAAGAAGTTAAAGTCTATTTCTCTTACAATCCTCCACGAAATCCATATAGTTGGATCAATGAGTGGCTTGATGGAAAAGCAGGGGATGATGACTACTTTATCCATCATTCAACGTACTTGGATGACAAGAAGGGCTTCCTATCCGAGCAGATGATACGGAAGATCGTGAAGTACAAAGAGAACGACGAGGACTATTGGCGGTGGATGTATAACGGTGAGGTTATCGGTCTAGGTGATATGGTTTATAACATGGCTCACTTTAAACTAATCAACGAGTTACCTAAAGATGACGACATTATCCTGATCGATATTGCGATTGATACAGGGCACCAGGTATCGGCGACAACTTATCTAGCCCTTGCATTCACTAAGAAACAGAATGTTATTTTATTAGATACGTATTATTACAGTCCTGAAAACAAAGTCGTAAAGAAGGCACCAAGTGAATTGTCTGTTGAGTTAAAAGAATGGATGGACAAACAAACTGCAAAGTACAACCGGTTCTTTGATCAACAAACGATCGACTCTGCAGAAGGAGCTATAAGAAACCAGTTCTTTAAAGATTTTGGTATTCGCCTTCATCCAGTAGCCAAGAAAAAGAAAATAGATATGATTGACAACGTCCAAGACTTATTAGCTCAGGGGCGTTTTTTCGTGTTGGATACTCCTGCAAACCAGATATTCATTACTGAACACAGGAAATATCAGTGGGATGTTGATACATTGCAAACTGATGATCCTAAGATTATTAAGATCGATGACCACACATGTGATGCTTTCCAGTATTACGTCCAAGATAATTTAAGGAAATTAGGATTGAAATATTAAGGCGGTGACAACATGTTCAAAAACCTAATCGCCAAGATAAGGCAGGTGATGTACAAAATGGGATTAGTTAAGGGGATTCAGAAGCTCTCAGATAAGCGTGATATTCCCGTTAATGACGAGATGTATGAGCTTATTGAAATGTGGAAGTCAATCTATGCAGGGTACTATAAGGACTGGCATGACACATCATATATGACAGTTAACGGCAAGAAACAACGCAAAAGAGCTTCCATGAGAATGGCAAAGGTTGCTTCTCAGAAGATGGCTACTCTAATTTTCAATGAGAAATGTGAGATTAATATTTCAGATGAAACACTGGAAAAAACCATTAAAGAGGTTCTTAAAGAAAATAAGTTTAATCGAGAGTTTAGGAGATACCTTGAATATGGTTTTGCTCTTGGTGGTATGGTCATGAAAGCATATTACGAAGATGAAAAGATCAAAGTATCCTACACCACTGCAGATTGTTTCATTCCTTTAGCGTGGGATAATTTTAGAATCACAGAAGGAGTATTCGTCAGCACGTTCAGAAAAGGCGATAAGCGTTATACACATCTCGAATGGCATATATGGGAAGATAGCAATTACATTGTCAGAAATGAGCTGTATGAAAGCCAAAACGATAACGAGATAGGTATTAAGGTGCCACTAGAAACACATTTCGATGGATTGGAAGAAGAAATTACATTCAACGCTATCCAGAAGACAATATTTGTGTACTTCAAGCCCAACATAGCAAACAACTTTGACACAAATTCACCTATGGGTATTTCCATCTTTGCAAATGCTTTAGATACACTTAAATCTCTAGATATTGCCTTTGACAGCTTCCAACGTGAGTTTGCACTCGGTAAGAAACGAATTATTGTTCCTGATTCAGCTGTTAAAACAGTCGTTGATCCTGCTACTGGACAATTAACCCGTTACTTTGATGCTGATGATGAAGTATACGAGGCTATGAATCTCGGTATGGATAATGCAGATATAAAAGACATATCTGTTGAATTACGTGTTACCGAACATGTTTCAGCTATCAACGCACTGCTAAACATCTATGCTATGCAAATTGGATTCAATGCCGGGACCTTCACTTTCGATGGTATTGGTGTGAAAACTGCTACTGAAGTCGTTTCAGAGAACAGTGAAACATTCCGGACGAAACAGGATCATGAAACAAATGTTGAAGCAGCCATTCAAGAATTAGTTGATGCGATTATTGAAATTGCAGATGCATTCAGCGTATTCCCTCGTCCTGCTGAATATGAAGTATCTGTTGCTTTTGATGATTCGATTGCAGAAGATCAGAGTGCAGAGATAGCCAAGCAGATTCAACTTGTTTCGAGTGGATTGAATAGTAAGGTTAGAGCGATCATGAAGATTCATGGACTAACTGAACCAGAAGCAGAGGAACTATTGAAGATTATTCAAGGAGAACAAGCCACTGCGTTGACTGAAAGCATTGACTTGTTCGGGATGAATAAAAAGCCACCTGAGAAAAAACAGGCAGATGATGAGTGATGGATCCTCTTAAACAACAACAATTAGCAATGCCAACTGTTGAGGTTTTTCTATCAATCGAAGAGCAGCTGCTTATCAATATAGCGAAGCAGTTAAGTAAACATAAATCATTGCTAACAGAGGATGATATTGTTTCGTGGCAGACTGAACAACTTTCAATGCTTGGTCAACTTACCCAGCAGAACATTATCGCTATTGCAAAACACTCTGGTATGGCTGTTGATGAAGTCACAAAGGCTCTTGAACAAGCAGGATATAGCACTGTGGAAGAAGGTGAGGAAGACTTACAAGCAGCTGTTGCTTTAGGTTTGCTCATTGCTCCACCTAGCATTGAATCTAGCCAGGCATTGCAAGAAGTTATTTCTGCCTTCCAAGAACAAGCTATTGATTCATTCAACCTGATAAATACGACCATGCTACAGCAATCACAGCAAGTGTATTTAGACATTGTTAATCAAACGGTAGGTAAAGTATTAGCTGGCACCCAAACACCACAGCAGGCACTTAGAGAGTCTGTTGAGAAGTGGGCTCATAAAGGTGTTCCTGCTCTTATCGATAAAGCAGGGAAACGATGGTCCACTGAAGCTTATTTGAATGCGGTCATGCGATCTACTGTAAATAATGTTGCTAATGAAATGCAAGATGCAAGGATGGATGATTACGGAGTTGATCTAACCGAGGTTTCTTCACATATGGGTGCTAGACCTGGTTGTGCACCATATCAAGGGCGTATCTATTCGAAAAGCGGTACCCATCCTAAATATCCTCCGCTTAGTTCAACAACGTATAGACAAGCCAGTGGATTGTTTGGAATCAATTGCAGGCATGTTAAGTACCCTTATATTGAAGGTGTTTCCAGAAAGACGTACAAGCCATATGACGAAGAAAAGAACCGTAAAGAATACGAGGAAAGCCAACAACAGAGATTGCTAGAAAGAAATATTCGTGCTGCTAAACGTGAGCTTCACATGATGCAAGCTATGGGCGATGACGTTGGTCTTAAAATAGCCAAGCAAAGAGTTAGGGATCGTCAAGCTGAGATGAGGGAGTTCATTGAAGCTACTGAAAGAACACGTAATAGACCACGAGAACAATTGTATTAGGAGGTGCTCTTTTGTTCAATAGTAAAAAGGAAATCGAAAAGTTGAAGAACAAAGTCGATCAGCAGGATAAATTACTGCATGAAATGATTTATCATGTTAACCAGTTAGCACAGGAAATCAATGAACTGAAGAAGCCTAAGTCGGAAAGTTATTTCGGTTAAGGCTTTTTATTTTGGTCTTTTTAAAGGCTAGACCCTAAAGAGGCGTATTCCTATGGTCAGTGGGTTATGACTAAAAACAACTAATTAAGGAGCGATTATAGATGCCGTTAAAAGAATTATTAGGTGAAGAGTTGTATAAACAAGTCATTGAAAAAGCAGGAGAAAAGAAGATTGCTATTGTTTCAGACGGTAATTGGTTTCCAAAAGAAAAATTCGATACTGTGAACAACGACAACAAAGAATTAAAGACGCAGCTGAAGGATCGTGATACTCAATTAACTGATTTAAAGACAAAAGCTACTGGTAATGAAGAGCTTACTAAGCAAATCAATGATCTTACTGAACAGAACAAAAATACAGCGAAGGATTATCAAACTAAGCTTGATCAACAATCTTTTAACTTTGCTCTTAAAGAAGCCTTAACTGGTGCGAAGGCAAAGAACCCAAAAGCAGTTGAAGCTCTATTAAACAAAGAAGCTATCAAACTTGATGGGGACAAGCTACTAGGTTTAGACGAGCAATTGAAGAACATCCGTGAAAGTGATGCTTATTTGTTTGATGCCGACCAGCAACAACAGCAACAAAATAATGTTAAATTCACTACTGGCCAACACCAGAAGCAAACAGGTGATGCACCAACTAGCCTTGCAGATGCATTAGCACAAAGATTTTCAAAACAACAATAATTAGGAGATGATTTTATATGCCGATTACATTAGCACAAGCAAAGGTCGGAATGGCTGACCACGTAGATCAGATGGTTATTGATGAGTTTCGTCGTAGTTCTTTACTTTTAGATGCGTTAACGTTTGATAATGCTGTTTCACCAGGTACAGGTGGATCAACTTTAACTTACGGTTACACACGTTTAAAAACACCTTCTACTGCTGGATTCCGTGCTATTAATAGTGAATATACAGCAAATGAAGCAGATCGCGAAAATAAAACGGTTGATCTTAAAATCTTTGGAGGAACATTCAAGATCGACCGAGTTATCCAAGATACCTCTGGTCAAATTAACGAAATGAACTTCCAATTACAACAGAAAATTATTGGTGCATCTAACCTTTTCCATCACACTGTAATTAACGGTGATTCTGCTGTCGATACGAATGCATTTGATGGATTAGACAAAGCTCTTACTGGTTCTACTACAGAACTTAATGCAGCTGCTGTTATTGATTTATCGAATGAAGCAGGATTAGACAGCAATAAATTCAAGTTTCTTGATGAATTAGACGCGTTCCTAGCTGAACTAGACGGTCGTCCTGCAATGCTAATGGGTAATAGCAAATTAATCACAAAGATTAAATCTGTTGCTCGTCGTGCCGGATATTTAACATCTTCAGAAGATGGATTTGGACGTACTGTCAGTGGTTACGATGGAATTCCTTTAGTTGATCTTGGTTACTTTGTTAGTGGAGGAACTACAACTGTTCCTGTTGTTCCTATTGAATCGCGTACTGTTGGTACAGCACAAACAGGGCTTACAGACTTATTTGCTGTTGGACTTGGAATGGATGGATTCCATGGAGTTTCTCCTACTGGAAATAGCGTAATTCGTACGTTCCTTCCTGATTTCAATGCACCAGGTGCTGTTAAAACAGGTGAGGTTGAAATGGTTGCAGCTGTTGCTCTTAAAGCAACTCGTAAAGCAGGCGTATTGCGTAATATTAAAGTTCAATAATGAAGGGAGTCCTATAGATGGCAAAAATTAAAAGCCCTAACTCTAGATATACTGGGGTTAGCGCTTCCCTTCAATTTGTGAATGGGGAAGCAAAAACAGAAGATCCATGGTTAGTTGAATGGTTTAAGAATAAAGGGTATGAGGTTATCGAGGAAGAACAATTGCCAGAAAATCCACCTACAGATCCATCTATTGAAACAGATATTTCTAAGCTAACAAAAGATGAAATCAAAGCCAAACTTAATGAGTTAAATGTTGAATTTAAGTCAGATGACAACAAAGATGTATTGATTGAGAAGTTAAAAGAAGTAACAGAAAAAGGTGAGTAATCATGCCATACATCGATTACACATATTACACAAACACTTTCAAGGGTACATCACTTACCCAAGAACAATTTGATCGGTTAGTTGTCCGTGCTTCTGATCTTGTAGATATGATTACCTCATATGTCCTGCATGGTGTTGAATTTACACAGTTAGCTCAATTGATTCAGGATAACGTGAAGAAAGCAACTGCTGCACAAATTGAATACATGGATAGTCTAGGGGGAGAGCTCACCATACATGGTGGTTCTCCTTCTTCTGTTAGCATTGGTAATTTCAACTACCAAGATTCAGGAGAAGGACAGCAAGTTATATCTCCCATTGTTATTAATTATTTAAGACCAACAGGATTGTTGTACAAGGGCGTGAGCGTCCGTGAATGTTAAGCCTATCCCTTTATCAGTTTTACCTCACACAGTCACATATGAAGAGTGGCAAGAAGGCGATGGTATCAATACCGAAAGTGGATTTAAAGCAGCTGTTACACTTTCAAATGTCCGTGTTCAATTACTGTCTAACATTCGTAAAAATACAAACTCGGAATCTCTATTGTACGATGCAATGCTTTTCTATGACGTTGTGAATTCATCTTCCAGTGGTGCTTTTGTGTTTACTGAGAAATCCAAGGTTACGTTTAACGGTAAGGCAATGTTTGTTGAGAAAGTTAATCCTGTTGAAGCTTTTAAACTCCATCATCATGAGATCGGATTGAAGTAGGTGATTACATGGCCTATCAAAGGATTGGTTTAGTTCGCATAAATGTAAAAGTTGAATTAAAAATGCAATCTGTATTGAAAAAGGCGAAGGATGCAAAAGAGGCTGCACAAGCAATGTTGGACTTTCAGGTATTGAAAGACTCAAATAACTACATTCCTTTTCGTGAAAACTATCTAGCGAAAAGTGGTATTTTTCATAGCCTTATTGGTCAAGGTCATATTGAGTGGAATACACCCTATGCGCGTAGGCTCTATTACAATCCACAGTACAATTTCTCAAAGGATAAGAACCCGAATGCCCAAGGTTTATGGTTTGAGGCTGCAAAAGCGCTTCATGGTAAAGAGTGGGCTGAAACTGCAGGAGTACCATACAGTAAGATTTTCAAAGAAAAGTAGGTGAATGAATGGATATTATTACACAAATATCAAGCTATCTCACGAGTAGTGTAACCCTTAACGCAACGATCACTTCACCTACTTTGAAAAGTGATCCAAGTTCAGTAGCTATCCGTGAGACACCTTCTTCCGTTTCAAATCGTTACATGAACACTGATAAGACAATCAACTTTCAATTTCAGATCCTTGTTAAATACCCAAGTATTATTAAGGCGAGAAATACAATTAACGACATATTCAAGAAACTAGACGGACTGCCTTCAGGAGCCATTACAAGCGCTGATGGCAGTTTTTCTTTTACCAAATGTGAATGTACAACCACACCAAATTGGGTTGAGACAAACGAAAAGAACGAGCACACATACACAGCTATGTTTGTGGCTGAATTAGAATTAGGAGGTTTATAGAATGCCAGGATTTGAGCTAATGAACGCGCATGATTTTAAGATTAATACAGTACCTGGAACGACACCGGGCACACTTGCTGCTATAGCTGCAGGCATTACAAACGTTGAACCTAGTCCGAACGAGGAACTTTCTCAAGATAAGTATCTCGATGGGGATGGATATGGTGAGACTGACGTTATCGGTGCTCAGATTGTTCTTGCATTTACAGGTCACCGTAAGTATGGAGATGTAGCGCAAGATTTTATATTCAGTAAAATGCTTGAACTAGGTGCTTCACGTAGAACGAATTTCGAATGGACTGAACCCGGTGGTGGAAAGTTTGCAGGCCCTTGTACAATAGCGAATATTTCAGGACCATCTGGTGCAGCAGGTGCTAAAGGTGAAATCTCGTTTGAAATTCACTTCAACGGAAAACCTACGTACACACCACCTGTAGTAACACCTTAATCGATAAAATTGTAAAAGAGTCGCTATAAGTTACGACTCTTTTAGGAGGCTAAATGATGCGTAAATTTGAATTTAAAAAGTCATATGAAGAGATTGAGATAGGAGGGGAAGTTTTTCGTATTGACTTTAATGACGAAAAAACAAACCAATATGTCAAAAAGTTAAATGAATTTCAAAAAGAAATTTCTGAACTTCAAAATGTAGATGAATCTAAATTATCTGATGATCAAAAGTTAAAGCATTTTGATGATATAAAAGGAATTGTTAAAAAGGTTATTGAGGAATTTTTAGGTGAAGGTAACTTTGGAAAACTCTATGAATCTGCTGGGCATTCAATCATGAATGTGATGGATCTAGTCTTTTACATTTCAGAGGTTGTTTCTGAACGATTACAAAAAGATCGCGAGGAAAAACGCAACTACTACGTGAAGAAAAAATGACCTCTCGCTTAACATCAGCATTTGAAGATTGTTTTGAGTATGATGGAACGGCTTTTCATCTCAATATGGCTTTTGATAATGTACTAAAGGTTTTTGAGCTGTTTGATGATGATAATTTCTCTGAAGAAGAAAAGTTTTTCATCTTCTTTGAAATGATGGTCAGTAACTACAATGATTTAGGAAATAAAGAAATTCAAGAATTATGTGCATTATACGAGTTTATCTTAAACGATTTTATTGGTGTTGCAGAAAAGTCAGATGGTGAACAACAAAAAATAATGGATTTCCAAAAAGATGCAGGGTTAATCTATGCGTCTTTTTTGTCTGAATACGATATGGACTTATACGAACAACACGGTAAGCTTCATTGGAGTAAATTCAGAGAGCTTCTTACAAATTTAAGTGATAAAACAGCCTTTAAAAAAGCTATCGGTTACAGGGTTATGAAATTACCATCGGCTAAAGATACATCAGATGAATATAGAAATCACATTATTAAAATGAAACAAACCTATGCATTAGAAGATGAGCTACAAAGTATTGATGATGCGTTTGATGCGCTTGCTCACACCTTCAAGGCAAACGCAAAGGTGGTGATTGATAATGGCTGATGGCAGTGTAGTCATAGACGCCAAGATTAAAGATGATGGTATGGAAAAAGGTCTTAAAGCTATCAAAAATAAGCTGAAGTCATTCAGGAAAGAGTTAGATCGTATTGCTTCCAAGGATATGAATAAGCTAGATGATGCAATTAAGCGAATAAATGGACGTTTAGATAATATGCAGGAGTTAGGTGCTGCTATAGCAATTGCACCTGCTGCTGTTCCTGCTGTTGCTGCATTGACAGGTGGGGTTTTGGCTCTTTCTTCTGCCTTTGGTGCAGCAGGAGTAGGAGCAATTGGATTCGGAGCAGTAGCAATCCCTACTCTAAAAGACATTTTTGAAGCAAACACAGATCTTATCGAAGCTGAAAAAAAGCTTGCTGAAGCAGATTCTGCAGAGGAACGAGCAGAGGCTTTAAAAGAACTAAAGGCAGCAACTGAAGGATTAACCGATTCTCAGAAGGAAGCTCTAACAGCATATCGAGAGTTCGGTTCATTTTGGGATGAATACGCAAAGAAGTTTCAAGAGCCTGTTCTTGAAATGTTTACGACTGGACTTGAGACTCTCAAGAACCTATTAGAACTATCCGAACCAGTAATTCATGAAGCAGCTGAAGGCTTGAATAATGTCATGGATGCTCTAAACCGTTCATTAGGAACTGACGGTGTAAAAGACTTCTTCGAATACCTCGCAAGTGATGCACAGTCGAGTATTGAAAATTTCGGTACCATATTCGGAAACATCACATTAGGAATCATGAACCTGATGGAAGCCTTTAGCCCTCTTTCTAATGACATGCAAGATGGTCTTGTTGGGTTAACTGAAAAGTTCGCTAATTGGACATCTACACTAGGTGATTCAGATGAATTCCAAAAGTTTACTGATTATATCCGAGAGAATGGGCCATTACTTTTGGAGCTACTGGGGAACTTAGTTGATATTTTTATAGAACTAGCTGAGGCTGTTGCGCCGATAGGCGAGGACATTCTTAAAATTGCTACTGCATTAAGCGGGGATTTTGCTGAAGCTTTGGAAAATAACGAGAATCTAAAAGAGTTCTCAGGGGAAATTGTAATTCTAGCCGGTGCATTTGCTGCACTTTCACCAATATTGATTCCAATAATAAATGGATTAGTTTGGTTATCTAGACTTTTTGGAGGAATACCAGCGTTAATCACACTTGGGATAATTGCTTTTGAGTTTTTTAAGGTAAAGCTGGAAGAATTAAGAGATAAGACACTTTTTGACATTGGTGTTTGGTTTTTTAAAATGAGTGCAAAGATTACTGAATTTAAAGAAGATGCAAAAGAGAAAATTGGTGATTTTGTTAACGAGCAAGTTGATAAGTTTCAAGAATTAAGAGATAAAACTGTTTCTAAGATTACCGACATGGTTAATAACGGAATACAAAAGTTTGAAGATTTCAAGAAATCGGCTTCTGAGAAGTTCAATGCTGCAAAAGACAATATAATCAATCCTATTAAAGAGGCAAAGGATGACATTAGCGGTTTTATTGATGAAATAAAGGGATTCTTTGACAACATGAAACTTAAAATACCAGAAATTACTTTACCGAGATTGCCTAAAATTAGCGTTGGTATGAGTCACAAAGAGTTTATGGGTGCTTCTATCCCGGTACCTAATATCACTTGGCACAAAACAGGTGGTGTGTTTACTAGACCTGTTGTCGCAGGAAATGCAGGCTTTGGTGATGTTGAGGAAGGTATTATTCCGTTTGCAGGACCACATGCGAAAAAAATTGCCAACTTAATTGCTAATGAAATGCCGAACAACGGAAACTCGCAATCTATCATTGTTCAATCAATTTTAAACGGACGTATCATCGCAGAAGAAACCGTTGAGACTATGAGTCAACTCCTAGGACAAAGACAAATAGGAAGCAACAGGAGGGTGTAGGATGAGCATAAAATTAGATGACATTCCGATATTAGAATATAACCTCAAATGTGAATTAATTCATGATCATCCTGCCCTTCCTGGTACGAGAGATTATACGACCGATATTCCAGGTATGCATGGCGCTTATGATTACGGTGCGGATATGGGACCAAAACCATTTGGTTTGCCTATGAAGATCATAAACATTCAATCTAACCTTGATATATCGATGGTTGTCAGAAAGTTCAAGAAAGCTATCTTGGACGGTTATGGAAATCCCAAATACTTTAAACTCTCGTTTGATTATGAACCTAATAAATACTACAACGCCCGTTATAGTGGATCAATGCCTTTAGATAGGTTGGTTAATAGAGGGCGTTTTGTTTTGCCTGTAACTGCATTTGATCCGTTTGCTTATTCGATTGCTGCTAATGACGAAATTACTTGGGGTAGTGAAGTGATCACTTTTGAATCTGATTATTTGTTCGGTACTGTTGGTGGTGACACACATACAATCACAGCACCTAAAACGATAACAGAAACGGTCAACGGTGATACATTGAAACCTATTTTTAATATTAACGGATCTGGAACAAATGTAATTGTATCAGCAAATGGGAAATCCTTTTCACTTGGTACATTTAGCAACGTGAACTGGGTTGTAGATGGAGCTAACTGGGCTGTTTTGAAAAATGGATCCAACGGTCTTTCCGATTACAACAAAAACTATCTAAGTGGTGATTGGATCGAATTAATAAATGGCGACAACAATATCACAATTTCAGGCACCGGTTTGAATCTAACATTTGAAATCAGATTCAGAGATAAATACATGTAGGTGGTGAGGAAATGCCAACGGAACGTATTAGTTATACGGATGTTTTAAAAGATGGCACTGATAAGTTAAATAGTGCGATTGATCAGGCCAATAAGGCTGAGGTTGATTCTCTTACTGCAATAAATACTGCGAATAACGCAACTGAGACAGCGAGCGAAGCAAATAACAAAGCAGATTTTACCCAAACTCAACTAGATCAGGTAACTGGCGCAAGCACGATTGATCCAGCTGTTGAGCAAATGAAGGTAGACGACACAGGATTTGCACATCCTAGTCCAGACGCTCGATTACGTTCCGATCATCAAAAGCTTACGTCGGAATTGGCTGAGATAGCGACAACTCCTAAAGCATTTGATGCGGTTGGCGATGGTGTCACAGATGATACTCAAGCCTTTTACAATATGGTTCAGTATTGTAACGGGTTTGAGCGTGTCCATATCAATTTAGGCAGAAATACCTATAAAGTAAACAAACCCGTAAATGATGCTAAATTCCCTACAACAGCAGGTTTTATTTTAACGAGTAAATCAGTAAAAGTATCGGGTGATAATGCAAAAGTATTACTACCAGATGGTTCTAACTTTGAAGTGTTTTGGATTCTAGGGGATGCAGGGAGTTATACATCTGAAACAGACTATATGGCTACAACCCATTATCACGCTTTAAATGACTATGCAGAATTTAACGGAGTAAATTTTGATTTTGGAACAAATAGTGGTGGAACAGGTGTAGAAAAAGCAGTAAAGTTTCGTTATGTTAAAAACGCTAAATTTAACGGTATAGTATACGGTTCAAATGGTAACGGAGTAAACTTCGAACAATGTAATAATATAGAGTTTGATGGAATGGTGGAACGACACTCACAATATGGCGTATTTGCTTATATGTGCAGAGCAGGAAAAATCTCTGGACTCATAGATGGGGATGGCATTGGTAATCGTGCTTATATCATCAAACACGGTTATAACGGAGAAATTTTTAGTGATATAAAAATCACTAACATAACCATTAAAGGCGTAAAAGACTACGGAATTAATTCTGGGGATACATTAGAAAGTGGATCTGCCGTCAATGTGACTAATCACGAAAAAGTGAGAGGAGTAGAGGTATCTCACGCTAAAATTTATATTCCTTCTGGAGGCTTTGCAACTACTGCTTTACGACTAGGACAGTACACAAATGGATGGAAAATACATGATATTGATTTTATTGCTACCGATGATTTGCCGATAGCAGGTAATGTCATGGATGTGTTTGGCACGTTAGCAGATAGTGCGCAAGGAGCTAGTGGGGATCGTATTGGAAATCACGATATTAGAAATATAAGGTTTTGGAATATTAATGCAACAGGCGGGGCAATTATGATGGTTCGATCTCTTGCAACTATTAGAGGGATAAAATTTATTAATTGCAAAGGGTCATGTTTGTATTATCCAATAACCGCATATTCAGATGGTAGTAAAACTGCTCCTATGATGGATATCGACGACCTTGAATTTATTAACTGTACCGTCGTTGATGATGTAAGGGATTCGTTAATATTCTCTGATGGATTAGATGTATCAATAGGGTCTGTTAAATTCATTAATACAATAATGGCGGCACCTAACTCTTATTTGATTTTTCCGAAAGGTAATACTAAAGTAGAAGTGAATAGATTAGTAGTGGATGGGCTAAGTGGTAATGTAACTTACGCGGTATTTTTGAACGGGCTGCCAAATCAAATACTAAATATAAATGAAATAAGAGCCAAAAATATGACCGTTACAGCATCATCCTTGCAATTAATTAGGAGTGACTCAAAAGAGGTAAACTTATCAAACGTCTCTGCTGATTTTACAGGGAACACCTCGACGAACCGAAATATCCTTTATGGTACAGCTAATACCACAAAAGTAAAAGATCAAGGTGGGCACAACGTAGTCAATGAAACGGCTTTTTTCTTTCTGACGGCGGATATTGCTGCGTTAGGCATCAATAGTACTAAACGTACCTTTTATAGGAATTCTGTCCCAATAGCAGGAACTTATCAAAATGGTGATAGAATAATCAATTCGGAACCATATCAAGGTCAACCTAAAGGATGGGTTTGTGTGACTTCTGGAAGTCCAGGAGTTTGGGTATCAGAAGGCACTCTATAATTCAAAATAAAACATTAGAAAATTTTATGAATAAAAGCTATAATTATCCAGAAAGGATGATTGTATGCTTGATCTCATTTTATTAAAATTGTTTGGTGGTGTTTGGACGCTCAAAAAGAGGTGTTTAAAAAGTAATAGCCGTTTTCTAATAAAGTTATATAATATTCTTTTAGAAAATAGAGGTTGCTTTATTGGATATACAGCAAAACTAGACGGTTCACTTATCTTACCTCATGGATTAAACGGCATTTTTATATCCGGGGCGTCCTCAATCGGAAAAAATTGCGTTATTTTTCATCAAGTAACTATTGGGTCTAATACTTTGGTAGATTCCAAAGGTTTGGGTGCTCCTAGTATAGGAAATAATTGTTATATTGGAGCTGGGGCAAAAATAATTGGTGATGTGACGGTCGGAAACAATGTAAGGGTTGGAGCAAACTGCGTTGTCTTTCAAGATATTCCCGATAATTCGGTAGTAGTTGCGCAACCGTCTAAAGTAATAAGAAAAGAGAATATTAATAATCGGTACTATACAAAAGGGACTTCGGGTTGGGGATTTCTACAAGACGGACAATGGGTCCTTGAAGATGACCTTGAAGTAATTAAAACCTTAACAAAAGGTGTAATATGAAATAGTTATTAGACAATCGGAGAAGATTCCGACATAACATTAATTCTAGAAGTCACCAAAAGGGTGGCTTTTTTAGTGAGGTGAGACCTTGAAACATATACATGTGTATGACATAAACATGAACCTTGTTGCAATCTTGGATAAAGCATATAAGATAGGGTATGCACTCGAAAATAACAACATTTGGACTTGTCATTTCACACTTCCGTTAAACGATACCAAACGTCATGAAGTTACTGTCAAACGTTTTATTGAGTTGTGGGATCACGAAAAGTACATTGGAAAGTTCATCATCCAGCCTACTAAGACAGTTAAAAATGACAATGACAGAAGCATTACTTATACATGTGAACACGTTTTAGGCACCTTACATAGTGAGGTGCTTTTTCGTTATCATCAATTCACAAACTTTACAACAAGGCAAGTATTGCAAGCACTCATTGACATGCAAGAAGTGAAGCATTGGAATCTTGGAATAGTCGAATTTGAGCGCTTTTTTCATTACGCTTGGGAAAATGAAGACTCTCTTTTAAATGGGATAATAAGCGTTCCAAAGCCGTTTAACGAGTCGTATTTGTGGGATTGGGACGATACCGTTTACCCTTTCATCTTGAATCTAGTTGTTCCTGATGATGAAAAAGTGGACGATATTCGATATAGAAAGAATTTAAAAGGGATAGATAAAGAGGTTGATCCTTACAATATCGTAAATCGTATATACCCTTTGGGATATGGTGAAGGGATCAATCAGTTAGGGATTGAAAAGGTCAACAGCGGTGTTCCCTATTTAGAAGATGCTGAATCTATTGCAAAATACGGAATCCATAAACGAGTGTGGGTAGACAGACGATTCGAGGATGCTACTTCTTTAAAAGCATCTGGACAAGCTATTTTGGATGAAAACAAAGAGCCAAAAGTGACTGTTTCTGTAGATTGCATTGATTACGAGTTAATCGACCCATACAAGCTAGTAAAATACGAGATCAGTAAAATTGTAGGTGTAAAAGACGAGGACACCGACACAGACATTGATTTACGCATTATGAAAATCTCAAAGTCTGATATATACGGCAATCCAAGTGATATTAAGTTTGATCTTGGTAATGTTCGTGAAGATCTCAACACAACCATTACTGATTTACAAAAGAAGCAGCTGGTCAATGAAACTTATAGCCAGGGATCTACAAATATCGATTCACACGACTATTCTGATAACTGCGACTCATTAAACCCTGCAGTTATTCGTTTTTATTTGCCCGATGATTTAGTAAATGTTAATACAATGACATTAACGTATGAAGTTGAGGAATTTAGAGCATACAGTCAGGCTACCGAGGGTGGGGGAGCAACAGTCCAATCCACATCAAGTGGTGGTGCAGTGGTTGATTCCACATCAAGCGGCGGGGCTTCCACACAAACTAGTTCTAGTGGCGGTAATTCTACTCAAACTTCCACTTCAGGCGGTGGAGGTACAGTTACTTCAAACAGTGGCGGGGGGACTTCTCTCACAAGTGGTTTTGCTAGTCCTGACTTTTTCGTGTATTCTTCAACACCTTTACCACTGACAGATGTAACTTTTGAAAATCACTATCATTCAACTGAGATCACAGATCAATTAAATCACGCTCATTCAGTTACAATCCCTAATCATAGTCATGATGTAAGTGTCCCTAATCATTCTCATAGTGTTACAATTCCAGCACATACGCACAGCGTTGATATTCCAGCACATACTCATAGCATAAACATACCTAACCACACACACGATATAACATTACCGGATCATGTTCATGACATAAAGCATGGGATTTACAAACTATCAACAACTCCTGCATCAGTAGAAATTCTTGTTGATGGCAATTCAGTACCTATAACAACTACAAGTGGTCAAGATATTGATATTATTCCTTTTCTTTCTGTGGATAGCGGAGGTCGTATCAATAGGGGACAATGGCATGAAGTAACAATTAAGCCAAATGGTTTAGGTAGAGTAAACGCAAATATCATTTCACGGCTTTTTATCCAGTCAAGAATAGGAGGACTTCATTAATGAACTTGCAAGTCATAACCCATAGTGGACAAGATAAATTAATTGAAGTTGTAGAGTACGATCCAGTAATTTTAAATGATCAAATAAATAACAATGAAATCAATACCATTTTAATAGGAAATGAGATATTTTCTCGAATTGATATTAAGTATGTAGGTCCAGCGCAAATAACTGAAACTTTATAGGTTTCAGAACGTAGAAGGGGTGTGGTAATATTTAGATAAAAGGAGACTAATATGAAAAAACTCATCGCGAGTGTCTCAGTTGCGGCTGTACTAGGTTTAGGTGGAACGTATCTTTATACTCAATCAAATGACGAAGATAAAGTTAAAACTGAAGTTTTGAAGGAAGATCCTGTTCAGGAAGCATCTATTGAACAAGCAGAAGAAACCAAAGCAGATGTTGAGGTAAAGGAGAAAAAAGTGGTTGAACCGCCTACTGAAAGAACTAAAAATATTGAAGATCAAAAACCTTGGGATGTTTATAGTGCAATAGATATGATTGATCATAGGGAAGAGGAACAATATTTTCTTTTTTCCGATGCAGAAGCTCTAGAGAATGAAATTGTTTCTTTTTATCAATCCGGCGAAATAAATCAAAAATATTCTGCTTATGTAGATGTTTTCGCGGTTCAATTAGAAGAATACTATCCTGACGAAAATGAATATTTTGTAAAAATGAAAGAAGTTAGTGCAGCTATTAGAGAAAAGAACTTTGAAGCTGTACCGAATTTAATAGAACAAGCGAAACAGTTAAGGGAATCCTAATGGGTTCTCTTTTTATTTTGCCTTTAAGGAGGTGATCAAAGCTGTGACAAAAATAAAAGGGGGGATACGATGTCAAACACCGCGGAGGTTGCACTACCTATGAACCCAACTGAAAAAGAAATTGTGGAGATGAAGGCTGACATCAAAACCCTCCAAAAAGAAATGGTCGAAGTGAAGTCTCAGAGTATTCGACATGATGAACAGATTAATTCCATCAACAAAACACTCGATAGTATTGAAGATAATACGAAATGGATAAAACGCGCAATCACAGGCGCAATTATAACAGCGATTTGCACCGGGTTTATCGGAGGAGCAATCGCTATTTTTTATGCTGTATTACAAAATAGGGGAGGAAATTAAATGAAAAACTTCGACAGAGGCACTGTCATACGCACAGTGCTTCTTTTAGCTGCATTAATCAACCAAACATTAATTATGACGGGGAGAACGGGAATACCTATTGGAGAGGAACAGATATTGTCTCTGATAGATGCTATTTACTTAGTCAGTTCTATTCTGTTTTCAATTGTCACTGCTGTAATGGCTTGGTTCCGAAATAACTATGTTACTCAGACGGGACAACTACAAAAAAACGCATTAAAAGCTCAAGGATTAATCAAGAAATAGCTGCCATTCGAGGTGGCTTTTTATTTTATCCAAAAGGAGAGGTTTTAATTGGCATATTTTCAATCATTACCTCAATTAGTTGATATGCGAGGAGAATTGGCTAGTAAGGGAAATTACTCAAAGCGTACAAAAAAAGTCACCCATCGTGTATGGCATCATTCATTAACCAAGAAAAAGTTAGGCGGGTCTAATGCTGTTAGTTTTGCAGATTATCATGTAAATACTCTTGGTTGGCCGCGGGTAGGTTATACATTTATTATCGAGCCTAAAAGCATTATCCAAACTTCTAAAGGACCTCGAGCACGAATTGTATACGCTAATGACATTGATCGTCGTACGTATCACGTAGGAAACAGCAATCAATTCTCACTAGGTATTTGTGTAGCTGGTGATTATCGATATGACACAATGGATGATGCAACTATAGCTTCAATTGCTGATCTGCATGCTTCCCTTGTAAAAGATAATATTGGTAAATATGATACATCTCACAACGAAATGCCGGGTTATAGTTGGAAAGCATGTTGTGAGTATGATTATAGAAAATTAGTTGATTGGAAGGGATCAACAAGGCCAGTTGAACCAACTAGTATTCCTGACACATACATCATCCAAGAAGGGGATACGTTCTGGAGTATTGCTCATAAAGATGGCGCAGGTGGAGTAACAGTAGACGATTTAATAAAATCTAATCCTGGTGTTGATCCTACTGAATTGAAAATTGGACAGAAGATTATTTTTGGAAAAATAAGTACTCCTAAACCAGTTAGTAAACCCCAATCATCTTCAATTAATCAAAGTGGAAACAGTAACATTAAAGCTTTTCAAACATGGTTGAATACAAATTATAGGACCGATCTTGTTGTCGATGGTGTTAATGGTCCAAAAACCAAGACAGCTGCAATTAAAGCTTTGCAGACTGAGTCGAATAAACAATTTAACTCTAAATTAGTCGTGGATGGTAAATGGGGGCCAAAAACACAATCTGCTATCCATACAGTCAGAAAAGGTGCAACAGGGAACATCACACGAATTATCCAAGGTATGTTGTATTGCCTAGGCTATGATCCAAAAGGTTTTGATGGAGAATTTGGTAATGGAAGCTATGAGGCTGTAAGAGATCTTCAAGATGATAAGCACCTAAATATCGATGGATTAGTCGGTAAAGCTACCTGGTCAAAGATGTTTTAAAGTACCTTAAAATTCAACTCTCTAGTATGCTTTATTCACAAATTTAGAGCCCTTCTCATTGCGAGAGGGGCTATTTTTTATTAGTTAACAATCCTATAGTCTTTAAAAAAGCTATATTTATCAGTAATTCCTTTATAAGTGCCCTCGTCTAGAATAACTTTTGGGTGAAAATTTGAACATTCCTTGTGATTCAAAGTGTTCATTAAACTCATAACAATGTTATCGGATCCTACAAACCGTTTACCACATTCAGGACATCTAATTGTTCTCATTTTTAAGCTCCTCCTCAGTATTAAATTCAACTAAAGGATAGAACAAATAACAAATTTGGTAAAATTGACAAAAATGAATTTTAACTCATAAAAAGCTCTAATAAGGGTGTTATTTAGGATAGTTAAGGTGGTTATCAGTCACTTTTCAGCTTTAAAATACGATTTTAACTATTTTTTTAACTTTTATTCGTTTATATCTACTTTAAGTAAATCATTGAATTTAATATAGAATTTATCTCCATGTAGATCGACTAGTCGAAGTTCCTTTTTCAGATCATCAATGTAATGAACACGGCCAACATAAAGCTTCATATCACCGTTCTCGAAATAAGTGAAAACAAGCTCATTGTTATATTCCATCGCTTCCAGAATGGTGGTATTGATATCCTCTAATTGCTGCTCATCAAGTGTTGGTTTATCTACCTTGTCAAATTCAATAAACTCATTCCGAAGCATCTTAACATGCTCTGGCAACATAATCGCTGTCCACTTCTTTGTTCCTCTGTCTCTAAGCATATAAATCATCCTTTTTAATTATCATATCCTTATTATACGAAAATATGTTCTGTTTTACAGTATAAAAAGAATATACGTTCGTGTATAATGATATTAAGGAGCTGATAAAATGAACGGTTTATTACTTACATCAAAAGAAGAACAAATGCCAATTGAAATTATGTACATGTCAAATAAAGGTGAGATTTCACATCGTAAGGTCATAGTAAAAGGCATTCAAGAAGATACCATTCGTGGATATTGTTTGACCAGACGTCAAACAAGGTTATTTAAGCGATCTAACATTTTGTCTGCTGCAAGAGTAAGAATAGGTTATAAAACAGCATTATAAGAGTAATAAATAACTACTCCAAATGAAGGACTAAAATATCATTTTTCCGAATAGAGACAATTAATTTTTACCTTTTAAAAACAAAAAATGGATATAATATGGTTTGTTTATGGTAATATATTATCATTGTAGTTTAATTTTGGAGTGATGTTGCTTGTTGGAAGTTCGTATACCTTCGGTGTTTACAAGGGAAACAATGTATTTATTATTAGAGGCAGTTATTGATAGAGATCTACATCCAAAGGATAATGAGATAAAATTCAAATTTCGTGGATTGAATTTTATTGAACCCGCAGGAGTTACCATATTAAGCAATATCTTTGAATGGCTAAGGAAGAGGGGAGTAAAAGTTATTTTGAACTACCCTAGAGAGGTAAGTAATGATAAGAAGAACCCTCTTAAATACTTGGACGATTCAATGTTTTTCATGAGATACATGAAAAGGACATTAACTGACTCTGCAGAGATCAGAGAAACAACAATTCCCCTTGAATTAATTGCTTACAGTGATAGTTATCAATGGTTAGATCGAGACTTCATACCTTGGTTGTCAAGGCAGTTAAATGTAACAAAACAATCTCTTGCTGATATTAAGATGTGTTTTGGTGAAATTTTCAATAATACAGAAGATCACGCCCAAGAAAATATTGGTTGTATTTTTGCGCAACACTATCCAAAGTCATGTGAAGTGAAAATTGCAGTATCTGATTTTGGAATTGGTATTCCAAATAATATTAGGAAGATTGATCCGTTTTTGAAAGATGACTCGGCTCTTGAGAGAGCAATACAAGAGGGAATCACCTCTAGAACATCACCAAGAAACTTAGGTGCAGGTTTGCATACTTTGATTAAAAATGTTGTTGGTGATATAAGAGGGTCTGTTCATATTCATTCGAACTATGGTATATTAAATTGTACATATGGTAACAATGGGATTAAGACAGAATCCGCAATGAAAAATAGTTTTTATCCTGGAACTTTTATAGAATTTGTTCTTAGAACTGATAATATTCCAAATATTGATGATGATGAGGAGGAGTTCGATTGGTAATCAAAATTGTTGATCACGTTGGACGATGTTACTCCAATCAAGATGGCCTGATAGTCAAAATGATTTTATTAAAGCATCTGAATTCAAATAAACTTGTAATTCTTTCATTTGAAGGCATTGACGGTGTAACTTCGTCATTTGTGAATACTGCTCTTATTGAATTGTTGGAAGATTTTGATTTTGATAAAATCAAGCAAAATTTAAAGTTTACTAATACAAATAGACAGATTAACGAAATGATTAAAAATCGTTTTAAATTTGAAATTAATCGAAAAAAAAACTTGGTTAATTGTAGTTAAAAACCCTCATTCTGAGGGTTTTTTTATGTCCTCATCAATTAAATGCCCCCACAATTCCTCAACTGTTTTGTTTAATACCCTTGAAAGCTTTAATGCCACACGTAATGAAGGCTCACTTTCTCCAGAAATAATCTTAGATAATGTCCCGGGTGCAATCTTCGCTTTTTTTGCAACCCAACCCTTTCGGTAACCTTCTTCTTCAATAACTCGACCAACCTTTGTCATTTTTATCACCTAATGAATGTTTTCATCATACAGATCAAATTTCCTGCATGTCCTAGAAAAATAATTTATCTTGGACAGGCAAGAAAACTATATACGTAATCATATACATTATCATCGACGCAGAAAGCTACCAAGACAAGGACGTGAAAGTGTGCGTTTTAGCAGGGCGTTTAAAAGTTCGTGCGACGAACGTGAAAGCGAACTGATCAATTCCAATAGTATCAATGGTTCAACTATCATTATTAAAATTCGTTTTCGGTGCAACTATTACTACGTAATATCAAGAAATGAGGTGGCGTGAATGTTGTTTGAAATTGGATCAACAATCATCATGAGCGGTGTTGCTGGTTATGCTTACTTAAAAACGAATGGATCACCTTCAAATGATGCAGGCAAAATACAAAAGATTTTCGCTAACTCAGGATGGAATGGAAGGAACGGTGAGACAATCCGACTTCAGAGAAAGGATAAATTTAAGGGTGGTGTTGAATATGTGTACCAGATCCCTTTAGGTTTTGACCGCAAAAAGATTGAAGCAGATAAACACATATTAGAGGACGGTTTAAATATTCGGCATAAGCATTTAGAGGTTGATCTCTATGACCTACTAAAGATTAAGTTTGACAAAACGGTATTAAAACAAATAAAAAAGATACTTACAAACAAAAAGATTAAGAGAAAAGAAATCGAACTTGATTTTGATGGGATGCTGAGAATTAAAGTTTATAACGAGTGTATGCAGGATCAACATGACTGGGATGAAAGTTATTTAAAGAAAGGTACATGGTCCGTTTCTATTGGGCAAACTCGTCAAGGGGTTGTCAGGCATGACTTTGACGAACATAAACACTTAATCATTGCTGGTGCTACAGGATATGGTAAAAGTGCTATTTTAAAACTGATTGTTGTTTCTCTTGTATTACAACAATTAGATAACGTTAATCTACATTTAATTGATTTAAAGGGGGGATCTGCTTTTCAAAGATTTAAAGATTTAAAGCAAATAAAGAATTTTACTCGAGATCCATCAGAAGCAAAAGACATTCTGGAAGCTATTCAAAAGGATATGAACAAGGCTTATACAGACATAGTTGATCAAGGTTTTGAGGACATAAAAGAATCAGGAAGAAAAGAACGTCATTTCATCATTATTGATGAAGCAGCAGACATTGCAGGAGATTCTTCATGTATGGATGTTGTTACAGATATAGCCAGAAGGGGAAGGGGTGCTGGTTTTTACCTGATCTACGCAACACAATATCCTTCTAGTCAATCGATCCCACAACAGACTAAGAGAAATATCCCTTCACGTTTATGCTTTGTTTTAGATGATGCCACAGCTTCCAATACTGCATTAGGTCAAACAGGAGCAGAGGAACTTCCATTAATACCAGGTAGAGGGATTTATAAAAACGTTAAAAGTCAGGTCGTTCAAACACCTTACATCAACAATAAAGAGATAAAAAAGCGCATTGAACCTCACATTGTCATTAGACCTAGAAAAGAAGAGGAGGGTGACAAAGTTGAACCTAGACAGGGAGAAAAGGGAGGAAGCAATACTTTTGAGTTTGAAGAAGTGTGACTATCTAACAAGTGAACAAATAAAAAAGATGCACGACCTGGGGCAAGTTCGCAATGTTCAAAAGGTGTTACAACGAATGGGTGAATGTGTATCTTCATTTATTAACGAAAGAAAAAACATTTACTATCTAAACAAAGAAGGTCGTGAAAGGATTGGTGCAACCAAGGTAAGAAAAAAATCACTAATGATTACCCATTTTTTAATGAGAAACGATTTATACATTTTTCTTGGAAAACCGTTTTCTTGGAAAAATGAAGTTAAGATAAAGATCCCAAAAACTAAGGTTTCAATTGTAGCTGATGCAATATTCAATATAGATAAGGAACATGACTATTTTATTGAAGTGGATTACAAGCAATCCATGCACAAGAATGATTCAAAAATTAAAAGATATAGACAACTACATGAATATAATCCTAATTTTATGTTAATTTGGGTCACAACTACGCATTTCAGAAAGGTGAGGCTGCAAAGTCTTTGCGAAGATCTAAATGTTCAAGTTTACCTTTGGGATGACATCAAATAGGAGGGGTCAACATGGCGAAAGTACAAAGTATGTCAATCAGTGAGTTTATGTCTGGTGAGTATAAGGTGAAAAAGAAGAAGGATAGAAGACTATTGAAGGCAGCTGCTACATCTGTATTGCCCTTTGCGTTGTTTCCTTCATTAGCTTCTGCACATGAAAATGTAATCCCTGTATCAGGAGCACCAGAAGCAATTCCGGCAGGTGCAACAGAATGGATGAGTGAGAAGGCACTCGAAACGCTGGCACATGCCATGGACCCACTTGTTGATCTTATGGTTGCATTAAGTTTTCCTATAGCTTCTGTGATAATCATAGGTGGTTGTTTCTTCTTTATGCTTGGAAAATCTGAGAGAGCTTGGAGTACAATTCAGAATGCTGGCCTAGGATATGTACTTATTCAAATTATGCCACTGCTGTTAAATGTTCTAAAAGAGGTTGGAGGTGCAGTTTAGAGCAAAAAAAAAGAATTCGTCAACAATTCGTCAACAAATCCAAAATTTAAAGATATTTAATTATTGAAACACGTTACAAAACCCTTGGTAAATAAGGATTTCAAGGTATGGAGACTAGGAGGATCGAACTCCTGACCTTTTGGCTGCCAGCCAAACGCTCTCCCAGCTGAGCTAAGCCCCCATTCTCGGACAACTAAATTATAAATCGCTCTCACACTTAAGTCAATACATTATTGGAGTGAAATCAATGAGAATTGCTTAAAATTTATTTTTTCCTTTAACATGTGCCTCTAATAGCTTATCGATCTTTTCCTCTAGCCGATCTAACTGCTTCTTCCTACCAACCACAGTAACAATAATCCAAACAATGGCTCCAATAAACCCTATCAAGAATAAATAGCCAATAATTGAAAAATAATATCGCCCATGTTTACATTATTTATCTCCATGTCACCACTTCCTCACCTGGTTGCAATATTTCATGAAGCAAAAGAGAGGGAAAGAACCCTCTCTTTACAAAATTGCTTCTTTAATTTCTCTTAACTGATATAAATGACGTCTTTCGTGATAGCCAATAAATTCAATCCATTGCTGTGTAGATAAATCGCCTACAAAAGGGTGTTTCATTGCTTTGTTTTTTAGGTTCGTATCTTCCGGCAGTGTCTCCAAGAAGTTAAGCAAATCACGTCTCGACTCTTCTAAAAGAGTAATTGCTTTTAGCTTGTCTACAGGTTCATTTGTCGGTGCAATGTTTTCAGGAGCTGTAACCTTTCTAGAGCGATCGACGATGATCTCTAGTGGTTTATCAGTTACTTCGCATTCTTTTCCCTTTGTAAGTATGTATTTAACAGATTGGGTAACAACTCTTTCTGTGCGCTGAAGGTGGTCGAGCACCTGACCGATGCTCCATTTTTCTTCATTTTCTCTTTCATTAATACTCTCCTGTGGAATGTCGCTGATTTCATTTAATACTTCTTCACGTATGCTCTGTAGTGCAGCAATCATAATTCATTCCTCCTCTACATCCTTGTTAGCAAAAAAAGATCATAGTTGTCTTTTCAGAACGGAACAGTTACTATCTAGTAATCTCGCTTACTAAATTTTGCGCTTGTTCTCGTAATTTATATTTTTGTATTTTTCCTGATGCTGTCATTGGGAACTCATCAACGAAGAAAATGTACTCAGGAGTTTTATAAAACGCTAATTGTCCTTTGCAATGAGCTCGAATCGTTTCTGCAGTTATTGATGTTCCTTCTTTCACTTTAATACAGGCAGCGACTTTTTCACCGTATTTTTCATCTGGAATTCCGATAACTTGAACATCTAATACGCTCTCATGGCTATATAAAAATTCTTCAACTTCACGGGGGTAAATATTTTCTCCACCGCGAATAATCATATCCTTTAAACGTCCGGTAATTTTTACATATCCTGCTTCATCCATTGTTGCTAAGTCGCCTGTATGAAGCCAGCCTTCCTCATCAATTGCTTCTTTTGTTGCCTCGGGCATGTTGTAATAGCCTTTCATGACAAGATAACCTCTAGTACACAATTCTCCTTGCTCATTGGTTGCAGCCTCTTCACCAGTAAGTGGATTTAAAATTTTTACTTCAACGTGAGGATGGGCCTTTCCGACTGTTTCGACTTTTCTTTCAACCGAGTCGCTAACAGTGGTTTGAGTGATAACAGGTGAGGCTTCGGTTTGACCATAAGCAATGGTGATCTCCATCATTCCCATTTCATTCATTACTTTTTTCATGACTTCAATCGGACAGGTGGAGCCAGCCATGATTCCAGTTCGTAGTGTTGACAGATTATAAGACTGAAAGCTAGGAGAGTTCAATTCAGCAATAAACATTGTTGGAACGCCGTGTAATGCGGTGCATTTTTCCTTTTCAACGGTCTGCAGGACAATGTCAGGATCGAATTCAACGATTGGGAGCATTGTTGCACCAACTGATACAGCGGCAAGTGTACTGAGAACGCAACCAAAGCAGTGGAAAAATGGAACTGGGATACATAACCGATCTTCGTTTGTTAATTTCATCGCTTGAGCGACAAGGTGACCATTGTTGACAATATTATTGTGAGTAAGCATAACGCCCTTTGGAAAACCAGTTGTGCCGGAAGTGTATTGCATATTGATGACTTCATCAGGGGAGAGCTCGTTTTCGCGTGCACATAATTCTTCATCTGAGATCGTTGCACCATGTTGTAAGAGCTGTTGCCAACTAGACATACTCGTAGGTGTTGTATTTGATCCCATGTAGAGGATGTTTTTCAATGATGGAAGTATCGTAGAAGAGGTTTCATTGTTCGTGATTGAATTAATAAGGTCGAGATAGGATGTTCCTTTAAATCCGTCGATAAGAAAAAGAGTAGTAGAGTCTGATTGTTTTAATAGATAGTGAAGCTCACTTGCTTGATAGCTTGTGTTTACGGTCACTAAGACTGCTCCGATTCTGGCTGTAGCAAATTGAAGAAGGAGCCATTCTGGTACATTTGTCGCCCAAACTGCAACATGTTCACCTTTTTTTACACCAAGTCCGAGAAGACCTTTTGCTAGTTTTGTCGTTTCATTATAAAATTGCTCATATGTATAGCGAATGTTTTCTTTTGAGTATACAACTGCCTCTTGATGTCCGAAGTTGGTGACAGCATCCTTAAGCAGTTGCCCGATTGTTACTTGTTTTAGATTTTCCATAGGAGCCCCCTTAGAAACTAAATTGTTAACGCTTACTAGTATACTATATATTTTGAATAGTATAAAAAATAGTTTCCAACAAAATTCGTATCTGGTGCATAGCATCTAAAAGGAGATTTTTTAGTGAATTCATCAAGATTGTATCCCTATTTGGCGCTTGCGGTTGGGGTGGTTGCAGTTTCAACTTCTGCGATTCTTGTTAAACTGACATCAGCGCCTGCACCTGTAATTGCGTTTTACCGACTGTTTTTTTCAACACTCCTGGTATTGCCATTTTTCTTAATAAAAAGTCTTCCAGAGATAAAGTTGCTTACGAGAAGAGATTGGATTTTTTCAATTATAGCAGGTGTGTTTCTAGCGCTTCATTTTATTTTGTGGTTCGAATCACTGAACTACACATCAGTAGCGAGCTCGGTTGTATTAGTTACACTTCAACCGCTATTTGCGTTTGTGGGAACGTTTTTATTTTTTAAAGAAAGAGTTTCTACAATTACCATTTTCAGCGGAAGTATCGCAATTTTGGGGAGTGTGATTATTAGCTGGGGAGATTTTAAGATCAGTGGACTTGCGTTAATTGGTGATCTATTAGCCCTTGCTGCCTGTGCAATGGTCACTGCGTATTTGCTAGTCGGGCAAGGAATCAGAAAACGTCATTCGTTACTACTATACACATTTATCGTTTACGGAATTAGTGCGCTAACCCTACTTCTGTATTGTCTTCTGTTGAGATACCCACTAATGCCTTACCCAAGCAGTGACTGGATTTACTTTCTTCTTTTGGCGATTATTCCTACTTTACTTGGTCATTCCTTATTTAATTGGGCTTTGAAGTGGGTGAGCACGAATACAATTTCGATCGCAATTTTATTCGAGCCAATCGGTGCAATTATTCTAGCCTATTTTATTTTAAATGAAAGAATGATTCTGTCTCAAATTGTCGGGGGAGTTGTGATTGTCCTCGGTATCACCCTGTTTATGTTTGAAAAAAAACTAAGCCAAACAGCTCGTTTAAGGAAAAAAGACTTACTTCAATAATTCACAAAAAATCTGAAACTTTTTGTGAAATTAGTCGTATATAAGGTAACCGAGGGAAAAACCACCTTCGTAAGACTATCAGGAGGTAGTAAAATGTTTGAAATGTTTAAGCGAATGAAAACGATCGTGAGCTCTGAAATGAACGCGTTGATTGATAAAGCAGAGGATCCGGTGCTATTGGTGGATCAATACTTACGAGATATGAGCAAAGAAGTTCAAGACATGGAAAAGGCGACAGCTAAAATGATGGCTGAAGAAAAGCTGGTCGGCAAAAAAGTAGCGGATCTGAAGGAGTTAATTTCAAAGAGAGAAAATCAAGCAATGGAAGCTTTGAAATTAGATCGTGAGGATTTGGCTAAACGTGCATTAGAAGACAAAGCTCGTTTGCAAAAAGAGCTAGTTCACCTCGATGTTCTTCATACACAAGCGCTACAAAGTGTAGTTGATCTTAAAGAGAAATTAACGGTAATGAAATCTGAATACCGCAATATGGAAATGAAGCGTGACACATTGAAAGCACGTGCGATGTCGGCAAAAGCAAGGAAGAGTGTGAATGCTGCGATGTCGAGTTCAAACAGTGACAGCGCAAGTAAAGGGTTTCAGCGAATGGAAGAAAAAGTTCTTCAATACGAAGCAGAAGCTGAAACAAGTGAAGATTTATTCACAGGAGGAAAATCACTTGATCAAGAGTTAAGTGAATTGAATCGTGAAAGTGAATTGGATTTAGAGATGCAACGATTAAAAGATCAACTGAATAATGAAAAAAAAATCTAGTTAAAAGGTTCTGATATCATGGAGCTATTCGGGCTGCCGTTAGAGACCATTTATTTATATACCCTGATTATCTCAGGGAGCTTAACCTTCCTCTATATTTTGTTTGGTGACATTTTTGAGGGGATATTTGGAGGGAGCGAGTTTGTCAATCCTACGCTCGCTCTCTCATTTTTAACAATTTTCTCAGCAAGTGCCTATCTCTTAGAATTTATTACTTCATTTAACAGCCTTTTAATTATCTTAATTGCTGTTGTTGGATCTCTGGTTTTGGTCACATTGCTCAACGTTTTTGTGCTGATTCCTTTATTATCAGCTGAAGAGTCACTTGCCTACACAGAAAGCGATTTAATTGGAAGAATTGGACGGGTCATTACTTCAATCCCTGTCGACGGTTTTGGAGAGGTATTAATTGATAGCAATAGCGGTGCAATCGCCAAGCCTGCAGCGAGCCTTGGAAATCAACCGATCGGGTATGATGAAAGGGTTTTAGTTCTAGATATAAAAAATGGTGTACTATATGTTGAGTTGTTCGAAAATTTAGATTAGGGGGAATTTCATGTCTACTATTATATGGATTGTCATAGGTGTCACCGCATTTATTCTAATTTCACTTATCGGAGTGTTTGTTGCAAAATATCGTACAGCTGGACCTGATGAAGCTCTAATCGTGACAGGTAGCTATCTTGGAAGTAAAAATGTGCATGTTGATGAATCGGGCAACAAGATAAAAATCGTTCGTGGTGGCGGTACATTCGTGTTACCTGTTTTTCAACAAGCAGAGCCACTTAGTTTACTATCTAGTAAACTAGATGTTTCAACTCCTGAAGTCTACACGGAACAGGGTGTACCCGTTATGGCAGATGGAACTGCAATCATTAAAATTGGTGGATCTATCGGTGAAATTGCTACTGCTGCAGAGCAGTTTTTAGGAAAAACAAAAGCAGATCGCGAAACAGAGGCACGTGAAGTATTAGAAGGTCATCTTCGTTCAATATTAGGCTCGATGACAGTTGAAGAAATCTATAAAAACCGTGAAAAGTTCTCTCAAGAAGTACAGCGCGTTGCATCACAGGACTTAGCTAAAATGGGACTTGTGATTGTTTCATTCACGATTAAAGATGTTCGCGACAAAAACGGATACTTAGACTCTTTAGGTAAACCAAGAATTGCTCAAGTTAAACGTGATGCAGATATTGCAACAGCTGAAGCAGACAAAGAAACCCGTATCAAACGCGCTCAAGCTGATAAAGACGCGCAAAAATCAGAGATTGAACGTGCAACAGAGGTCGCAGAAGCTGAAAAAATCAATCAATTAAAAATTGCAGAATTTAGAAGAGAGCAGGACAGTGCAAAGGCACGCGCTGACCAAGCGTATGATCTAGAAACAGCAAGGTCTAAGCAAGAAGTAACCGAACAAGAAATGCAAGTCAAAATCATTGAGCGTCAAAAACAAATTGAGCTTGAAGAAAAAGAGATTTTACGACGTGAGCGTCAATATGACTCTGAAGTAAAGAAAAAAGCGGATGCTGATCGTTACGCAGTTGAACAATCGGCCGAGGCGGATAAAAGAAAACAAATGGCTGAGGCCGATGCAAATAAGTATCGAATTGAAGCCATGGCAAAAGCGGAAGCAGAACGAGTCCGTATTGATGGTCTCGCAAAAGCCGATGCCCAAAAAGCACAAGGGGAAACAGAAGCGGAAGTTATCCGCTTAAAAGGTCTTGCAGAAGCAGAAGCAAAACAAAAAATTGCTGAAGCCTTCGAGCAATACGGTCAAGCAGCAATGCTCGACATGATCCTAAAAATGCTTCCTGAATACGCAAAACAAGTTGCAACTCCACTATCAAATATCGATAAAATTACTGTTGTAGATACAGGGGGTAGTGGTGAAAACAGTGGAGCAAACAAAGTAACAGGCTATGCAACAAACCTAATGTCAACTCTCCAAGAATCACTAAAAGCATCATCTGGAATTGACGTAAAAGAACTAATTGAAAACTTCTCAGGCAAAGGGAATGTTCGCCAAAGCATAGATTCATTAGCTCATGAGTTAAAGGAAACAAAAACTGTTGAATCGAAAGTGAACGAAGGTACACTAAATAAAAAATAAAAATTTAAGCCATTGCCTAATCTAGTACATGGTGATGGCTTTGTTTATACACCAGAATTTATATAATTCTAAGACACAGTAAGCGTTTTTGAATCCAGCTCCAGCGCCTAGCCCCGACGCACAGGAGTTACAGCGACAGGACGTCGCGGTTGTAACTGCCTCGAGGTCATAAGTCAATTCTAAATTGAAGGCAAAGAACACCTTCTATTAGAATCGCCTTATGCTTGTCGGGGCTGACCAAGGCACTTGCGCTTTTTTTACTTCTAAATAAATCCCTATTTTACAAACATTTATTAAATATGCCTAATGTAACGTTTTGTTCTCAATGTTTTAGGTTATAAACTAAATAACTATTTCAAAAAATTAGGCAATCTAAATAAAATTAGGTTTATATAATTGATTTTGCATGCCTAGACAGGGGAGAGCACTAATGAAACGAAATCATACAATGATGCAATTTTTCGAATGGCATGTAGAATCAGATGGAACACATTGGAATCGACTTAAGGATCTAGCTCCGCAACTGAAGGAGAGCTGGATAGATTCGTTGTGGATACCACCAGTTACAAAGGGACAGTCAGAAGAAGATAACGGATATGGTGTTTATGATTTATATGACTTAGGTGAGTTTGACCAAAAAGGAACCGTCCGCACAAAATATGGAACAAAACAAAAACTGCTAGACGCAATGGCTGCATGTCATAATTATGGCATAAACGTCTACGTCGATATAGTTATGAATCATAAAGCAGGAGCTGACGAAACAGAAGGATTTCAAGTAATCGAAGTTGATCAGCATAATAGAACTGAAGAAATTTCCGAGCCAATTGAGATTGAAGGGTGGACAAAATTCACATTTCCAAATCGAAATGATAAATATTCACCTTTTAAGTGGAGTCATGAACATTTTAATGGCACCGATTATGATGAAAAAAATAAGAAAACTGGAATCTTTAGAATGGTAGACAAATCGTGGAATGAAAACGTGGATAATGAATTTGGAAACTACGATTACTTAATGTTTGCAAATATAGACTACGATCATCCTGAAGTGAAAGAAGAAATGATTCATTGGGGGAAGTGGCTAGCAGATACAATAAATTGTAACGGATATCGTTTAGATGCCATTAAACATATTAATCATCATTTCATTAATCATTTTGTAAAAGATGTACTGCAACATCGTGGTAAAGATTTTTATTTCGTAGGTGAGTTTTGGAATCCTGATCTCAAGGCTTGCCAGGAATTTCTGGATAATATTGATTATAACATCGATTTATTTGATGTTTCTCTACATAATAAATTGCATTCAGCATCAAAGGCTGGTAGTAGCTTCGATCTATCGAAGATTTTTGATGATACTCTCGTTAAAACGCATCCACTTAATGCTGTAACATTCGTTGATAATCATGATTCACAGCCCAACGAATCACTTGAATCCTATGATTGGTTTAAGCAAAGTGCTTATGCCCTTATCTTACTTCGTAAAGATGGTTACCCATGTGTTTTTTATGGAGATTATTTTGGAATTGGAGGAGAAGAACCAATTCAAGGCAAAAAGGAAGCCATTGATCCGCTCCTTATGCTCGATATCATAAAGCCTATGGAGATCAAGAAGATTATTTTGATCATCCTAATACAATTGGTTGGGTACGCCTTGGTACAAAGGAGATTAAGAGGTCTGGCTGTGCTGTAATCATTTCCAACGGAGATGAGGGTGAAAAAAGAATGTTTGTAGGACAAGATAGAGCCGGAGAAACATGGGTTGATTTAACTCAAACTAGAAAAGAAACGATTACAATTGAAGAAGATGGATTCACAACCTTCCGTGTAAATGGAGGAAGTGTATCTGTTTGGGCTCTCCCAGAAAATTAAAGTTAGCTAACTGTGCATGCCCCCTATTGTTGTGGGCAGGTACTCAAAAACCCGTTGAGCGTTTGATGTTCAGCAGCAGCTAGAGTGCCCAACTTTGAAAGGTCAGCGCCTAACTTTTCATGCGAACCGCCCAACTTTTTGCCTGGACCGCTCATCCATACCTCCAATTCATCATCACATCTCCTCATACATCTTCTTTTCCTCTATTAAATACACCTCATTCAATTCATTAACGGAAATTCCAGTGGCTTTTTTAAATCCTTTTTCAAAGTCATTCAATTTAGCAGTTTCAGTGATGATCATAGAAACGATATCCTCACCATATGTGTCTACGAGATATAAAACTGCAAAGTGGCCCTGTGTGTAAACATCAAATTCTTCTGAGCGATAAGAATCCCACTGTTCATGTGTTGAAAGCCCTGTTAGGTTCACTTCTTCAAAAGGATAGTACCCACTTCTGACACCGTTCATGCCGATATATTCTGCGACTCCTTCATGAAACCAAATGGGAACTCTGTAAAGATATAGGCCATTTTCTTTAATAAATGTTTGCATTCTGTAGTGGGTGTATTCGTGCATAATTGTGTTATAAAAATAATAGTAGGCTGCTTCATTTTTTGATAGCACGCCATCATAATTATTAATTGCGACACCCATCATATCTCTTGACTCGTCATAGTACCCCATTGTATCCACCATTGATGTATAGGTAGTTAATTCAGCGCTTGTGGAATGCAGCAGCAGATCAACTTGCGGATTTTCAACTTCACCAAACACTCGATTGTTTAACAAAATAGCTTCCTTAAGTGCATCCTCAATAATAGGTATTATTCCCTTCTCCTCATCTAAGTGATAAACCGTTACATGCTGCAATAATTCTAGAGTATCTCGATCACTCTTCAGAGATTGGTAATTCTTGGGAGAATGGGTAGTGTTTTTAAAAGGAGATGAATAAAGATCAATCTTATCTTGAAAGGTCATACTGTGGCCAAACTCGTTTAGAAGCATATAGTTTATAAAAAAGATGACAGTCAGTGATAAAAATAGTGAAACACTTGTAAGCATAAGCATAACGGCACCACTAATACTCCTGAAAAACAAAAACTTAAATTTCTTACCCCACTGCACCAAGCCATAAATGCTTACGCAAAATAAACCTCCAACCACTAGGAACAACATAGCTCCTGCAACGAATCCACTGGAGTTATCAACAAATAAAAAAACAAATACAAACAAAGTAGAAAGAATAGCGAACATCAGGATTGAGTTTAATAAGTTCCAACAGATTATTAAAGTTGTTTTCAAAATCGTCCTCCAATGCAAAAAGTAAATTATCTTCCTTATAAAATATGAATATAGTAAATGAATTATTAAAAAAAAGATCGTTTACCCCTTATTTAACTTCTACAACTCACTACAAAATTCCTTTTTAAGAATAAAGTAGGAGTTAGCTAAGTTATGTCGAAATAGTTAGGAACTTTTATTGGGGAGTGCTGTCAACATGTTTACCATCAGAAAAGCAACAAAAAAAGATGCAAAAGGAATCGCGAAAGTTCATGTAGACAGTTGGAAGTCAACCTACAAAGGGATCGTTGTCCAGGCTTACCTTGACTCGCTAACGTACAAACAAAAGGAAGAGCAATGGTCACAAGCAAACTTTGATCGTTTATATGTGGCAGAAGCAATAGAAGAACATATTGTTGGCTTTGTAAGCTTTGGTAAAGAGAGATCTGAAAACTATCACTTTAAGAGTGAATTGTACGCTATTTATATTTTAGAAGAATATCAAGGCAAAGGCATTGGAAAGCAATTAGTTTTAGCTGCAATAGATGAGCTTCAACAACAACAACTATCAAACTTGCTTGTTTGGGTCCTTGAGGAAAACCCTTCACGTGCATTTTACGAAAGGTATTCCCCTGAAAAGGTGGGAGAAGAAACATTTTCGATTCATAACCGTGAGCATGTAGAAATTGCCTATGGATGGACTAATTTAACTAAATTGAAGGAACGAATAACAGGAGGTCAAAGAACATGATTCCAACTTTAGAAACAGATCATTTAATTTTAAGACCATTTACTCTAAATGACTCAGAAGCCGTTAATGTTTTAGCCAGCAGAAAAAAAATCGCAGAAACAACGCTACATATTCCTCATCCTTATCCTGAGGATGGCGCGCAAAGTTGGATCGCAACGCATCCAACTTTAAGTGAAAGAGGGCACCATGTCTTCGCAATAGTTCTGAAAGAAGGTAATACGGTTATAGGCGATTGATATTGGAGTTAGTAAAGCGCATGACCGTGCTGAACTTGGGTATTGGATGGGCGTTGAATACTGGGGGAAAGGTTACACAACAGAGGCAGCGAGGAGAATCATTTGTTACGGTTTTCAACACCTGCAATTGAATAAAATATTCGCTGCTACAATGAGTCATAATCCTGCATCTTCTAGAGTAATGAAGAAAGTAGACATGACCTATGAAGGTACAGCGCGAGAACATGTGAAAAAGTGGGGCAACTATGTAGATTTGGATTTTTATACAATCTTAAGATCCGAATGGGATGTAACTAAGGAGGAAACGACATGAAACGTGCACTAGTATTAGGAGGGACACAAATTTTCGGAAAAAAGCTCGTTAAAAAATTACAAACGCTGTTGTCTCTCCTTATAATATGGACGGTTCATGGACTGTTGATGTTGAACGCGCAGAAAAAGAAGGTTTTTCTTTTCCACCTTTAGAACCTTTCTTAACGAACTTATTGAAACGTTATAATCAGTAGACTCCTATATGAGAGAGCCTTAGGTAGCTGTGATCCCGAGGCTTTCTATTAAATCTGCTGATAAAATATAGAAGCAAGATGAGCAAAAACAAACCCAAGTGGCAAGCAGACTATAATCGACCAACCGTTAACTAAACCATCCTCATCACTAATTCGTATCGCTTCCCTGTACCCGTACGAGAAATGAAACAATGATAGAAAGAATGTTAGTAACATAACTGCATAAGCTAGACTCATTCCCTATTCCTCCGAATTCTTTCTGTTCTATTACTACTAATAAATGCAAAAAGATCTATCTTTATGATTACTATTTTTAATAATAGAAAGATAGTTGTACACATAACCTCGCAATTTTCCCACGTTCTATTAGTTTTTGTTTATAAAGTTGTGAATAGTTTTAATGTTATGCACAATTAATCCACAATTGATAGAGTTACTCACGGTTTCTTTAAGTGACAGTGGATTTTTACTATGAATGTGGATAAGTATTTTTAGCGAGGTTTTTGTTGCTGTGGATAACCAAAGTAAGAAATAAAAAAACCTGGACAATTGAGTCCAGGTTTAAAAAACTTAAGTAGTTTTATTACGAGTTACAAGACGCGGTGCAGTAATCAGAATCAATGCCGTCACAATAGCTGAAACGATAAATGTAGGCAACATATAGGAACCGTTATAAACAATTGAGTAAGTCCAGATTGGTGTACCTTCTGGTGTGTATTCGGCAAAAAAGTATACGCCGGCTATTACATGAGCGAGATAACGCAAAGCACTCCCGATGAATGTTCCGAGAACAACATAAGCAATAACGGTACCTTTTTTACGATTTACTAAAGCGTGTTGTACTTGTTTAAATAGAATTCCACTTAACCCTACGACTGTAAACGCAAAGAAGTAATCAATAAAGGCTTGAACTGGATGAGCAATAAAGGCTGTACCGAGAACAACTTGCAGCAATCCTAATAGGAAACCGGCCAACAGTCCACCTTTTAACCCCCATCGAAAAGAAAGAATAAATATAGGAATCATTGCTAGTGAAATCGATCCGCCTTGTGGCCAGAAACGACCGACAACCCCTGATACTAAATCGAGCAAAAATGCCAAAGAAGCTAGCATGCTAACTTCTACTAAAAATAAAAGTCGTTGATTGTTCTTCATAGTAAATACCCCTTTTTGTGCATTTAACCAAAGGAGCCAAGTTTTTAGACAAAATAAAAAAGCAATGCGGGGAATGCTAGATGGTTTCCACGCACTGCTTTGGTTAAGGTGTTTAGTATGAGTCCATCCACATTCCTACGCTAGTACTAACTAACAGGTTCAGAGGGTTAGAACATTATGTTCAGTCTCAGCCAAATGGCTCCCCTTGTGGTTAAATGTAATTATTTAATTAGTGATTACTATACATGATAATACAAAGTTCGACAATAGGTATTCTTCATTTAATTGAAATTCTTTTCATATACTTCCTTAGATTGTCCAAGAGGTGAGAGAAAATGGGTATTAGAAAATTTCTCCAACAAAGACCACAATCATTATTAAAACAGCAACTACATTCTGATTCAAAACAGTACGGTGGTTTGATTGAGCATTGAAATTAGAAGAGCTTGGGAGTTCTCCCTAGTGAACATGAACAAACCATCATTAACAACTGAGCAAATTGGTCATTTGGATTCGGAAGACTAAAGCAAGGTGAACTTGATGGACTGCAGAGTCAAGTGCGTACAAAGCGAACTGATTGTGCCTTCATACTCTCCAATGCATCCTTGCCATGTGAAGCGATGCACTATCATTTAGCTGAAAGATTATTAATTGAAGCAATAAAAAGAGCAAAACAACTACTTATCAAAAATCGAATTTATCATCAACTTATTAAACTGCATAACCTCGTAAGAAAAAGTGAACCAACCACAGACACGTAAAAGTGAATTCCTAACGAGTCATACCTTCTCTTTACTAAAAAAAAGAACTATTAGAGAATCTGCATCAAAGAATATTTCTTATATAGAAGAAAGACGTTTCAATTATATTATTGAGGCGTCTTTTTAGTTCTGCAAGAATTTATACAAATTTAAGAATTAGTATGCGTTTCGGAATTAAGCTCAACGCACAGTGCAAATGTACTTCCTATCTCCATACGTCGCTAAACGGGGCTTGCGCTTTTTTTTATAGGTAACACTAGGTAGGGAGTGTATTTTTCATAAACTAGAATAGAAATTCACAATTAAATATTATTTTGTGAAAAAAGGGCTTGTATACTATAAAGCCTTTGTGGTATATTATTATTTGTCGCTGCTGATGTGAAGCAATGTAAACGACTAAACGGCTTAGAAAAATAACAAAAGATGTTGACAGTGAAAACAGAAAATGTTATATTAATAAAGTCGCTTCAGGGCGAAGATGATCTTTGAAAACTAAACAAAACCAAGCGTGCCAACGTTGATTTAATCAACAAAGCAACAAAGTTTTTATGCACATTCGTGTGCGAAAGTAGAGCTAGTCAAACAATCTTATTGGAGAGTTTGATCCTGGCTCAGGACGAACGCTGGCGGCGTGCCTAATACATGCAAGTCGAGCGGACATTTGAGA
>NZ_JBHLVO010000030.1:0-59215 GCF_042433335.1 Metabacillus herbersteinensis
AACTTCTACTAAGAGCGCCACGTCCTGTGGCAACGTAGAAGTCAGCACATCCATGTGCAAGTAAGGAAGCGAAGAGAACGAAGACCGGAGTGTGCGGAAGTTAAGCTCACAGCGCCGAGAGTTAAGTAATTATTGGATAGCTTTCCGACCTTCAGTTCTGAGCACAGGAAGGGTTTTTAGTCAAAGAGATGAGGCCGGCGTCATCCGCTAGCCAGCCTATGGGGAGAAGCCGCTCAGAAACCGTAGACGAAAAGTCTTTCTTCTTTCTGGTCACCAAGAGAGAGGCGATGGACAACCAATTATTTCTCGCATCGTTAAGAGACTAATCGGGTTTATACTATTTGTCAAACCGAAGTAGATGGTTTGAAATGCGTTGATAGAGCTGTCGAAAAAGATAGTATTTTGTCGAAGCGTTGATAAAAAGAAAATTTCGAAGATAAAATGACTATTTTCGAAGATAAACCGATTAAAATCGTAGAAAACCATTATTTCCGTAGATAAAGCACCTCTACAGCAAAAACAACAGTCCTAAACTTGAAATTCCCCACATAACGATGTATAGTCATCGAAAAATTATGACTTGAGTGAAAATATGTTCACTAAAGAGAGAAAAAGTCCAACTACCCCCATTAACGGGGGCATGTGCAAGTCCTGTGAAAGTAAGATATTGACGGGCAAAGAGGAAAAAGTTAGCAGCGATGCTAACTTTTTTGTTATAAGCTTATATATTTATATAAAAAGACGAAGTCGTGCATATCTGACAAAGTTTTAGACATACCCTAAATAAACTCTAGTCTCAATGCGATTCTATTACTACAAACAACCCTAACTCTCTCAAATACAAAAACTTAAAGAAAAGATTTTCTCCTCTCTCTCTAAAAAGGTGTTTAGAGTCAATTAAAAACGTATATATATATAGTTCAGTTATTTGTATTGAAAGGGGGAATTAGATGTTTACAGAGTTAATAGATAATGATTCCTTAATAATGATGATTCGTATAATTTTCGCAGCAATATTAAGTGGATTTATTGGTTTGGAACGTGAATTCAAAAGACATCCCGCTGGTTTTCGTACTCATTTATTAGTTGGAGTGGGAGCCTGTCTAATGATGGTATTGTCTTTGTATGGCTTTGAAGATTACATACATGAATATCCTAATGTTCAATTTGATCCCGCAAGAATTCCATCATACGTTATAAGTGGAATTGGATTTTTAGGAGCTGGAACCATTCTTGTAAAAGGTGCGACTGTAAGGGGCCTAACGACAGCAGCATCTATTTGGATAGTTGCAGGTTTAGGCTTGGTTATAGGTGCGGGGATGTACTTGTTAGCTGTTTTTACAACAATACTGGTTTTATTAAGCCTTATTTTCCTTAATCGTTTAGAACAATTTCTGTATCGAAAAACAAGGAGAAAAAGGTTAAAGATTACCACTTATTCTGGACAGAATGAAATAGGAAAAATTTTAACAAGTATAGCTGAATATGATCTAACCGTTTATAAATTGCACTTAATATCTTCGAAGAAAGATAAAAAGGGAATAATTAGTTTTAACTATTTTGTGGAATTAGAACCTGAAAATTTAGATGATAAGGTCTTATCAGACTTGATAACAAGCATTAAGGAAGTCGAAAAAGTTTTATAACAAGGTTTTATAAGAGCAGATTTTGGAAATATTTATTATTAAACGTCAAAGTTGAAAAAAATTGAGATTCGCTTTATAGTAAAGTTAAAGTCAAATATAGTCAAAGTCAAGTAAGGAGGAGGTTGGGTGAGGAATATATCAGATATCATTGAACAATATTTAAAAAAAGTACTGGATACTAACGGTAAAGAAATTGTTGAAATAAAACGAAGCGAAATTGCAGATAAATTTCAATGTGTACCTTCCCAAATAAATTATGTTATTAATACGAGATTTACCATCGAGAGAGGATACCTTGTTGAGAGTAAACGAGGTGGTGGAGGTTACATTCGAATTATTAAGGTTCAGGCCAACGACACTGCGCATTTAATCGATCAGATTTTACAGTTGATTCATCAACAGCTTTCCCAAGCTTCAGCTGGAGATATTATAACAAGATTAGTTTCTGAAGGAGCCCTAACTCTAAGAGAGGCAAAGTTAATGTTAAGTGTAATTGATCGGTCGGTTTTGTACATTGAATTACCGCACCGAGATGAGTTAAGGGCACGAATGGTAAAAGCAATGATAACTTCTTTAAAATATAAGTGAAAGTAGGTGAGGAGATGATTTGCCAAGAGTGTCAAGAAAGGCCGGCAACTTTTCACTTTACGAAAGTGATTAACGGTGAAAAAACCGAAGTTCATATTTGTGAACACTGTGCAAAGGACAATAGCGAACTTTTTATGTTTGATAGTAATACTGGCTTCTCTTTTAACAGTTTACTAACAGGTTTGCTAAAAATGGAACCTGTGATAGCAAAAGCGGAAGAGCACAATGTTTTTAAGCAAAGTGTAGTTTTACAATGTGAGCGGTGCAAGATGACCTTTCAGCAATTTTCAAAAGTGGGAAGATTCGGTTGTTCTAATTGTTATGAAACATTTAAAAATCAAATTACCCCTATATTAAAACGTGTGCACGGGGGTAATACGGTGCACGCGGGCAAAATTCCTGAACGGATTGGTGGAGACATTCACCTTCGAAAGAAAGTGGATGAATTGAAAGGCGTCATTCATAATCTTATTTTGCAGGAGGAATTTGAAAAAGTTGCAGAAGTGAGAGATGAAATAAGGTTGCTTGACAAAAAATTAAAAGGGTCAAAAGAGGAGGGGTCATAATATATGTCGCTCCAGCATTTTATAAATAAAGCAATGAGTGCTTGGATGAGTCAAGAAGGTCCAGATTCAGATATAGTGATAAGTAGCCGAATTCGTCTCGCACGAAATATTGCAAAGTATCAATTTCCTACTCTTGCTTCAAATGAGGAAATGCAAGAAGTACTAGACATATTTGAGCTGAAATACTCTGATAAAGACTTTAACCAAATAGGTAACCTTGAATTATTAAAAATGAATGATCTGCAACCGATTCAAAAAAGAGTGCTAGTTGAGAAACACCTAATTAGCCCTAACTTAGCTGAACATGCAAATTTTGGTGGATGTTTACTTTCAGAAAATGAAGAAGTAAGCATAATGGTAAATGAAGAGGACCATATTCGCATACAATGTTTATTCCCAGGTCTTCAATTAATGGAATGCTTAAATGTTGCTGGGAAAATTGATGATTGGATTGAACAAGAAGTTGACTATGCCTTTGATGAAGTAAGAGGTTACTTAACTAGTTGTCCAACAAATGTAGGTACGGGATTGAGAGCTTCGGTTATGATGCATCTTCCAGCCCTCGTGCTTACTCAAAAAATCAATCGCATTATTCCTGCAATCAATCAACTAGGATTAGTTGTCCGAGGTATCTACGGAGAAGGCAGCGAAGCCCTCGGGAATATTTTTCAAATTTCTAACCAAATCACACTGGGTAAGTCGGAAAAAGATATTGTAGAAGATTTAAATAGTGTTGTTGGGCAGCTTATTACTCAGGAAAGATTAGCACGAGAAGCACTATATAACACTTCCCAGGCGCAATTAGAAGATCGAGTTTTTCGATCCTTTGGAATTCTTGCTTATAGTCGAATAATTGAATCGAAGGAAACGGCAAGATGTCTTTCAGATGTTCGTCTAGGAATAGATCTCGGAATCATTAAAGATGTATCAAGAAATATTTTAAATGAACTAATTATTTTCACACAACCAGGTTTTTTACAGCAATACTTTGGTGGACCATTACGTCCAGAGGATCGAGATATTAAGCGAGCAACATTAATTAGAGAAAGATTGAACCTTGAGATGGAACGAAACAAACGGATGGAGGATGATGAATCATGATGTTCGGAAGATTTACTGAACGCGCCCAGAAGGTTTTAGCATTAGCACAGGAGGAAGCTGTTCGTTTAGGCCATAATAATATCGGAACAGAGCATATTCTTTTAGGTCTTGTTAGAGAAGGTGAAGGAATTGCAGCGAAAGCCCTTTTAGCATTAGGGCTTGTACCTGAAAAAATTCAAAAGGAAGTTGAAGGGTTAATTGGACGAGGACAAGAGAATTCACAAACGATTCACTATACTCCTCGTGCTAAAAAGGTAATTGAGCTTTCAATGGATGAAGCAAGGAAACTAGGACATTCTTATGTCGGAACTGAGCATATTCTCTTAGGGTTAATTCGTGAGGGTGAAGGGGTAGCTGCTCGTGTCCTAAACAACTTAGGCGTTAGTTTAAATAAAGCAAGGCAACAAGTTCTTCAGCTGTTAGGTAGCAACGATTCTTCCTCAGGTCATCAGGGTGGGGGAATGACAAATGCCAACACACCGACTCTCGATAGCCTTGCCCGTGATTTAACGGTGATTGCTAGAGAAGGCAACTTAGATCCAGTTATTGGTCGAGGCAAAGAAATTCAGCGTGTCATAGAAGTACTGAGTCGTAGAACAAAAAATAACCCAGTCCTTATCGGTGAACCTGGTGTAGGTAAGACAGCTATTGCAGAGGGATTGGCTCAGCAAATTATTAATAATGAGGTTCCTGAAATATTACGTGACAAAAGAGTCATGACGCTTGATATGGGGACCGTTGTTGCCGGTACTAAATATCGCGGAGAATTTGAAGATCGCTTGAAGAAGGTGATGGACGAGATTCGCCAAGCTGGAAACATTATTTTATTTATTGATGAACTTCATACACTGATTGGTGCGGGTGGTGCAGAAGGTGCAATTGATGCATCGAATATTTTAAAACCATCATTAGCTCGTGGGGAGCTACAATGTATCGGTGCGACTACATTAGACGAATACCGAAAATACATCGAGAAGGACGCTGCGCTTGAACGACGTTTCCAGCCAATTCAAGTCGCTGAGCCAACAATGGATGAAAGTGTACAAATTTTGAAAGGTCTGCGTGACCGCTATGAGGCACATCACCGAGTATCCATAACAGATGAGGCAATTGATGCGGCAGTTAAATTATCCGATCGATACATTGCAGACCGCTTTTTACCTGATAAGGCAATTGATCTAATTGATGAAGCAGGATCTAAGGTTCGCCTACGCTCATTTACAACTCCTCCAAACCTAAAGGAGCTTGAAGTAAAACTAGAAGAGGTTCGGAAAGAAAAGGATTCTTCCGTTCAAAGTCAGGAATTTGAAAAAGCTGCTTCCTTACGTGATACCGAGCAAAGATTACGTGAGCAGTTAGAAGAAACGAAAAAGACATGGAAAGAGAAGCAAGGTCAAGAAAACTCTGAAGTAACTGTTGAAGATATTGCAATGGTTGTTTCAAGTTGGACGGGAATTCCAGTGTCCAGACTGGCTCAAACAGAGACAGATAAGCTCTTGAATATGGAGAGTCTTATCCATTCACGTGTGATCGGTCAGGAAGAAGCAGTTGTTGCAGTTGCAAAAGCAGTTCGCCGAGCACGAGCAGGTTTAAAAGACCCGAAACGCCCAATAGGTTCATTTGTGTTTTTAGGACCAACAGGTGTTGGGAAAACAGAGTTAGCTAGAGCACTTGCAGAATCCATCTTTGGTGACGAAGACTCAATGATTCGAATTGATATGTCTGAGTATATGGAAAAGCACTCAACATCTCGTCTAGTTGGCTCACCTCCTGGGTATGTAGGCTATGAAGAAGGCGGACAACTAACAGAAAAGGTCCGTAGAAAGCCTTACTCTGTGGTTCTACTAGACGAAATTGAAAAGGCTCATCCAGATGTCTTTAATATTTTACTTCAAGTATTAGAAGATGGCCGATTAACAGACTCCAAGGGTCGCACAGTTGATTTCCGAAATACCATTTTAATTATGACGTCTAATGTTGGTGCAAGTGAATTAAAGCGAAATAAATATGTCGGATTCAATGTCCAAGATGAGACGCAGAATTATAAGAATATGAAAGATAAAGTCATGGGTGAATTGAAGAAAGCATTCCGTCCTGAATTCCTTAACAGAATTGATGAAATTATCGTTTTCCATGCACTTGAGAAAAAGCATTTAAAAGAGATTGTCTCACTAATGTCTGATCAATTAACAAAACGTCTAATTGAACAAGATTTATCATTAGAATTAACAGAAGCTGCAAAAGAGAAAATAGTAGAAGAAGGCTTTGACCTCGAATATGGTGCCCGTCCTTTGCGTCGAGCAATTCAAAAGCATGTTGAAGATCGACTTTCAGAAGAATTGTTAAGAGGTGCAATTGATAAAGAACAACTGATTATACTCGATGTTGAAAATAATGAATTTGTGGTAAAAACGGAAGTGAAAATAAATAAATAAACAAATGATCGAGGCATACTTCTCGCAGTATGTCTCAATTTCTTTATCAAGGAATTTATTCACAATCATCATAAATGTCTACAATCCTTGGTAATCTATTAAGAGAGGAACTAATTGATGGCAAAAACGAAAGTGAAGTTTATTTGTCAGTCCTGTGGATATGAATCACCGAAGTGGATGGGAAAATGTCCTGGCTGTGGCGAATGGAATACAATGACAGAAGAAGTGATAAAAGCCTCATCATCAAGGAAAACAGTATTTAATCATTCAAACCAAACTGTGCAAAAGCCATCTCCAATCACAAGTATTGAAACATCAAAAGAGCCCCGTATTCATACTAATTTAAAAGAGTTCAACCGCGTATTAGGTGGTGGAATTGTAAAAGGATCGCTTGTTTTAATAGGTGGGGATCCTGGTATCGGAAAGTCTACTTTGCTTTTACAAGTATCTTCTCAACTAGCAGACAACGGTAATGATGTTTTATATATTTCGGGAGAAGAATCCGTGAAACAAACAAAGCTAAGAGCCGATAGATTAGGTGTAAAAGCACAAAAACTATTTGTGCTCGCAGAGACGGATTTAAGCTTTATTTCAAAGGCAATCGAAGAAACCAACCCTGGTTTTGTTGTTGTAGATTCCATACAAACTGTTTTTCACAGTGAAATTAGTTCAGCGCCAGGCAGTGTTTCCCAAGTAAGAGAATGTACGGCGGAGTTAATGAGAATTGCTAAAACTAAGGGAATAGCGATCGTAATCGTTGGTCATGTAACGAAGGAAGGTTCAATTGCGGGGCCAAGATTGCTAGAACATATGGTTGATACAGTTCTTTATTTTGAAGGGGAAAGGCACCATACGTACCGAATTCTAAGAGCAGTAAAAAACCGTTTTGGTTCTACGAATGAAATGGGTATTTTTGAAATGAAGGAAAGTGGGTTAGAAGAGGTTCAAAATCCTTCTGAAATTTTCTTAGAGGAACGCTCCAAGGGTGCTGCAGGTTCAACAGTATGTGCTTCAATGGAAGGAACAAGACCGGTCCTTGTCGAAATACAAGCATTAATCTCTCCAACCAGCTTTGGGAACCCAAGAAGGATGGCAACGGGTATTGATCATAATCGTGTACCATTATTGATGGCAGTATTAGAGAAACGTGTGGGTCTCTTATTACAAAACCAGGATGCATATTTAAAGGTAGCGGGAGGGATTAAGCTAGATGAACCTGCTATCGATTTAGCTGTTGCGATAAGTATTGCATCAAGCTTTAAAGATGCTCCACCAAAACCGACCGATGTCATTATTGGTGAAGTCGGGTTAACAGGAGAAGTACGAAGGGTCTCTAGAATTGAACAAAGAGTGATCGAGGCTGCAAAGCTAGGATTTAAACGTGCGATTATTCCAGAGGCAAACATAGGTGGCTGGAGCCCTCCAAACGATATCGAAATAATTGGAGTGAAGAGTGTTGCGCAGGCCCTTAAACACACATTAGGGGGTTAAAAGAATGTCAGACAGAGAAAAAAAGTTTAGTGGAAAAACATTAAATGATATTCTTCAATTTGTAGCACCAGGAGCACCAATTCGGGAAGGAATAGAGAATGTCTTACGTGCAAAAACAGGTGGTTTAATTGTCGTCGGACACAATGACAAGGTAAAAGAAGTGATAGATGGCGGCTTTTATATTCATTCAGCCTTTTCACCTGCACATCTTTATGAATTAGCAAAAATGGATGGAGCTATCATTTTAAGTGATTCAGGAAACAAGATAGTTTTTGCTAATGCGCAGCTTGTCCCAGATTCATCAATTATTTCCTCGGAAACAGGTATGAGACATCGAACAGCTGAAAGAGTGGCAAAACAAACTGGAAACTTGGTCATAGCCATTTCACAACGAAGAAACGTTATTACTCTATATCACGGAGAGCTTAGGTATGTACTTAGAGATATTGGTGTCATTCTGACAAAAGCGAACCAAGCGATACAGACGTTAGAGAAATATAAATCGGTCCTTGATCAGTCCATTGTCAACTTAGGTGCACTCGAACTAGAAGAAATGGTCACCTTCAGAGATGTTCTGCAGGTTTTACACAGATTTGAAATGGTATTAAGGATTAAGAACGAAATTAATGATTATGTAAATGAACTCGGCGCAGAAGGACATTTAATTCGCCTTCAATTGACAGAACTTCTTTCAAATTTCGAAGAAGAAGCTGCCCTGCTTATTAGGGATTATAAATATGGTTCTGGAAATGATCACTATCCAATATTAAAACAATTACAGGACTTATCTAGCTTAGATTTATTAGAGGATGCAATTTTATTAAAACTATTAGGTTATTCTCCTTTCACAAATATTGATGAAGTCATCATGTCTAGGGGTTATCGAATTCTTCATAAAATTCCGAGGCTCCCTGGAATTATTATTGAAAAATTAGTGACAAAATTCTTAAATTTGAAACTTATTTTAAGAGCATCCGTAGAACAATTAGACGAGGTTGATGGAATAGGGGAAGTGAGGGCGAAAAAAATTAAAGAAGGTCTAAAAAGATTACATGATCAGCTAGATATTGACCGTCAAATATAACAACTATTTTTAAAAATTTCCCATTTGTTGTTTTATTATAGTGTATTTAGGGTATATTAAAATTGTTTTTCACTTTAAAAAACATTAATCTCAGCAGAAGATTACGAGAGGATTTCATTCTATTTACATTTTTAAGAAACTATTTAACAAATGTGTCATTTAGGTTAGAGTATTTAATACATAGAGGAGGTGAAGGTATGTTAAAACGCATTATACAGCTTGTTTTCCTAAGTGTTGGTGGTATGCTTGGAATCTTCTTCATGCCAAAGCTTATAGAACTCTTAAATATGCAGGACATACCTTTTATTGATACGCCATATACATTAGCGGTGTTAGGAGCCATCATATTCTTTTTAGTTACATTCTGGCTAGTGGATTATGTGGTAAATTGGATTAAAGTTTTAGAAGAATCATTAGTAAAAGCGCCTGTAACGGATGTATTATTTGGTAGTTTAGGTTTGATTTTTGGACTTATAGTTGCATTTCTTATTGTTATTCCATTACAGGACATTCAATACCAAATCTTTAATACGATTATTCCACTCTTTTTGACGCTATTATTAGGTTACTTAGGATTTCAGGTTGGTTTTAAAAAGAGAGACGAACTCGTCAATCTATTTTCGAATTCAAATCGAGCTGGTAAGAAAAAAGGCACAGATGAAGAAGAGGTTGAAGTTGAAGACAAAAAGTTAAAAATCTTAGATACAAGTGTTATCATTGATGGAAGAATCGCCGATATCTGTCAGACCGGGTTTTTAGAAGGAACAATGGTAATCCCTCAATTTGTTCTTGAAGAGCTTCAACATATTGCTGATTCATCTGATGTATTAAAAAGAAACCGTGGTCGAAGAGGTTTGGATATTTTAAACCGTATTCAGAAAGAGCTAGCTATTAAGGTTGAAATATACGAAGGTGATTTTGAAGAAATTCAAGAAGTTGATAGTAAGCTTGTAAAACTAGCAAAATTAACTTCGGGAATGGTGGTTACCAACGATTTTAATCTAAATAAAGTGTGTGAACTACAAAATGTTGGAGTTTTAAATATTAATGACCTTGCTAATGCAGTAAAACCGGTTGTTCTTCCTGGTGAAGAGCTTAAGGTACAGGTAATTAAAGACGGTAAAGAGCATAATCAAGGTGTTGCTTATTTAGACGATGGTACTATGATTGTTGTTGAAGATGGACGTAATTATATTGGAAAGCACATTGATGTTCTAGTAACGAGTGTTCTCCAGACTTCAGCAGGGAGAATGATCTTTGCTAAGCCAAAGCTTCTAGAGAAAGCTTTATAAAGTACTTTAAATACATTAGTATAAAAGAGATAGAGTAGCCCTCGGAAACCCACCAATTCACTAGGGTATTCCTAGGGCTGTTTTTCTTAGAAATAGAAATTTAGCGAAGCGCTGAGTTTACTGGTGAGGAGAACAAAGTATGAAATACCAAGTTGTGATACCTGCAGCAGGTCAAGGAAAAAGGATGAATGCAGGGAAAAATAAACAGTTCATAGAGTTAGAAGGTGTCCCTGTAATTATCCATACATTGCGTGTCTTTCAAAAGCACTCTTTATGCGAAGGAATTGTACTTGTTATTAATGATAAGGAAAGAAATGATTTTTCCTTTTTGTTAGAGAGATATAATATAAATAAAGTCATTCAAACTGTTTCGGGTGGGAGAGAAAGACAGGATAGTGTGTATAATGGATTAAAAGCCGTTAATAATGAAGCGATGGTTCTTATCCACGACGGTGCTAGGCCATTTATCAAGCTAGCAACGATTGAAAGGCTTTTAGAAGTAGCGGCAATTAAAGGGGCTGCAATTGTTGCTGTACCAGTGAAAGACACGATTAAGCGTGTTGAAGACAACCTTGTGAAAGAAACAATTGAACGTGCTAGTTTGTGGTCTGTTCAGACACCACAGGCTTTCAGATTTCCGATAATTTTGGAGGCACATAAGCAGGCTAAAAGTGAAGACTACCTAGGGACAGATGATGCGAGTCTTCTTGAGAGAATTGGACAAACTGTTGCTGTCGTTCAAGGTGATTATACAAACATAAAGCTCACTACACCGGATGATTTATTACTAGCAAAAGCGATACTAGATCAAAAAGAGGAGAAAGATTATCTATGATACGTATTGGTCAAGGATTTGATGTGCATCAATTAGTAGAAGGAAGACCTCTTATCCTAGGGGGCATTGAAATACCATTTGAAAAAGGACTATTAGGTCACTCTGACGCAGATGTTTTGCTCCATACTGTTGCAGATGCTTGTCTAGGTGCGATTGCAGCTGGAGATATTGGAAAGCACTTTCCAGATACAGATGCTAACTTTAAAGATGCAGATTCGGCAAAACTGCTCTCACATGTATGGCAATTAGTGAAGGAACAAGGCTACATTTTAGGAAACATTGATTGCACAATTATTGCTCAAAAACCGAAGATGGCTCCATATATTGATCAAATGCAAGCTCGAATTGCAGAATTACTTGAGTCAGAGGTTTCAAATGTTAATGTTAAAGCTACAACTACTGAGAAACTAGGATTTACTGGAAGGCAAGAAGGGATCGCGTCCCAGGCTACAGTTTTGCTACAAAAAAGCACGTAACTGAGGCAGGCTTTTGTATCTGATCGTTTTTGGTGATAAAATAGGCATGAATTTAGTTTAGTGGAGGTACATAGGATGACAAATGAAATTAGAGTGCGTTATGCACCAAGTCCAACTGGACATTTACATATAGGAAATGCACGTACAGCATTATTTAATTATTTATTTGCTCGAAATCAAGGTGGAAAGTTTATCATTCGTATTGAAGACACGGATCAAAAACGAAACATTGCAGGCGGAGAAGAGAGTCAATTAAAATACCTAAAATGGTTGGGTATTGAGTGGGATGAAAGCGTAGATAAACCAGGCGAATATGGTCCATACCGACAATCTGAACGCACAGATATCTATAAAAAGTACTATGAAGAATTAATTGAAAAAGGGTTGGCATACAAGTGTTATTGTTCAGAGGATGAGCTTGAAAAAGAGCGTGAAGAACAAATTGCTCGTGGAGAAACACCCCAATATTCAGGCAAGCATGCAAACCTTTCCGTAGAGGAAGAGCAAGAGCTTGAAAAAGATGGAAGACAACCGAGTATCCGCTTCCGTGTACCAACTGGTAAGGTGTACCGTTTTAACGATATGGTGAAAGGCGAAATAGCTTTTGAATCGGATGGCATTGGTGACCATGTAATTGTCAAAAAAGATGGGACACCAACGTACAATTTTGCCGTAGCGGTGGATGATCATTTGATGAAAATCTCCCACGTGCTTCGTGGAGAGGATCATATTTCGAATACACCTAAGCAAATGATGATTTTTGAAGCATTTGGATGGGAGACACCAATTTTTGGTCATATGACACTGATTGTAAACGAAAATCGTAAAAAATTAAGCAAACGGGATGAATCAATTATTCAATTCATTGAACAGTATGAAGAACTAGGTTATTTACCAAGCGCTTTATTCAACTTTATTGGTTTGCTTGGTTGGTCACCAGGTGGAGAAGAGGAGATATTTAATAAAGACCAATTCATTGAAATCTTTGACCCTACACGTCTCTCAAAGTCTCCGGCTGTTTTTGATACTCAAAAGCTTGAGTGGATGAATAATCAGTATATAAAAGAAATTGATGGGGATCTTCTTACAGAGCTCTCGCTCCCACATCTAATCAAAGCAGGAAGAGTTGCGGAGACTATGGGTGACCAGGAGAAACAATGGGTTCGTAAGCTCATTACACTTCATCAAGAAAAAATGAGCTACGGGGCAGAAATTGTTGAGCTCACAGAGTTATTTTTTAATAAGGACATTTCCTATAACCGTGAAGAACAAAGTGTCTTAGATGATGAGCATGTTCCAGAAGTGTTAAAAGCATTTTCAAACGAGCTAGCAGCATTAGAGGATTTTTCAGCTGATCAAATTAAAGCGTCAATGAAAGCTGTACAAAAAGCAACAGGTCAAAAAGGTAAAAATCTATTCATGCCAATTCGAGTAGCGACTACTGGGCAAACTCACGGACCAGATCTTCCACAAGCAATTGAAATTTTAGGAAAAGAAACCGTTTTAACTAGATTACAGAAACTTATTGGTTAACTTTTTTTAAAAAATATAATATAGTATGTATAACTACAAGTCACCATAATAGTATGAAAGCGTTGATAAGGAGAGTAAGGCACTGTTTCCTTTATTAGAGAGAACCTTCTAGGCTGAAAGAGGTTTAAGTGAAGCAATGCATGAAATGCACCTTTGAGTCTCTTGCTAAACATCCGAGTCTTTAGATTCGGTCAGTAAGCAAGGGCGGATAGCTCTACGTTAACAGAGCAAAAGTTGAGGTAACAGGTAAGAACACTGTTTCCTAAACAGAGTGGAACCGCGCGGACAGCGTCTCTGTATATGTAAATATGCAGAGGCGCTTTTTTGTATTAGAGAGAACTTTTCTAAGAAGGCTTGCTTCTAGATACAGAAGTTGTTTAAATAACAACAATTCGTATGAAAACTAGACTTAATAAATAGGGAGGGAAATCAATGTTACGTATGTTTAAAGAAGATGTGGAAGTGGTGTTTGATCAGGATCCTGCTGCAAGAAGTTATGTTGAAGTCATTCTTACTTATTCAGGTTTACATGCAATTTGGGCCCATCGGATTGCTCATGCCTTTTTTAAACGCAGATTGTTCTTTATGGCTAGAGTGATCTCTCAAGTTAGTAGATTTTTCACGGGCATTGAGATTCATCCAGGGGCGAAAATTGGTAAAAGGTTTTTTATCGATCATGGTATGGGGGTTGTTATTGGAGAAACGTGTGAGATTGGAGATAATGTCACTGTTTTTCAAGGGGTTACATTAGGTGGGACAGGAAAAGAAAAGGGAAAGCGACACCCGACAATTCAAGATCACGCACTCATTGCTACAGGAGCAAAAGTACTAGGATCAATTACGGTTGGAGCATACTCTAAAATAGGAGCGGGTTCAGTCGTTTTGCACAACGTACCAGATCACTCCACGGTTGTAGGGATACCTGGTAAAGTTGTCATTCAAAACGGAGCAAGAATTAAGCACAATTTGAACCACTGTGACTTACCTGATCCGGTTGCCGATCGTTTTAAAGACCTAGAAGCTGAGATTATAAAATTACGAGGCGAAATTCAACATCTTAAGAAAGGGAGTTTAGAGTATGACGATAAAGTTGTTCAATACGCTAACGAGGCAAAAAGAAACGTTTGAACCGTTAGAAAAGGGTAAAGTAAGTATGTATGTATGTGGTCCAACCGTCTACAATTACATCCACATTGGGAATGCAAGACCAGCAATCGTTTATGATACCGTTAGACGCTACCTAGAGTATAGCGGATATGACGTGAACTTTGTTTCGAATTTTACGGACGTCGATGATAAACTCATAAAGGCAGCAAATCAACTAGGCGAAGATGTGCCGACGATTGCAGAACGTTTCATAGAGGCGTACCATGAAGACGTTAAAGCACTAGGCTGCAAACAGGCAGATGTTCATCCTCGTGTTACAGAAAGTATTGACATCATTATCGAATTTATTGAAGCGCTTATTAACAAAGGATTTGCATATGAAGCTTCAGGTGATGTTTATTATAAAACAAGAGAATTCAAAGATTACGGAAAATTATCACATCAATCCATAGACGAATTACGTATTGGTGCAAGAATAGAAACAGATGATAGGAAGAGAGATGCCCTTGACTTTGTTCTTTGGAAAGCAGCAAAGGAAGGGGAGATTTCTTGGGATAGTCCATGGGGAAAAGGACGTCCAGGCTGGCATATTGAATGCTCGGCAATGGTAAAAAAATACCTCGGTGATACAATTGATATTCATGCTGGTGGACAGGACTTAACATTTCCGCATCACGAGAACGAGATTGCTCAATCTGAAGCACTTACCAACAAGCCTTTTGCAAAGTACTGGATGCATAACGGTTATATTAATATTAATAATGAAAAAATGTCGAAATCGCTTGGGAACTTCGTGTTGGTCCATGACATCATTCAACATCATGATCCACAAGTTGTTCGATTTTTCATGCTTTCTGTCCATTATCGTCACCCGATTAATTTTTCAGATGAGTTGCTTGATAGTACGAAAAATGCATTCGATCGCTTGAAAACGTCTTACTCCAATTTAAAGCACCGTATCCAAAGTAGCACAAATTTAACGGAAAACAACTCAGAATGGCTCTCACAAATAGAAGAATTGCAAACGCAGTTCAAAAGGGAAATGGACGATGATTTTAATACTGCAAATGCAATATCAGTCCTTTTTGAGTTATCAAAGCAAGCAAATTATTACTTGCAAGAAAAAAATACCTCAGTAGAAGTAATTCAAACTTTTCTACAAAGATTCGATGATCTAGGAGAAGTACTAGGTCTAACATTCTCATCAATTGAGTTGTTGGATGAAGAAATAGAAGTTATGATTGAGCAACGAATTCAAGCTAGAAAAGACCGGAATTTTGCACTGTCCGATGAAATTCGCGATAAACTAAAAGAGTTGAACATTATCTTAGAAGATACTCCTCAGGGTACAAGATGGAAAAGAGGTTAACAGATGTTTTTTGACTTTCCAAACATTGAGGAATCCAAACAATTAAATAGCTTAGCAATGGCGTATATTGGCGATGCTATATACGAAGTGTATGTGAGGCATCATCTTTTAGCAGAAGGAAATGTACGACCAAATCAATTGCATCGAATAGCAACAAAGTATGTGTCAGCAAAGGCGCAGGCAGCAACGTTGCATCATTTTTTTTCAAAAGATTATTTTGATGAGGAAGAACAAGCGGTTATCCGCCGTGGACGAAACGCCAAATCAAGAACAGTCCCTAAAAATACTGATGTTCAAACATATCGGTACAGCACTGCATTTGAAGCCCTAATCGGTTATCACTTTTTAGAGAAAAATAAAGAACGACTAGAAGAAATTATACAAGCATCATTTGTTTACATTTCAAGTGAAGGGAGGAAATAATAATGGAACAGGATTACATTATTGGTCGCAACCCTGTTCTTGAGGTTTTAAAATCCTCAAGAGATATAAATAAAATATGGGTTGCAGAAAACTCCATTAAAGGATCGGCACAAGTGATTACCGCGCTTGCAAAAGAAAGAGGCGTTACAGTCCTAATCGTTCCGAAGAAGAAGATCGATCAGATGGTTGAAGGAAATCACCAAGGAGTTGTAGCACAGGTAGCGGCTTATGACTATGTAGAGGTTGATGATCTACTTAATGTTGCAAAGGATCGAAACGAACCCCCATTCTTACTAATACTTGATGAAATTGAAGATCCGCATAACTTAGGATCTATTATGAGAACTGCAGACGCGGTTGGTGCCCATGGAATTATTATTCCTAAAAGAAGAGCAGTTGGGCTCACAGCAACGGTTGCAAAGGCATCCACTGGGGCAATTGAATATATTCCAGTCGCCAGAGTTACGAATACAGCAAGAACAATTGAAGAATTAAAAGAACAAGGAGTATGGATTGTTGGCACAGATGCAAAAGGCGCTGACGATTATCGAAACCTAGATGGTAAGATGGCACTAGCCCTAGTGATTGGTAGTGAAGGAAAAGGGATTGGACGTTTAATTAAAGAGAAATGTGATTTTCTAGTAAAAATGCCGATGGTTGGTCATGTGACATCGCTTAACGCATCAGTAGCAGGGAGTTTACTTATGTATGAGGTTTATCGAAAGCGGTACCCTTTAGGGGAGTAAGGGAAAATGGATATCCTTTTAGTTGATGGATATAACATTATAGGCGCATGGCCTGATTTACAAATATTGAAAAAGAGTAATTTAGCTGAAGCTAGAAATTTGTTGATTGAAAAAATGGCGGAATACCAGGCATACACTGGTTACCGTGTTATTATCGTCTTCGATGCGCACCTTGTTAAAGGAATTGAAAACAAACAAAAAAGGTATCGTGTTGAAGTCATTTTCACTCGAGAGAATGAAACAGCAGACGAACGTATTGAGAAACTTGCAAAAACTTTAAATAATATAAAAACACAGGTTCATGTTGCCACCTCCGACTTTACAGAGCAATGGGCAATCTTCGGTCAAGGTGCTTTAAGGAAGTCTGCTAGAGAACTATTAAACGAGATGGCATCAATAGAAGGCCGCATAAAAAAAAGAGTGAAAAAAATTGAAGATAACCGCCCTTCATCGAAAATACTTTTTCCAAATGATGTTATGGAAAAACTTGAAAAAATGAGAAGAGGCGACCTATAGATGGTTGACGCTTACAAAATAAATAAAGTATACTAATGTTATCTTGTGTGCGGTCGGGGGGATCGGCGTGAACTCACATTTCAACAAGGGGAAACTCAACAAAGAAGATTTTCTAACACTCCAGGATGAACAGATCATTGAAATGGTTCATCAAGGGGACAGTGATGCGCTCGATTTTTTAATTACCAAGTATCGTAATTTTGTTCGTGCGAAAGCAAGATCTTATTTTTTAATTGGCGCTGATAGAGAAGATATTATTCAAGAAGGAATGATCGGTTTATACAAATCCATTCGTGACTTCAAAGAGGACAAGCTTACTTCATTCAAAGCATTTGCTGAATTATGTATTACCCGCCAAATAATAACCGCAATTAAAACTGCAACTCGCCAAAAGCACATTCCACTTAATTCTTATGTTTCTTTGGACAAGCCAATTTACGATGAAGAGTCGGATCGTACTCTGATGGATGTTATTTCTGGCACAAAGGTAATGAATCCAGAAGAATTAATTATTAACCAAGAGGAATTCGATGATATTGAAGTAAAGATGGGTGAGCTATTAAGTGATCTAGAACGTAAGGTACTAGTTTTATACTTAGATGGCCGCTCATACCAAGAAATTTCAGAAGAGTTAAACAGGCATGTGAAATCAATTGATAATGCTCTTCAGAGAGTAAAGAGAAAGCTTGAGAGATACTTAGAACTCAGAGAAATTAGTTTATAATGATTATCGCTCTCTTTAAAAAGACAAACTAGCAGAAAGTCACAACAGATACTACGTTCAAATCATCACTTTTTAACGTTTATTGACGAAAAAACAGCACTATGATACAGTTTTAGGGAATCAAACCGTAACGGCAGGTGAAACATGCGAAATAAAGTAACGATGGCTTGTACAAACTGTGGAAGTCGGAACTACACAACAATGAAGAATACGGCAGACATCGAACGACTCGAAGTTAAGAAGTTCTGTAAAACGTGTAATTCGCATACAAACCACCGTGAAACGAAATAGCACTTATTGTTTACTATTTATTCTAAGTCAAGGTTTTCCTATTTCTCTTGGAGGTAGCTTACATGCAACGTTTAGTTAAATTTTTCCGAGATGTCGCTCGTGAAATGAAAAAGGTTAGTTGGCCAAAAGGAAAAGAACTTACTCGCTATACAATTACTGTTGTTACAACAGTTGTATTTGCGGCATTGTTCTTTGTGGTTGTTGATTTAGGAATTTCTTCTATAATTCGATTTATCCTTGAATAACAATGGCTTAACCGTGCTATAATAGAAGATATGAATCTTTGTCTGCAAAACCCGTTTAGCGGGTTTTTTCATTGTTTAAAAAAATACGAGTTACGTTACAGAGTTTATTGAAAACCCAAAGTAAAAAAAGTGATTTTTAAATGGGGAGGGAAGGACAAGTTGTCCTGCTAAAGATGGAAAAGAATTGGTATGTGGTACACACGTATTCCGGTTACGAAAACAAAGTCAAAGCAAATCTTGAAAAGCGTGTTGAATCAATGGGCATGCAAGATAAGATTTTCAGAGTAGTCGTACCTGAAGAAGAAGAAACAGATTTTAAGAACGGTAAAAAGAAAGTTTCAATGAAAAAAGTTTTCCCAGGTTATGTACTAGTGGAAATTGTTATGACAGACGACTCTTGGTATGTAGTCCGCAATACTCCTGGTGTTACAGGATTTGTAGGTTCTGCTGGTCATGGTTCAAAACCAACACCATTACTTCAGGAGGAAATAGATTTTATCCTAAAACGCATGGGTATGGATGAGCGAAAAATCGAAATCGACTTCGAATTAAAAGAGACAGTCAAAGTTTCAGAAGGACCATTTGCAAACTTTACTGGTTCTATAGAAGAAATCGATCGCGATAAGAGCAAAGTCAAAGTACTTGTGAATATGTTCGGACGTGAAACACCAGTCGAATTGGATTTTGCGCAAGTTTCTAAATTATAATTTAAAAGAACTTGAAATAGAAGTCGAAAAGTGATAATATGTCATAAGTCAGTATGTCTCAACTAGTTGAGGCTAAAAACTTGATTTTTTTTATCATTCATATAAAAGAATGAGTTAATGAGTGGGAGGGTTTTTTAACCCAATTACCACATCACGGACTTAAGGAGGTGTGTCTCGTGGCTAAAAAAGTAATTAAGCTTGTAAAACTACAAATTCCTGCTGGGAAAGCAAACCCTGCACCGCCGGTTGGACCTGCATTAGGTCAAGCTGGTGTTAATATCATGGGATTCTGTAAAGAGTTTAATGCTCGTACAGCTGATCAAGCTGGTTTAATTATTCCAGTTGAAATTACGGTATTTGAAGACCGTTCATTTACATTTATTACTAAAACTCCACCTGCTGCAGTATTACTTAAAGTAGCAGCTGGTATTGAGTCAGGTTCTGGTGAACCAAATCGTAATAAAGTAGCGACAGTGAAGCGTGACAAAGTACGTGAAATCGCTGAAACAAAAATGCCGGATTTAAATGCAGCAAGTGTTGAAGCGGCTATGCGTATGGTTGAAGGTACTGCACGTAGCATGGGTATTGTTATTGAAGACTAATTTTTGATTAGTCAAGGATTGTGTTTAGGGTTGCGAGTTTTCGCAACCTTTATTCGTGGGAGGTTATTCCGCTAAAACCACTAAGGAGGAAATAAACATGGCTAAAAAAGGTAAAAAGTACGCTGAAGCTAGTAAATTAGTAGATCGTACAAAAGTTTACGCAGTTGGAGAAGCGATCGATTTAGTAAAGAAAACAAGCGTTGTTAAATTTGATGCAACGGTTGAAGTTGCTTTTCGTCTAGGAGTAGATCCTAAGAAGGCAGACCAACAAATCCGTGGTGCAGTTGTACTTCCGAACGGAACTGGTAAAACTCAACGTGTATTAGTTTTTGCAAAAGGTGAAAAGGTAAAAGAAGCAGAAGCTGCTGGTGCTGATTACGTTGGAGATGCTGATTACATTACTAAAATTCAACAAGGTTGGTTTGAGTTTGATGTAATCGTTGCGACACCTGATATGATGGGTGAAGTTGGTAAGCTTGGTCGCGTATTAGGACCAAAAGGTTTAATGCCAAACCCTAAAACAGGAACTGTAACATTTGACGTAACAAAAGCAGTCAACGAAATCAAGGCTGGTAAAGTTGAATACCGCTTAGATAAAGCTGGAATTATTCACGTGCCGATCGGTAAAGTTTCATTTGAAGATAGCAAGTTAGTAGAGAATTTCACAACTATTTTCGAAACTCTTCTTAAAGCTAAGCCTGCTGCTGCAAAAGGAACTTACATGAGAAGTGTTGCAGCTACCTCTACTATGGGACCTGGCGTAAAAGTTGACACTTCAAGCTTCTCAGCAAAATAATATTGACTTTATAAAAAAGTTTATATATAATAATTTAGGTTGCATGACAACTTTATAATTCGCTATACCGTAGACAGTAGGAGCTCAAAATTGAGCTTAATATCCTACCTAGGTGTATTTACGCAAATAAGCTTACGTGCTTATGTATATACGACCTCCATGTCTAACGTGGAGGTCTTTCATTTATACGCGCCTACACACGAACGGTACTAGTGTACACATCGAAATTTCAGGAGGTGTAACGATGAGCAGCGCTATTGATCAAAAGAAACAGGTCGTAGAAGAAATTTCTACAAAATTCCGCGATAGCAAATCTACAATCATTGTAGATTACCGTGGACTAAAAGTTGCTGAGCTAACAGAATTACGTAAGAGCTTACGTGATGCAGGCATCGAATTCAAAGTGTATAAAAACACAATGACTCGCCGTGCTGCAGAACAAGCTGAACTTTCTGGTTTAGACGAAGCACTCACAGGACCAAATGCAATTGCATTCAGTAACGATGATGTAGTAGCTCCAGCTAAAATTCTTAATGACTTCGCAAAAAAACATGAAGCATTAGAAATCAAAGCGGGTGTTGTCGAAGGCAACGTTGCAACAGTTGAGGAAATTAAAGCTCTTGCTGAACTTCCATCAAGAGAAGGTTTACTCTCTATGTTGCTTAGCGTACTTCAAGCTCCAATTCGCAATCTTGCTCTTGCTACAAAAGCAGTTGCAGAACAAAAAGAAGAACAAGGTGCATAATTCACTTTGTCTAACAAACGCATTACTAAAATAATAGGATAATAAGGAGGAACAATACAATGACTAAAGAACAAATCATTGAGGCAGTTAAAGAAATGACTGTTTTAGAATTAAACGACTTAGTTAAAGCAATTGAAGAAGAGTTTGGTGTAACTGCTGCAGCTCCTGTAGCTATGATGGGTGGCGCTGGTGCTGAAGTTGCTGAAGAGCAAACTGAATTTGATGTAATACTTACAGCTGCGGGCGCTCAAAAAATCAAAGTTATCAAAGCTGTACGTGAAATCACTGGTCTTGGCTTAAAAGAAGCTAAAGAAGTAGTAGATAACACACCTAAAGCTGTAAAAGAAGCTATTGCTAAAGACGAAGCTGAAGCAGTAAAAGCTAAACTTGAAGAAGTAGGCGCTTCTGTAGAGGTTAAGTAATTAATTTTTTAAACATGAAAGCTCGCTGTATTTGTTATAGCGAGCTTTTTTCTGCGTTTTAGTTTTTATTGGTTTTTTTATAGTGAAATCTCAAGTATTCACTATAAAATTTTTTGTATGAATTTATCATTTATATCCTATACTCCTATGATAGGGAGGTTCTTATATGACCGATCATTATTACTCGCAAAAACCAAATGTTCAAAGCAACCGAAAAACTTGGACCTATGAATTGAAAGGTCATTCCTTCACATTTCAAAGTGACCGCGGTGTATTTTCAAAAAATGAAGTTGATTACGGGTCGCAATTATTAATTGAGAGCTTTGTCATGCCGGAAACGTCTGGAGACGTTCTTGACGTTGGTTGTGGGTATGGACCAATCGGTTTAACAATTGCTAAAGATTCAGATAGACAAATAGAAATGATTGATATCAACGAGAGAGCGGTTGAACTTGCAAATAGTAATGCGACTCTCAATAAGATATCGAATGTTATTGTTTATCAAAGTGATCAATTCACCAATGTAAAGTCTAATAAATTCGCAGCTATTTTAACTAATCCACCGATTCGTGCAGGAAAAAAAGTAGTCCATGAGATTTTTGAAGAGAGCTACAATAGATTGACTGACTACGGGGAGTTATGGATTGTTATACAGAAAAAGCAAGGTGCGCCCTCGGCAATTGAGAAATTGAATGAATTTTTTCAAGAGGTGGAAGTTGTTACAAAGAAGAAAGGCTATTATATTATTAAAGCTAAAAAATATTGACTCAATTTTCTAGCTATGTTAACATTATAAAATGCCAATATATAATTTCCATAACTATCTAATTTTATAGGAAATATGTATAAATTTAGAAATATTGGAAAGACTTATAAAATCAATAGTTCGTTTGTGAAATGTGGTTTTTCTATGAAGAAACCCTTTTTCTTTTTGTTTTTCCCTTACATTGTACCATGATTATACCATACATAATTGGCAGAAATTCATATATATAGTAGATGTTGGGATCTAAGAGAATCAATTTTGTATTCTCTTATTCGTCTGTCTATGTTTTGAGTGTAATTTAAGTACATTGTAAGATCTATTACGCTAGATTTGAGGGGTGAATCAGTTGACAGGTCAACTAGTTCAGTATGGACGACACCGCCAACGCAGAAGTTATGCACGTATTAGTGAAGTATTAGAATTACCAAATCTTATCGAAATTCAATCATCCTCTTATCAGTGGTTTCTTGATGAGGGCTTGAGAGAAATGTTCCAAGACATTTCTCCTATTGAGGATTTCACAGGTAACCTTTCGCTAGAATTTATCGATTACAGCTTGGGTGATCCAAAATACTCTGTAGAAGAAACAAAGGAAAGAGATGTAACCTATTCTGCACCACTTCGTGTAAAGGTACGTTTAATTAACAAGGAAACTGGTGAAGTGAAGGATCAGGATGTCTTTATGGGTGATTTTCCTTTAATGACAGAAACAGGTACATTTGTAATCAATGGTGCTGAACGTGTCATTGTTTCACAACTAGTGCGCTCACCAAGTGTATATTACAGTGGTAAAGTTGATAAAAACGGAAAAAGAGGCTTTACTGCGACTGTTATTCCAAACCGTGGAGCCTGGTTAGAATACGAAACAGATGCGAAGGATGTCGTATATGTTCGTATTGATCGTACTCGTAAATTGCCAGTTACGGTTCTTTTGCGTGCTCTTGGGTTTGGTTCTGATCAAGAAATCACCGACTTATTAGGTGAAAATGAATATTTGCAGAACACACTCGATAAAGACAATACAGAAGGCAGTGAAAAAGCTTTACTGGAAATCTATGAGCGTTTAAGACCAGGAGAGCCACCAACCGTTGAGAATGCGAAAAATCTATTAGATACAAGGTTTTTTGATCCAAAGCGATATGATTTAGCTAGTGTTGGTCGCTATAAAATCAACAAGAAACTTCATATTAAAAATCGATTGTTCAACCAACGTTTAGCTGAAACATTAGTGGATCCTGAAACAGGTGAGATTATTGCTGAAAAAGGAACGTTGATTGATAGAAGAACATTGGATCGTATTATTCCAAACCTTGAGAGTGGAGTAGGTTTTAAAACACAAAACCCATCAGGTGGAGTAGTAAAGCAAGAGATTATCCTACAATCTATTAAAATCTTTGCTCCAAATGATCCTGAAGGTGAAAAGATTATTAATGTATTAGGTAATGCTTACGTCGGCGAAAAAGTAAAAAATATCACTGCTGCAGATATCCTGTCTTCCATTAGTTACTTCTTTAATCTTCTACATGGAGTAGGCGACACAGATGACATTGATCATCTTGGAAATCGTCGTTTACGTTCTGTAGGTGAGTTGTTACAAAACCAGTTCAGAATTGGACTTTCAAGAATGGAACGTGTAGTTCGTGAAAGGATGTCCATTCAAGATACTGCGACGATTACACCGCAGCAATTGATTAACATTCGTCCAGTCATTGCATCTATCAAAGAGTTCTTTGGTAGTTCACAATTATCTCAATTCATGGATCAGACAAATCCTCTTGCTGAGCTTACTCATAAGCGTCGTTTATCTGCTTTAGGACCCGGTGGACTAACGCGTGAACGTGCAGGATTTGAAGTCCGTGACGTTCATTACTCTCACTATGGTCGTATGTGTCCGATTGAAACGCCTGAGGGACCGAATATTGGTCTTATCAACTCATTGTCATCTTACGCAAAAGTAAATCGTTTTGGATTCATTGAAACGCCTTACCGTCGAGTTGATCCTGAAACAGGAAAAGTAACAACGCGCATTGATTACCTAACTGCCGATGAAGAAGATAATTATGTTGTAGCGCAAGCGAATGCAAAACTTGGTGAAGATGGTTCATTCCTTGATAATGACATCGTTGCTCGTTTCCGTGGTGAAAATACGGTAGTCGTTCGAGATCGTGTGGATTACATGGATGTATCCCCTAAACAAGTTGTTTCTGCTGCAACAGCGTGTATACCTTTCTTGGAAAATGATGACTCCAACCGTGCACTTATGGGTGCGAATATGCAACGTCAAGCTGTGCCACTTATGCAACCGGAATCACCGATTGTAGGTACAGGTATGGAATATGTATCTGCAAAAGATTCAGGGGCAGCAGTCATCTGTAAACAACCAGGAATTGTAGAACGTGTTGAAGCGAAGAATGTTTGGGTTCGTCGTTACGAAGAAGTGGACGGCCAGCAAGTTAAAGGAAATCTTGATAAATACAATATGATGAAGTTCATCCGTTCTAACCAAGGAACTTGCTATAATCAACGTCCAATTGTTAGTGTTGGCGATGAGGTAGTAAAGGGTGAGATTTTAGCAGATGGACCTTCCATGGAAAAAGGAGAGCTTGCATTAGGACGTAATGTAATGGTTGCTTTCATGACATGGGATGGTTACAACTACGAGGATGCTATTATCATGAGTGAACGTCTTGTAAAAGATGACGTTTATACCTCTATTCACATTGAGGAATATGAATCAGAGTCACGTGATACAAAACTAGGACCTGAAGAAATCACGCGTGATATTCCAAACGTTGGAGAAGACGCGCTTCGAAACTTAGATGATCGTGGTATTGTTCGAGTAGGTGCTGAAGTAAAAGACGGTGATTTGTTAGTAGGTAAGGTAACGCCTAAGGGAGTTACAGAACTGACTGCAGAGGAACGTTTGTTACACGCAATCTTCGGTGAAAAAGCCCGTGAAGTTCGTGATACATCACTAAGAGTTCCACATGGTGGTGGGGGAATCGTACTTGATGTTAAAGTGTTTAATCGCGAAGATGGCGACGAATTACCACCTGGTGTTAACCAATTAGTTCGTGCTTATATTGTTCAGAAACGTAAAATTTCTGAAGGAGATAAAATGGCTGGACGACATGGTAACAAAGGGGTTATCTCTCGCATCCTACCTGAAGAAGATATGCCGTTCATGCCAGATGGAACACCGGTTGACATCATGTTAAACCCATTAGGAGTTCCTTCACGTATGAACATTGGTCAGGTATTAGAGTTACATCTCGGAATGGCTGCACGTAAACTAGGTATACATGTTGCATCACCAGTATTTGATGGAGCACGTGAAGAAGATGTATGGTCTACTTTAGCAGAAGCAGGAATGGCTAGAGATGCCAAGACAGTCTTATATGATGGACGTTCAGGAGAACCATTTGATAACAGGGTATCAGTCGGAATTATGTATATGATTAAACTCGCTCACATGGTTGATGATAAACTTCATGCTCGTTCAACTGGACCGTATTCTCTTGTTACACAACAACCACTCGGTGGTAAAGCACAGTTCGGTGGACAACGTTTTGGTGAGATGGAAGTATGGGCACTTGAAGCTTATGGTGCTGCCTATACACTACAAGAAATTCTCACAGTTAAATCCGATGATGTTGTGGGTCGTGTTAAAACATACGAAGCGATTGTAAAAGGTGAGAACTTACCAGAACCAGGCGTTCCAGAATCATTTAAAGTATTAATTAAAGAGCTTCAAAGCTTAGGTATGGATGTTAAGATTCTATCGGGTGACGAAAAGGAAATTGAATTGCGTGACACGGAAGATGACGAAGATACTAGTCAAGCAGAAGGTCTTTCTATAAATGAAAAAGATACGGCAGAGTCTGCAAGCATTGTAAAAGAAAAGGACGCTGTCGTAAAAGAATAGTAGCTGTAGCAAATGTTAAGCAATAAGGGTAAAACCTGAAGAAGAATAGGGAGGTAGGCCCCTTGCTAGATGTAAATAACTTTGAATATATGAACATCGGTCTTGCATCACCTGATAAAATCCGTTCTTGGTCATTTGGTGAAGTTAAGAAACCAGAAACGATTAACTATCGTACGTTAAAGCCGGAAAAAGATGGTTTGTTCTGTGAACGTATTTTCGGTCCTCAAAAAGACTGGGAATGTCATTGTGGAAAATACAAACGAGTACGTTATAAAGGTGTCGTTTGTGATCGTTGTGGCGTAGAAGTCACGCGCGCTAAAGTGCGTCGTGAGCGTATGGGGCATATTGAGCTAGCTGCCCCTGTCTCTCATATCTGGTATTTCAAAGGAATACCAAGTCGAATGGGATTAGTATTGGATATGTCACCACGTGCATTGGAAGAAATTATTTATTTCGCTTCTTATGTAACAACGGATACGGGCGATACGCCTCTTGAAAAGAAACAGCTTCTTTCTGAAAAAGAATACCGTGCATACCGTGAAAAATACGGAAACACATTCCAAGCATCAATGGGTGCAGAAGCGATCAAAAAACTTCTGCAAGATATCGATTTAGATAAAGATGTTGAGGGATTGAAAGAAGAATTAAAAACTTCTCAAGGTCAACGTAGAACGAGAGCAATCAAAAGACTCGAAGTACTTGAAGCGTTTCGTCACTCAGGCAACAATCCATCATGGATGATCCTTGATGTACTACCAGTAATCCCGCCTGAACTACGACCAATGGTACAATTAGATGGTGGCCGTTTTGCAACATCTGATTTGAATGACTTATACAGACGTGTAATTAACCGTAATAACCGTTTAAAGCGTTTATTGGACTTAGGTGCACCAAGTATTATCGTTCAAAACGAAAAGCGTATGCTACAAGAAGCTGTTGATGCTTTAATCGATAATGGACGTCGAGGTAGACCTGTCACAGGTCCTGGTAATCGTCCATTAAAGTCACTTTCACATATGTTAAAAGGGAAACAAGGACGTTTCCGTCAAAACCTTTTGGGTAAACGTGTTGACTATTCAGGTCGTTCTGTAATTGTTGTAGGACCAAACCTACAAATGTATCAATGTGGATTACCAAAAGAAATGGCCCTTGAGCTTTTCAAGCCATTCGTTATGAAAGAGTTAGTTGAAAAAGGATTAGCTCATAACATAAAAAGTGCAAAACGTAAGATAGAGCGCGTGCATCCGGAAGTTTGGGATGTTTTAGAATCAGTTATTAAAGAACACCCAGTTTTACTTAACCGTGCACCGACTCTTCATCGACTAGGAATTCAAGCGTTTGAGCCAACTCTAGTAGATGGACGTGCAATTCGTCTTCATCCACTCGTATGTACAGCATACAACGCTGACTTTGACGGTGACCAAATGGCTGTTCACGTTCCTTTATCATCAGAAGCACAAGCAGAAGCTCGTATTCTAATGCTGGCAGCTCAAAACATCTTGAATCCTAAAGATGGAAAACCAGTTGTTACCCCGTCACAGGATATGGTACTAGGTAATTACTACTTAACAGTAGAGCGCGAAGGTTCGATTGGTGAAGGGATGATCTTCAAAGATACAAACGAAGCCCTTCTTGCTTATCAAAATGGATATGTTCATTTACACACTCGTGTTGCTGTGCATGCAGGTTCTCTTAACAACGCAAGGTTTACCGAAAAGCAAAACAAGATGTTGCTTGTTACAACGATTGGTAAGTTGATTTTTAATGAAATTCTTCCAAGCTCATTCCCATACATGAACGAGCCTACTAGACAAAACATTGAAGAGAAAACACCAGAGCGATACTTTATTGAACCAACGGTTAATGCGAAAGAATACATTAAGCAACAAGAACCTATTTCTCCTTTCAAAAAAGGAATTCTAGGAAAAGTCATTGCGGAAGTATTTAAGAAGTCCCATATAACTGAAACTTCAAAAATGCTAGACAGAATGAAAAATCTCGGCTTTAAATATTCAACAAAAGCTGGAATCACAGTTGGCGTTGCTGACATTCTCGTTTTAAAAGAAAAAGAAGAAATCGTTGGAGAAGCGCAAGCAAAAGTTGATAACGTTTTAAAACAATTCAGACGCGGATTAATTACAGATGATGAACGTTATGAACGCGTAATCTCTATCTGGAGTGCTGCGAAAGATACGATTCAAGGGAAACTGATGGAGTCACTAGATAAACGTAATCCAATCTTCATGATGAGTGATTCAGGTGCCCGTGGTAACGCATCTAACTTCACACAGCTAGCAGGTATGCGTGGACTAATGGCCAATCCGGCTGGACGTATCATTGAGTTACCAATTAAATCTAGTTTCCGAGAAGGATTAACTGTACTAGAATACTTTATCTCGACTCATGGTGCTCGAAAAGGTCTTGCGGATACAGCACTAAAAACAGCTGACTCAGGATACCTAACACGCCGTCTAGTTGATGTTGCCCAAGATGTAATTATCAGGGACGAAGATTGTGGAACTGACCGAGGAATTCTCGCAGTTTCAATCAAAGACGGTACAGAAATCATTGAAAAACTTGATGAACGCCTTATCGGTAGACATGCTCGTAAGAAACTTGTCCATCCTAAAACAGGTAGTGTCATTCTTAGAGAAAATGATTTAATTACTGAAGATCTTGCTGAAGAAATTGTCGAAGCTGGAATTCAAGAAGTTTGGATTCGTTCTGCCTTTACTTGTAATACGAGACACGGTGTGTGTAAGAAATGTTATGGTCGTAACTTAGCTACCGGAACTGAGGTTGAGGTTGGAGAAGCAGTAGGAATTATCGCAGCCCAATCAATCGGTGAGCCAGGTACACAGTTAACGATGCGTACCTTCCATACAGGTGGAGTTGCAGGAGACGATATAACCCAAGGTTTACCGCGTATTCAAGAGTTATTTGAAGCGAGAAATCCTAAAGGTCAAGCAACGATCTCTGAAATAGATGGTGTAGTATCAGAAATTAATGATGTAAAAGAGAGACAGCAAGAAGTTGTGATTCAAGGAACAGTGGAATCTCGCACATACACCGCCCCATTCAACGCACGCTTAAAAGTAGTTTTGGGTGAAAAAGTTGAAAATGGTCAAGTGTTGACTGAGGGTTCAATTGATCCAAAAGAATTATTAAAAGTAAAGGATTTAACAGCTGTTCAAGAATACTTACTACGTGAAGTTCAAAAAGTATACCGTATGCAAGGGGTAGAAATTGGCGATAAACACGTAGAAGTAATGGTTCGTCAAATGCTACGTAAAGTAAGAGTAATGGATGCAGGAGACACAGATGTTCTACCTGGAACACTACTTGATGTACATCAGTTTACGGATGCAAACGAAAAAGTGTTGTTAAAAGGAGAACGTCCTGCAACGGGTCGTCCTGTTCTACTTGGAATTACAAAAGCATCATTGGAAACAGATTCATTCCTATCTGCTGCTTCTTTCCAAGAAACAACGCGTGTCTTAACAGATGCTGCAATTAAAGGAAAACGTGATGAGCTTCTCGGTCTTAAAGAGAACGTAATTATTGGTAAGTTAGTTCCTGCTGGAACTGGTATGCCAAGATATCGTCAAGCACAACCGATTACTAAAATTAAACCAAAAGAAGAAACAGTCACAGTAGAATAAAGTTTAATGAAGAGATGGATGGATAAGAATTATTTACAACGTATAGTTGACATCCATCTCTTCCAATGATAATATATTCTAGGTGCGCTGGTCTTAACCTGTTACTTTGGAGGATGTATTTCTATGTCTTATGAAAAAGTATCACAGGCACATAAAATTATCGTTGGTACAAAGCAATCAGTTAAAGCTCTATTAAACAATGAAGTTAAAGAAATGGTAATTGCTGAAGATGCGGATCCAAGAATAACGATTAAAGTTATTCAGACTGCTGAAAGTAATCAAATCCCTTTGACAAAAGTTTCTTCTATGAAAAAGCTTGGTAAAGCTTGTGGAATAGAAGTAGGAGCTGCGGCTGTAGCTATAATCCAGTAAAAACCTGTTTTTGCACACGGGACTGTCTTTCGATGCAAAAACTTTGTTTTTGCCAAAAAAATGAACCACCTGGATGTGTGGTATTAAAAACATCATGAAAGGAGGACAAAACAATGCCTACAATTAACCAATTAGTGCGCAAAGGTCGCGTAAGTAAAGTTGTAAAATCAACATCACCTGCATTAAACAAAGGTTATAACAGCTTCAAAAAAGAGCAAACAAACGTGTCTTCACCACAAAAACGCGGTGTATGTACTCGTGTAGGTACGATGACGCCAAAGAAACCGAACTCGGCGCTTCGTAAATATGCTCGTGTTCGTTTAACTAACGGAATTGAGGTAACAGCTTACATTCCAGGAATCGGACATAACTTACAAGAACATAGTGTAGTACTAATCCGTGGTGGTCGAGTAAAAGATTTACCTGGAGTACGTTATCACATTGTTCGTGGTGCACTTGACACTGCTGGTGTTGAAAACCGCAGACAAGGTCGTTCTAAATACGGAACAAAAAGACCAAAAGCAGCAAAAAAATAAATCAATTAATCATTTGATGATAACAGCATGAAGGGAGGAAATAACATGCCACGTAAAGGCCCTGTTACAAAAAGAGATGTATTACCAGATCCGATTTACAATTCAAAGCTTGTTACACGTTTAATTAACAGAATTATGGTTGACGGAAAAAGAGGTAAAGCACAATCACTTCTTTACAATGCATTTGAGGTAATTAAAGAACGCACTGGTAAAGAACCAATGGAAGTTTTTGAACAAGCACTTAAAAACATCATGCCGGTTCTAGAAGTTAAAGCACGTCGTGTAGGTGGAGCAAACTATCAAGTACCTGTAGAAGTACGTCCTGATCGTCGTACAACTTTAGCACTTCGTTGGTTAGTAAACTATGCGCGTCTTCGCGGTGAAAAAACAATGGAAGAACGTATTGCTAACGAAATTCTTGATGCAGCTAACAGCACGGGAGCAGCAGTTAAGAAACGTGAAGATACACACAAAATGGCTGAAGCTAATAAAGCATTCGCACACTATCGCTGGTAGAATATCGATCAATAAATATACTAATTCCTTAATCAGGAAGGAGAAATTACCCAATGGCTAGAGAGTTCTCCTTAAATAACACACGTAATATCGGTATCATGGCTCACATCGATGCTGGTAAAACGACAACAACTGAGCGCGTTCTGTATTATACAGGACGTATTCACAAAATTGGTGAAACTCATGAAGGTGCATCTCAGATGGACTGGATGGAGCAAGAACAAGAACGTGGAATTACAATTACCTCTGCAGCAACAACTGCTCAGTGGAAAGGCCACCGTGTTAACATCATCGATACACCAGGACACGTAGACTTCACTGTAGAAGTTGAACGTTCTCTGCGTGTACTAGATGGCGCGGTTGCAGTTCTAGATGCACAATCAGGTGTTGAGCCACAAACAGAAACAGTATGGCGTCAAGCAACAACTTACAAAGTACCCCGCGTAGTATTCGTTAACAAAATGGATAAGCTCGGAGCAGATTTTATATACTCTGTAGGGACATTGCATGATCGTTTACAAGCAAATGCACATCCTATACAACTTCCAATTGGTTCAGAAGACCAATTCGAAGGTATTATCGACTTAGTTGAAAATGTAGCTTACTTCTATGAAGATGATCTTGGTACACGTTCAGACGCAGTAGAAATTCCTGACGAGTACAAAGAAATCGCAGAAGAGTGGCGCGGTAAGCTAGTTGAAGCAGTTGCAGAACTTGATGAAGAGTTAATGATGAAATACCTTGAAGGTGAAGAGCTTTCGGTTGAGGAAATCAAAGCTACAATCCGTAAAGGTACAATTGACGTTGAATTCTATCCTGTAATTTGTGGATCGGCTTTCAAAAACAAAGGTGTACGTTTAATGCTAGATGCAGTTCTGGATTATCTTCCAGCACCAACAGATGTTCCTGCAATTAAAGGTACAGTTCCAGATTCAGATGAGGAAGTTGTGCGTGAATCTAGTGATGAAGGTCCTTTCTCAGCATTAGCATTCAAAGTTATGACGGATCCTTATGTAGGGAAGTTGACATTCTTCCGTGTTTACTCTGGTACATTGAATGCAGGTTCTTATGTACAGAACTCAACAAAGGGAAAACGTGAGCGTGTTGGACGTATCCTACAAATGCATGCAAATAGTCGTGAAGAAATCTCAATGGTTTATGCAGGAGATATTGCTGCAGCAGTAGGATTGAAAGATACAACGACTGGTGATACTCTATGTGATGACAAAAGTCCTGTTATCCTAGAATCAATGAATTTCCCAGATCCTGTTATTCAATTGTCTGTTGAGCCAAAATCAAAAGCTGACCAAGATAAAATGACGACTGCACTTCAAAAACTACAAGAAGAAGACCCTACATTCAGAGCACATACTGATGTGGAAACTGGTCAAACCATCATTGCTGGTATGGGAGAACTTCACTTAGACATCCTTGTGGATCGTATGAGACGTGAGTTCAAAGTAGAAGCTAATGTTGGTGCTCCTCAAGTAGCTTACCGTGAGACTTTCCGTGCAAGCGCGAAAGTTGAAGGGAAATTTGCTCGTCAATCGGGTGGTCGTGGACAATTCGGACATGTTTGGATTGAATTCTCACCTAACGAAGAAGGAAAAGGTTTTGAATTCGAGAACAAAGTTGTCGGAGGATCTGTACCTCGTGAATATATCCCAGCTGTAGGAGCAGGACTTGAAGACTCAATGAAGAACGGTGTTCTTGCTGGATACCCTCTAGTTGACGTTAAAGCTGCTTTGGTTGACGGATCTTACCATGATGTCGATTCAAGTGAGATGGCATTTAAGATCGCTGCATCACTAGCGTTAAAAAATGCAATCTCTAAATGTAATCCTGTAATTCTTGAACCGGTAATGAGAGTAGAAGTTGTTATTCCGGAAGAGTATATGGGAGACATTATGGGTGGAGTTACATCTCGTCGTGGTCGTGTAGAAGGAATGGAAGCACGCGGAAACGCTCAAGTAGTACGCGCTATGGTTCCACTTTCTGAAATGTTCGGATATGCTACTTCCCTACGTTCTAACACTCAAGGTCGTGGTGTGTTCACAATGCATTTTGATCATTATGAAGAGGTACCAAAATCTATCTCTGAAGAAATTATTAAAAAAAATAAAGGTGAGTAATTGATTTTACCCCTATATTGAAGTATAACTACTTGTGTAAGAGTAGATAGCGAAGTTAATTTGCTATCTACCATTCATACTTAATTACAAACACTAAGGAGGATTTTAGAATGGGTAAAGAAAAATTCGACCGTTCCAAAACTCATGCCAATATCGGTACAATTGGACACGTTGACCATGGTAAAACAACTTTAACAGCTGCAATTACAACTGTACTTGCAAAACGCAGTGGTAAAGGTGCAGCTATGGCTTATGATATGATCGATGCTGCTCCAGAAGAGCGCGAGCGTGGAATCACTATTTCAACAGCACACGTTGAGTACGAAACTGAAACTCGTCACTATGCACACGTTGACTGCCCTGGACATGCTGACTATGTTAAAAACATGATCACTGGTGCAGCTCAAATGGATGGCGGAATCTTAGTAGTATCTGCTGCTGATGGTCCAATGCCTCAAACTCGTGAACACATTCTTTTATCTCGTCAAGTAGGTGTTCCATACCTTGTTGTATTCATGAACAAATGTGACATGGTAGATGACGAAGAATTACTTGAATTAGTAGAAATGGAAGTTCGTGACCTTCTAACTGATTACGATTTCCCTGGTGACGATATTCCTGTAATTAAAGGTTCTGCTCTTAAAGCTCTTGAAGGAGATGCTGAGTGGGAAGAAAAAATCGTTGAGCTTATGGCTGCTGTTGATGATTACATCCCAACTCCTGCACGTGCTACTGACAAACCATTCATGATGCTTGTTGAGGATGTATTCTCAATCACTGGTCGTGGAACGGTTGCTACTGGTCGTGTTGAGCGTGGACAAGTTAAAGTTGGAGAAACAATCGAAATCGTTGGATTTACAGAAGCGCCTAAGAGCACAACTGTTACTGGTGTTGAGATGTTCCGTAAACTACTTGACTATGCTGAAGCTGGTGACAACATCGGAGCACTTCTTCGTGGAGTTGCTCGTGAAGATATCCAACGTGGACAAGTTCTTGCTAAACCAGGAACAATTACTCCACACACTAAGTTCAAAGCTGAAGTTTATGTTTTATCTAAAGAAGAAGGTGGACGTCACACTCCATTCTTCACAAACTATCGCCCACAATTCTACTTCCGTACAAGTGATGTAACTGGTATCTGCCAGCTTCCTGAAGGAGTAGAAATGGTTATGCCTGGTGATAACGTAGAAATGTCTATCGAACTTATCGCTCCAATCGCAATTGAAGATGGTACTAAATTTTCAATTCGTGAAGGTGGACGTACAGTAGGCGCTGGCGTTGTTGCTACAATCGTTGAATAATTAGTAAAAAAAGATGAGCTCCCTGAGCTCGTCTTTTTTTTACGCTAAAATATAAATAGAAAATGTGTATTAGAATCTTGAGATATTAGAGTTTTGTAGAAGTTATTACTATAGAAGAAACAGTTTCTATTAGATCCAACAAGTAAAAAAATTTACATGAAAACTCATGTATAATAGCGGATTGTTTAAATGCGGAATTAAAAATTGTTCAAGCCCATAAAAGTAATTTAAGTTACACTTGAAAACATCTTTATAAATCTGTATAATGGAAAAAGTGCGCTGGATTCGGAAGAATATAAAATTTTTCTTGCATCGCGCGTAAATTATCTATATAATAGACAATGTTGGTCTTTGACTGCGATGAAGCAGGAGGTTGCCGACACACCTGGCCGCTTTGCCATGGCGGGTGTGGGGAAAATTCTTGCTGAGAAAATGTCTATTTTAAAAGTAGGCGAAAAGGAGGGAAAATAATGGCAAAACAAAAGATTCGTATTCGTTTAAAAGCTTATGATCATAGAATTCTTGATTCATCTGCTGAAAAAATTGTAGAAACAGCTAAACGTTCTGGTGCTAATGTATCTGGTCCAATTCCGTTACCAACAGACAAGTCTATCTATACAATTCTGCGTGCGGTTCACAAGTATAAAGATTCTCGTGAACAATTCGAAATGCGTACTCATAAACGCTTAATTGATATCATCAACCCAACACCACAAACTGTCGATGCGTTAATGCGTTTAGACTTACCGTCAGGTGTTGACATTGAAATCAAACTTTAATAATAAAAATATAATACTTATTTAATTAGGAGGTGTGACTGATGACCAAAGGAATCTTAGGAAGAAAAATTGGTATGACGCAAGTATTTGCAGAAAACGGTGATTTAATCCCTGTAACTGTAATTGAAGCGACTCCAAACGTAGTACTTCAAAAGAAATCTGTTGAAACTGATGGGTATGAAGCAGTTCAAGTAGGATTTGAAGATAAGCGTGAAAAATTAGCTAACAAACCCCACAAAGGGCATGTTGCTAAAGCGAATACTGCACCTAAGCGCTTCATTAAAGAAGTTCGTGAAGTTAGCCTAGATGAGTATGAAGTTGGTCAAGAAGTCAAGGTTGATATTTTCACTGCAGGTGAAATTGTTGATGTAACAGGAATTTCAAAAGGTAAAGGTTTCCAAGGTTCGATTAAGCGTCACAATCAATCTCGTGGACCTATGTCCCATGGTTCTCGTTACCATCGTCGCCCAGGTTCAATGGGACCTGTAGCGCCAAACCGTGTATTCAAGAATAAATTATTACCTGGACGCATGGGTGGAGAACGTGTTACTGTTCAAAACTTAGAGATCGTAAAGGTTGACTTAGAGCGTAACTTACTTTTAATCAAAGGTAATGTACCAGGACCAAGAAAAGCCCTAATAACTGTTAAAAACGCAGTTAAATCTAAATAATTTCTTTAGGAAAGGAGGAGTTGGATAATGCCGAAAGTAGCATTATTTAACCAAAACGGTTCAAACGTTGGAGAAATCGAACTTAATGAATCTGTTTTTGGTATCGAACCTAATCAGCACGTATTATTCGAAGCAGTAATTATGCAAAGAGCTTCATTACGTCAAGGAACTCATAAAGTTAAAAATCGTTCTGAAGTAGCTGGCGGAGGACGTAAACCTTGGCGTCAAAAAGGTACTGGACGTGCTCGTCAAGGATCTATCCGTTCACCACAATGGCGTGGTGGTGGTGTCGTATTTGGACCTACACCTCGTAGCTATGCATACAAATTACCTAAAAAAGTTCGCCGTTTAGCAATCAAATCTGCTTTATCATCTAAAGTACTTGATAACAACATTGTTGTATTAGAGGACTTAGCGTTAAATGCACCTAAAACAAAAGATATGTTTACTGTATTGAACGGTCTTTCTGTTGAAAGAAAAGCGCTAATTGTTACTGCTGACACAAATGAAAATGTTGCATTATCAGCACGTAATATCCCAGGTGTAACTGTTGTTACAGCAAATGGTATTAGCGTATTAGATGTACTTAACCATGATAAGCTTATCATTACTAAAGCTGCGGTGGAAAAAGTAGAGGAGGTACTTGCATAATGAAAGATCCTCGTGATATTATTAAGCGCCCAGTAATCACTGAACGTTCTACAGACCTAATGGCTGAAAAGAAATATACGTTCGAAGTCAATGTGAAAGCTAATAAAACACAAGTTAAAGATGCTATCGAATCAATCTTCGGAGTGAAGGTTGAAAAAGTTAACATTATGAACTATAAAGGTAAATTCAAACGCGTTGGTCGTTATAGCGGCTTAACAAATCGTCGTCGTAAAGCAATTATTAAATTAACTGCTGATAGCAACGAAATCGAATTATTTGAAGTTTAATAATTAATAGATAAGGAGGGAAACCGATATGGCAATTAAAAAGTATAAACCAACCTCTAATGGTCGTCGTGGGATGACAGTATCTGATTTCGCTGAGATCACCACTGATAAACCAGAAAAGTCTTTACTTGCACCTGTTCACAGAAAAGGTGGACGTAATAACCAAGGTAAAATAACTGTACGTCATCAAGGTGGCGGACACAAACGTCAATATCGTATCATCGACTTTAAGCGTGATAAAGATGGTATACCTGGACGCGTTGCTACAATAGAATACGATCCAAACCGCTCTGCAAACATCGCATTAATTAACTACGTTGATGGTGAAAAAAGATACATTCTAGCTCCTAAAAACCTTAAAGTAGGTTTAGAAGTTATGTCTGGCACTGAAGCTGACATCAAAGTAGGTAACACACTTCCTTTACAGAACATTCCTGTTGGTACAGTTGTACACAACATTGAATTAAAACCTGGAAAAGGTGGCCAGTTAGTTCGTTCAGCTGGAACATCTGCTCAAGTACTTGGTAAAGAAGGTAAGTACGTACTAGTTCGTTTAAACTCAGGAGAAGTTCGCATGATCTTAGCAACATGCCGCGCTACTATTGGTCAAGTTGGAAACGAACAACATGAACTTATTAACATCGGTAAAGCAGGTCGCTCACGCTGGTTAGGCATACGCCCAACAGTTCGTGGATCTGTAATGAACCCTAACGACCATCCACACGGTGGTGGAGAAGGAAAATCTCCTATTGGACGTAAATCACCAATGTCACCATGGGGTAAACCAACTCTTGGCTTTAAAACTCGTAAGAAGAAAAGCAAGTCTGATAAGTTTATCGTGCGTCGTCGTAAAAAATAACGGGGTTGAACTACGGTTCATCAGGACCGTAGCGCAATCACGAAGGGAGGTACAATCATGGGCCGCAGCTTAAAAAAGGGACCATTTGTGGATGAACATTTAATTAGCAAGGTAGAGAAATTAAATGAAACAGAAAAGAAGCAAGTTATTAAAACTTGGTCTCGTCGTTCTACTATTTTCCCACAATTTATTGGTCATACAATCGCAGTTTATGATGGTCGTAAACATGTTCCTGTATATGTAACTGAGGACATGGTAGGTCACAAGTTAGGTGAGTTTGCACCTACACGTACTTACAAAGGTCATGCAAGTGATGACAAAAAAACAAGACGTTAATGAGAGGAGGCATTTAAATGCAAGCTAAAGCTGTCGCAAGAACAGTTCGTATCGCTCCTCGTAAAGCTCGTTTGGTAATTGATCTTATCCGAGGTAAGCAAATTGGTGAAGCGGTTGCGATTTTACTTCATACACCGAAAGCAGCTTCTCCAATTATAGAAAAAGTATTAAAATCTGCAGTGGCTAATGCGGAACACAACTATGAAATGGACATTAATAACTTAGTTATTTCTGATGCATTCGTAAACGAAGGTCCAACTCTTAAACGTTTCCGTCCACGTGCAATGGGTCGTGCTAGTGCAATTAACAAGCGTACGAGTCACATCACTATCGTAGTATCAGAAAAGAAGGAGGGATAATTCGTGGGTCAAAAAGTTAATCCTATCGGACTTCGTATTGGCGTTATTCGTGACTGGGAATCTAAATGGTTTGCAGGAAAAGATTATGCAACTCTTTTACATGAAGACATCAAAATTCGTGAATATGTTAGCAAACGTCTAAAAGACGCATCTGTTTCTAAAATTGAAATTGAGCGCGCTGCAAATCGTGTCAATATCACAATCCACACTGCGAAACCAGGTATGGTTATCGGTAAAGGTGGTACTGAAGTTGAAGCACTTCGCAATGCACTTAATTCTTTAACAAACAAACGCGTTCACATAAATATTTTGGAAATTAAAAGAGCGGATCTAGATGCGAAATTAGTAGCAGAAAATATCGCACGTCAATTAGAAAACCGTATCTCATTCCGTCGCGCACAAAAGCAAACGATTCAACGCGCAATGCGTGCTGGAGCAAAAGGAATCAAAACACAAGTATCAGGTCGTTTAGGTGGAGCTGACATCGCGCGTGCTGAACACTATAGTGAAGGAACAGTACCACTTCACACACTTCGTGCTGACATCGACTATGGAACGGCTGAGGCTGACACAACTTACGGTAAGTTAGGTGTGAAAGTTTGGATCTATCGTGGAGAGGTTCTTCCTACAAAGAAGAAAAAAGAGGAAGGAGGAAAATAATATGTTATTGCCAAAACGCGTAAAGTATCGCAGAGAGCACCGCGGAAAAATGCGTGGTCGCGCTAAAGGCGGAACTGAAGTACACTTTGGTGAGTTCGGAATCCAAGCTCTAGAAGCTTCATGGATTACTAACCGCCAAATCGAAGCAGCTCGTATCGCTATGACACGTCATATGAAACGTGGCGGTAAAGTTTGGATTAAAATCTTCCCTTCAAAGCCTTACACTGCAAAACCTCTTGAAGTCCGAATGGGTTCTGGTAAAGGTGCTCCTGAAGGTTGGGTAGCTGTTGTTAAACCTGGTAAAGTATTATTTGAAATTTCGGGTGTTTCAGAAGAGGTTGCACGTGAAGCACTACGTTTAGCAGCACATAAATTACCGATCAAAACGAAATTTGTAAAACGAGAAGAAATTGGTGGTGATTCAAATGAAAGCTAATGAAATTCGTGACCTAACCACTGCTGAAATTGAACAAAAAGTAAAGTCTTTAAAAGAAGAGCTTTTTAACCTTCGCTTTCAATTAGCGACAGGACAATTAGAAAATACTGCTCGCATCCGTGAAGTTCGTAAATCGATCGCTCGTATGAAAACAGTTATTTGCCAAAGAGAGATCGCTGCTAATAATCGATAACCAGAGAGGAGGTTTGCAGAATGAGTGAAGAACGCAACCAACGCAAAGTATATACTGGTCGTGTCGTGTCTGATAAAATGGATAAGACGATCACTGTTCTTGTCGAAACCTATAAGAAACATACACTTTATGGCAAACGCGTAAGGTACTCTAAGAAATTCAAAACCCATGATGAAGAGAACCAAGCTAAAATTGGTGATATCGTTAAAATTATGGAAACTCGTCCGTTATCAGCTACTAAACGTTTTCGACTAATAGAAATCGTTGAAGAAGCTGTTATTATCTAATACTGTTTCGGAAAAGTTAAGTCCGATGGGAGGTAACGTAAATGATTCAACAAGAATCTCGTTTAAAAGTTGCTGACAACTCAGGAGCTCGTGAAGTACTTACAATTAAAGTATTGGGCGGTTCTGGTCGCAAAACAGCTAACATTGGTGATATTATTGTTTGTACAGTTAAACAAGCAACACCAGGAGGCGTTGTTAAAAAAAGTGACGTTGTTAGAGCGGTTATTGTTCGTACAAAAACTGGCGCTCGTCGTTCAGATGGATCTTATATTAAGTTTGACGAAAACGCATGTGTAATTATCCGTGATGACAAGAGCCCTCGTGGAACACGTATATTCGGACCTGTAGCTCGTGAATTACGTGACAACAATTTCATGAAGATTGTTTCTTTAGCTCCAGAAGTTCTATAAAAAAATGAAAACTGATTGCCTTACTAAGGAGGTGCAACTAGGATGCATGTAAAAAAAGGTGATAAAGTAATGGTTATCTCTGGTAAGGATAAAGGTAAGCAAGGTGAAATTCTTGCTTCATATCCGAAAAAAGACCGCGTGCTTGTAGAAGGAGTAAACGTGGTGAAAAAGCACTCTAAGCCATCACAAGCAAATCCTCAAGGAGGAATTGTGAGCAAAGAGGCACCTATCCATGTATCAAATGTTATGCCACTTGATCCTAAATCAGGCGAGCCGACTCGCGTTGGTTTTAAAGTGGTTGACGGTAAAAAGGTACGTGTAGCAAAAAAATCTGGTGAAACTTTAGATAAATAGTAAATAAGGAAGGGAGGTCTGTCTCGTGAACCGCCTTAAAGAAAGATATCAAAAAGAAATTACACCTGCAATGATGAGCAAGTTCAATTACAAATCTGTTATGCAAGCACCAAAGCTTGATAAAATTGTAATCAACACTGGTGTTGGTGACGCTGTTGCTAACTCTAAAGCTCTTGATATCGCAGTTGAAGAATTAATACAAATTACTGGACAAAAACCTATAATTACAAAAGCAAAAAAATCAATCGCTGGTTTCCGTTTACGTGAAGGTATGCCAATCGGTGCAAAAGTTACCCTTCGTGGTGAGCGTATGTACCAATTCTTAGATAAGTTAATCTCTGTTTCTTTACCTCGTGTACGTGATTTCCGTGGTATTTCGAAAAAGTCATTTGACGGACGTGGAAACTACACACTTGGTGTTAAAGAACAATTAATCTTCCCTGAGATTGATTATGATAAAGTAACTAAAGTTCGTGGTATGGATATCGTTATCGTTACAACTGCTAACTCTGATGAGGAAGCACGTGAACTATTAACTCAGTTCGGTATGCCGTTCCAAAAATAATCGCTAATTAATTAGAGGGAGGCGAAAACGTGGCTAAAAAATCAATGATTGCGAAGCAAAAGCGCACGCAAAAATTTCAAGTTCAAGAGTATACTCGCTGCGAACGTTGTGGCCGTCCACATTCTGTACTTCGTAAATTCAAGCTTTGCCGTATTTGTTTCCGCGAGCTTGCTCATAAAGGTCAAATTCCAGGCGTCAAAAAAGCTAGTTGGTAATACCTAATAATGGGAAGGAGGTTATTTAGATATGGTTATGACAGATCCTATTGCAGATTTGCTAACTCGCATTCGTAATGCGAACATGGTACGTCACGAAAAGCTTGAAGTTCCTGCTTCTACAATTAAAAAAGAGATTGCAGAAATCTTAAAGCGTGAAGGTTTTGTTCGTGATGTTGAGTATGTAGAAGACAACAAACAGGGTATCGTTCGTATTTTCTTGAAATACGGAGCAAACAATGAGCGTGTTATTACTGGTTTAAAACGTATCAGTAAACCTGGCTTACGTGTTTATGCAAAAGCTGATGAAGTACCACGTGTACTTAACGGATTAGGTATTGCAATCGTTTCAACTTCTCAAGGTGTTTTAACAGACAAAGAAGCTCGTGCAAAACAAGCAGGCGGAGAAGTATTAGCATACGTTTGGTAATAAGTTCAAGATGAATGGAGGTGTATGGATTGTCTCGTATTGGTAAAAAAATATTAGAAATTCCTGCAGGTGTTACTGTTACAATCGCGAGCGATAACACTGTAACAGTTAGAGGGACTAAAGGTGAGTTAACTCGCTCTTTTAACCCGGACATGAAAATAACAATTGAAGATAACATCCTAACAGTTAGCCGTCCTTCAGATGTGAAGGAACATCGTGCTCTTCATGGTACTACTCGTAGTCTCTTAGGGAATATGGTTGAAGGTGTTTCTAAAGGATTTGAAAAAGGCCTTGAATTAGTTGGTGTCGGTTACCGTGCTACTAAATCTGGAAACAAGTTAATTCTTAACGTAGGATACTCACATCCAGTTGAAATGACTCCAGAAGAAGGAATTGAGATTGAAGTTCCTGCTCAAACAAAAATTATTGTTAAAGGTACTGACAAAGAACGTGTTGGTGCAATTGCTGCAAACATCCGTGACGTTCGTCCACCAGAGCCGTATAAAGGTAAAGGTATTCGTTACGAAGGTGAATTTGTTCGTCGTAAAGAAGGTAAAACTGCGAAGTAATATCGCCTAGAAGATAAGAAAGGAGTGACCTAGATGATTACGAAGGCTAATAAGAATTTAGTTCGTAAAAAAAGACACGCACGTGTTCGTGCTAAACTTTCAGGAACTACTGTTCGTCCTCGTTTGAACGTTTTCCGTTCTAACCAGCACATTTATGCGCAAGTAATTGATGACGCAAATTCAGTTACAATCGCAAGTGCTTCTACTCTAGATAAAGATATAAGCATAGATTCTACAAAAAACATTGACGCTGCACAAAAAGTTGGAGAATTAGTAGCACAACGCGCTGTTGAAAAAGGCGTTAAAGCTGTAGTATTTGACCGCGGTGGATATTTGTATCATGGTCGTGTTAAAGCGCTAGCTGAAGCTGCACGCGAGGTTGGACTCGAATTTTAATCAAAGAAGGAGGGACACAAAGGATGAGTCGTATTGATCCTAACAAATTAGAGCTTGAAGAACGCGTAGTTACCATAAACCGAGTAGCGAAAGTTGTTAAAGGTGGTCGTCGTTTTCGTTTCGCAGCGCTAGTCGTTGTTGGAGATAAAAACGGTCACGTTGGTTTCGGTACAGGTAAAGCACAAGAGGTACCTGAAGCGATTCGTAAAGCAATAGAAGATGCAAAAAAGAACCTTATAGAGGTACCTATGGTAGGTACAACGATCCCGCATCAAATCATCGGAAGATTTGGAGCAGGTAATATATTTATGAAACCAGCATCAGAAGGTACTGGAGTTATCGCTGGTGGACCGGTTCGTGCAGTATTAGAGCTAGCAGGAGTAAGCGATATTCTTTCAAAATCTCTAGGTTCTAGCACACCTATTAACATGGTGCGTGCTACTATTTCTGGATTGAGTGAATTGAAAAATGCTGAACAAGTTGCGAAGCTACGTGGAAAAACGGTAGAAGAACTGTTAGGATAAGGAGGGAAAACAATGGCGAATAAGTTAGAGATTACCCTCACTCGCAGTGTCATTGGTCGTCCGCAAGACCAACGTGTTACTGTCAAAACACTAGGATTGAAAAAGATGCATCAAACTGTAGTACTTGATGATAACGCTGCGATTCGCGGTATGATTAATAAGGTTGCTCATCTATTAACGGTTAAGGAACAATAATTGAAAAAACGAATAAATAAGGAGGTGTCCCGATGAAACTTCATGAGTTGAAACCTGCAGAAGGATCACGTAAAACACGTAATCGTGTTGGTCGCGGTATTGGTTCTGGTAACGGTAAAACAGCTGGTAGAGGTACTAAAGGACAAAATTCTCGTTCTGGTGGTGGAGTTCGTCCTGGATTCGAAGGTGGTCAAACTCCTTTATTCCAACGCTTACCTAAACGTGGTTTTACCAACGTCAACCGCAAAGATTATGCTGTAGTTAACCTTGAAAGACTAAATAGCTTTGACGCAGGTACTGAGGTAACACCAGAATTGTTGCTTGAAACAGGTGTTGTAAGCAATGTGAAGTCTGGTATTAAAATTCTTGGAAACGGTCAATTAGAGAAAAAACTTACTGTAAAAGCTAACAAATTCTCTGCTTCAGCAAAAGAAGCAATAGAAGCTGCTGGCGGTTCAGTTGAGGTGATCTAATGTTAAAAACAATCTCCAATTTTATGCGCGTGGGTGACATCCGTAATAAGATCATATTCACTCTTTTAATGTTATTAGTATTTCGTATAGGCACGTTCATTCCTGTACCAAACGTCAATGCAGATGTTTTAAGTGCACAGGATGAAATGAATGTTTTCGGGATTTTGAATACATTTGGTGGTGGTGCATTGTATAATTTCTCTATTCTAGCAATGGGGATTATGCCATATATTACTGCTTCAATCATCATTCAACTTTTACAAATGGATGTTGTGCCAAAGTTTACTGAATGGTCTAAACAAGGTGATGTTGGGCGTCGTAAGCTTGCCCAATTTACTAGATACTTTACGATTGTTTTAGGTTTCATCCAAGCGTTAGGTATGTCCTACGGATTTAATAATCTAGCTGGTGGTGCGCTTATTGAGAACCCTAGTATTGGAACATACTTATTAATTGCGATTGTATTAACAGCAGGAACTGCATTTTTACTGTGGTTGGGTGAACAAATCACATCAAAAGGTGTTGGGAACGGTATATCGATAATCATCTTTGCAGGTATTGTCGCAAGTATTCCAACAACACTAAATCAAATATACGCACAACAATTTACAGATGTAGGAGATCGATTGTTCATCAATATTGTAACAGTTGTCCTACTTCTACTAGCGATTTTAGCTGTTATAGTTGGGGTAATCTTTATCCAACAAGCGCTTCGTAAGATACCGATTCAATATGCGAAACGTTCTGCGGGCACAAACCAAGGCGGTGCTTCTCATTTACCGTTGAAGGTGAATCCTGCGGGGGTAATTCCTGTAATCTTTGCGGTATCATTCATCATTACTCCACCAACGATCGCTTCGTTCTTTGGTCCTAATGATGTAACGGATTGGATTCAGGCAAGCTTCGACTACACTAAACCTGTTGGCATGATTGTCTATGTAGCGTTAATTATTGCTTTCACATATTTCTACACATTTGTCCAAGTAAACCCTGAACAAATGGCAGAAAACTTGAAGAAGCAAGGTGGCTATATTCCAGGTATACGTCCTGGTAAGAGTACGCAAGAATATGTAACAAAAGTTTTATATCGTTTAACGTTTGTCGGCTCTCTTTTCTTAGCAGCAATTGCTGTACTTCCTGTTTTCTTTATTGAATTTGCTGGCCTGCCTCAAACAGCGCAGATTGGTGGAACGAGCTTGCTAATCGTTATAGGAGTTGCTCTAGAAACGATGAAACAACTTGAAAGTCAGCTAGTAAAACGTCATTATAAGGGTTTTATTAAATCGTGAGGATATGGGATCATGTCCCTGTCCTCTAAAATAGAGACTGAGGGGGGAATTAAATGAATCTAGTATTGATGGGCTTACCAGGTGCCGGAAAAGGTACTCAGGCTGAGCGTATCGTAGAAAAATGCGATATCCCTCATATCTCAACAGGAGATATGTTTAGAGCTGCTATAAAAGGTGAAACGGAATTGGGTCTTAAAGCGAAATCATTCATGGATAAGGGAGAACTTGTTCCTGATGAAGTCACGATTGGTATTGTCCGAGAACGATTAGGCAAGAATGATTGTGAAAAAGGTTTTCTTCTAGATGGTTTTCCGAGAACTGTTGCTCAAGCTGAAGCGCTCGAGGACATTTTAGTAGATCTAAACAAGAAAATTGACTACTGTATAAACATTGAGGTTAACCAAGAAATTCTTATGGAACGTTTAACTGGTCGACGCATTTGTAAACAATGCGGTTCAACTTATCACTTGATTTTCAATCCCCCTGCAAAAGAGGGTGTATGTGATAAGTGTGGAGGAGAACTTTATCAGCGAACAGATGATAACGCTGAGACAGTCGCTAATCGATTAGAAGTAAACCTCGTACAAACAAAGCCATTGTTATCATTCTATGATCAAAAAGGATATTTAAGAAATATTGATGGTCAACAAGATATTGACAAGGTGTTTGTAAACATTAGCAATTTACTTGGAGGAGCAAGTGAATGATCATATGTAAGACACAGCGCGAGTTAGATATCATGCGTGAAGCTGGTCGAATTGTTGCTCTCACTCACAAAGAACTCCAAAAATACATTCAACCAGGCATCTCGACAAAAGAATTGGATGCAATTGCTGAAAAGTTTATTGTTGAGGCTGATGCATTCCCGTCTTTTAAAGGGTATAATGGTTTCCGCGGAAGCATTTGTGCTTCTGTTAATGAGGAACTCGTTCACGGAATACCCGGCGACCGTGTATTGCGTGAAGGAGATATAATCAGTATCGATATCGGTGCAAAATATAATGGTTATCACGGTGACTCTGCTTGGACATATCCGGTTGGGAAAATATCCGATGAGACTCAACTGTTGTTGAAGGTCACGGAGGAATCTTTATATAAAGGTTTAGACGAAGCCAAACCAGGTGAGAGGTTATCCAATATCTCTCATGCCATTCAAACTTATGCTGAACAACATTCATTCTCGATAGTTCGTGAGTATGTTGGTCATGGAATAGGTCAAGACTTGCATGAAGATCCGCAAATTCCACACTACGGTCCACCAAACAAGGGACCAAGATTGAAACCCGGTATGGTGTTTGCTATAGAACCAATGGTAAATGCGGGAAGCCGTTATGTTAAAACTTTGGCGGATAATTGGACGGTTGTTACTGTTGATCGTAAGATGTGTGCTCATTTTGAACATACGATTGCGATAACAGAAACTGGCTATGAAATCTTTACAAAAGCCTAAGTGAACAAGATATTGTTTGAACAATCCTGAATCATTGAGGTATTAAATTCTCGGGTGTTGGGTATTACTTCGTTACTAACTGATGGAGAAGACCAAAGCTTAATCTCCCAACAGAAAGAAAGTTTATCATCTAGAATTTTTAAATTGCGTATCTCCGGAAGTTCGAACAGTATAATAGGCACTTGTCGTGTGAAAAACTGCTCACTATTGTGGTTGAGTAAGTTACTGATTTGATGAAGGGAGAACAGTTCGATGGCGAAAGACGATGTAATTGAAGTTGAAGGAACTGTCGTTGAAACGTTGCCAAACACAATGTTTAAAGTAGAACTTGAGAACGGCCATAGCGTTTTGGCACATGTATCTGGAAAAATCCGCATGCATTTCATACGTATTTTACCTGGAGACAAAGTTACGGTAGAATTATCTCCATATGATTTAACTCGTGGCAGAATTACGTACCGTTTTAAATAATAGCACTCCGTACTATTAAGGAGGTAAGAAATCATGAAAGTCAGACCATCTGTTAAACCGATCTGTGAAAAATGTAAAGTTATACGCAGAAAAGGAAAAGTCATGGTTATTTGTGAGAATCCTAAGCATAAGCAAAAACAAGGTTAATTTGAAGGAGGTTTAAGCTTAAATGGCTCGTATTGCTGGTGTTGATATTCCTCGCGACAAACGCGTGGTAGTTTCATTAACATATATTTTTGGTATTGGACGTCCAACTGCTGAAAAAGTCTTAACTGAAGCAGGTGTTTCAGTAGATACACGTGTACGTGACTTAACTGAAGAAGAGTTAGGTAAAATTCGTGATATCATTGACAAATTAAAAGTCGAAGGAGATCTTCGTCGTGAAGTTTCTCTTAACATTAAACGTCTAATCGAAATCGGTTCTTTCCGTGGCTTACGTCACCGTCGTGGCTTGCCAGTTCGTGGACAAAATACGAAAAACAATGCTCGTACTCGTAAAGGACCACGTCGTACGGTAGCGAATAAGAAAAAATAAGTAAGGAGGTTAACCAATAATGGCACGTAAAACAAACACTCGTAAACGTCGTGTAAAAAAGAATATTGAGAGTGGTATCGCTCATATTCGTTCAACTTTTAACAACACGATTGTTACTATTACTGACACACATGGTAATGCAATTTCATGGTCAAGTGCTGGAGCATTAGGGTTCAGAGGTTCTCGTAAATCTACTCCATTCGCTGCACAAATGGCTGCTGAAACAGCTGCAAAAACATCTATTGAACATGGTATGAAAACATTAGAAGTAACAGTTAAAGGACCTGGTGCAGGACGTGAAGCTGCGATCCGTTCTCTTCAAGCTGCTGGTCTTGAAGTAACTGCTATTAGAGATGTAACGCCAGTTCCACATAATGGATGTCGTCCGCCAAAACGTCGTCGTGTGTAAATTTTCTGTATAGATTTTGTATCCCTGTCTATAATGGGTTATGATACAGTATATAAGTTCTTGCAGAATTACTCTGTTGTTGTGCACATTCGGGAACTTTTGAATGGGGAATTTCGGTTAGGCGCCTAAAAAGAATCCATAAGTCTAGCCGGGGTTTCGACGTTTTGAAGGAGGGTTTATAGATGATAGAAATTGAAAAACCAAAAATCGAAACGGTTGAAATCAGCGAAGATACCAAATACGGTAAATTCGTCGTCGAGCCACTTGAGCGTGGATATGGTACTACTTTGGGTAACTCCTTACGTCGTATCCTTTTATCCTCTCTCCCTGGTGCCGCAGTAACATCGATCCAAATAGATGGTGTATTGCACGAGTTTTCAACAATCGAAGGTGTTGTAGAAGATGTTACGTCGATCATCTTAAACATTAAGAAACTTGCTCTTAAAATCTATTCTGATGAAGAAAAGACACTAGAGATTGATGTTCAACGTGATGGAATTGTTACAGCTTCAGATATTACTCATGATAGTGATGTAGAAATTCTTAATCCAGACCTGTTTATCGCTACTCTTGCAAAAGATGCTAGCTTTAGAATGAGACTAAATGCTAGACGTGGACGTGGTTATACAACAGCTGTTTCTAACAAACGTGAAGATCAGCCGATTGGTGTTATTCCAATTGATTCAATCTTTACGCCTGTTGCACGTATGTCTTATCAAATAGAAAATACTCGTGTTGGTCAGGTTGCAAACTACGATAAATTAACATTAGACGTCTGGACAGACGGTAGCACTGGACCAAAGGAAGCTATCGCTTTAGGCTCTAAGATCTTAACTGAGCACCTTAATATTTTTGTAGGGCTTACTGATGAAGCTCAAAATGCAGAAATCATGGTTGAAAAAGAAGAAGATCAAAAAGAAAAAGTTTTAGAGATGACGATTGAAGAGTTAGATTTATCTGTTCGTTCTTATAACTGTTTAAAACGTGCTGGTATTAATACAGTACAAGAGTTAGCTCATAAAACAGAAGAAGATATGATGAAGGTTCGAAATCTTGGTCGCAAATCTCTTGAAGAAGTAAAAGCTAAATTAGAAGAACTAGGATTAGGTCTTCGTCAAGACGACTAGTTAGGAAGTTAACTAGCGTTTTCGTATGTTCAATACAACTTAAACATACATTATTCAACGAAGGAGGGGACATCTCATGGGATACAGAAAACTAGGTCGTACTAGTTCACAGCGTAAAGCATTGCTTCGTGATTTAACAACTGATTTAATTATCAACGAACGCATTGAAACGACTGAAACACGTGCTAAAGAATTACGTTCAACTGTTGAAAAGATGATTACTTTAGGAAAGCGTGGAGACCTTCATGCTCGTCGTCAAGCTGCTGCTTACGTTCGTAATGAAGTAGCTGAAATGGTTTCAGTAACGACTGATGAAGGCAAAGAGAAGGAAAAGCCGAAATATGCTTTAGAAAAACTTTTTGCTGACATCGCTCCTCGTTACCAAGAGCGTCAAGGCGGATATACTCGCATTATGAAGCTTGGACCTCGCCGCGGTGATGGCGCACCAATGGTTATCATTGAATTAGTTTAATCAAATCTATTACTATTACAAGGGCGGGACAGTTGTAAAACTGGATCTATGCCCTTTTTTTATGGGTAAAAAAAATATATAATTCTTTTACAAAATATTAATCGAGATTAGTTGAGGATGCTTTGCGTTTTTTTCATACACCAGAATTTATATAATTCTAAGACACAGTAAGCGTTTCGCAAATCCAGCTCCAGCGCCTAGCCCCTCGAGGTCATAAGTCAATTCTAAATTGAAGGCAAAGACCACCTTCTATTTAGAATCGCCTTATGCTTGTCGGGGCTGACCAAGGCGCTTGCGCTTTTTTCATCGAGGTGAGAGGAGAACAGTGATGGGACAGCAGATAATAACCATAGAAAATATTAGTTTCACGTATCATGATGAATCAACACCCGCTTTAAATTCTGTTTCGCTTTCAGTAGAACAGGGTGAATGGTTAGCAATAGTAGGACATAATGGGTCTGGTAAATCAACACTCGCACGGATTTTGAACGGTTTAATACTACCTCAAAGTGGACGTGTAAGTGTTTGTGGAGTAGATCTTTCTGAAGAGAGTATTTGGGAAATCCGTAAACAAGTTGGTATGGTATTTCAAAATCCAGACAACCAATTTGTTGGGACAACGGTGATCGATGATGTGGCTTTTGGCTTAGAAAACAATGGCATTCCTCGTGAGGAAATGGTTAAGAGAATTGATTGGTCAACAAAGCAAGTAAAGATGGAAGCCTTTCTTGATCAAGAGCCACACCATCTATCAGGTGGACAAAAACAGCGTGTTGCGATAGCTGGCGTCATTGCTGTTCAGCCCACGATTCTTATATTAGATGAAGCAACGTCAATGTTAGATCCAATTGGAAGAAGCGAGGTCCTCGAAACAGTCAGACTCTTAAAAGATCAAGGTATTGTAACGGTAATTTCAATTACACATGATCTTGAAGAAGCAGCCAAGGCTGATAGAGTCATCGTACTGAATCGTGGTGAAAAATTTGCTGAGGGAACACCATCAGAAATTTTCAGCCTCGATCATAAATTAGTTGAAATAGGTTTAGATCTTCCCTTCTCTTATATTGTTAGTAAAAAATTAAAAGAAGCAGGTATACCTATACAGCAAGATCATCTCTCTGAGGAAAGTCTGGTGAATGAACTGTGGACATTACAATTAAAGATTTAGAACATCGCTATCAAGTTCATTCACCCTTTGAGCGCTTAGCACTATATGATGTGAATTTGATGATTAAAGACGGGACATACCTAGCAATTATTGGTCATACTGGTTCGGGTAAATCGACAATTCTTCAACACTTGAATGGTTTATTAAAGCCAACTAAAGGCACCTTGTCGATTGGGACGCATGAAATTACTGCTGGAAAAAAGCAAAAGAACCTAAAAGCTGTAAGAAGGCTTGTCGGCATCGTTTTTCAATTCCCTGAACATCAGCTATTTGAAGAAACTGTAGAAAAGGATATCTCATTTGGTCCTTTAAACTTCGGTGTAAGTGAAGATGATGCAAAAGTAAAGGCAAAGGAAGCTTTGTTACGAGTTGGTTTACCTTTGGAGATCCTCCAAAAATCACCCTTTGAACTAAGTGGTGGACAAATGCGTCGAGTAGCAATTGCTGGCGTGCTGGCAATGGAACCAAAGGTACTAGTTTTAGATGAGCCAACAGCTGGTCTTGATCCTAAAGGGAGAAAAGAGATCATGGATTTATTTTATCAACTTCATAAGGATAAACAATTAACAACGATTCTTGTTACACACAGCATGGAAGATGCAGCAAAGTATGCCGATGAAATCGTTGTAATGAACAAAGGAACAATTGAAATGAGAGGAACACCTAGGGAAGTTTATCGATCTACAGAAACTCTTAAAAAGCTAGGATTGGATTTACCTGAAACAATTAAGCTGCAACTGCAAATAGAAAGTAAACTTGATGTGAAGTTTGATAAAGTTTCTCTAACAGTAGAAGAAATGGTCGAACAGATCAAGACAGTCGTTCGCAGGGATGATACCATATGATGGACAGTATAATCATTGGGAAATATGTCCCTGGAAAATCCCTAATTCATCAAATGGACCCACGATCAAAGATGCTAATGATCTTTATTTTTGTCTTTATTGTCTTTTTGGCTAATAATTCATTATCCTATGCTGTACTTGGTATTTTTACATTGACCATAGTCTTGCTCACCAAGCTCCCTCCTAAATTTTTAGTAAATGGATTAAAACCGATCTTGTGGATAATCCTTTTTACCTTTATTCTCCATCTTGTCGTAACTAAGGAGGGTGAGGTACTATTAGACTTTGGAATCATTCAAATATATGAAGAGGGAATTCGGCAAGGTATTTTTATTTCATTGCGATTTCTATTCCTAATTCTAATGACTACCATACTTACGTTAACAACAACACCCATTGAAATAACGGACGGTATAGAAAGTTTGTTTAACCCTCTTAAGAAAATAGGACTACCTGTACATGAGCTTGCATTAATGATGTCTATTTCCTTACGATTCATTCCTACGCTAATGGAAGAAACAGATAAAATTATGAAGGCTCAAATGGCAAGGGGCGTAGACTTTACTAGTGGACCGATCAAAGAGAGAGTAAAATCGATTGTGCCATTGCTTGTCCCTTTATTCATAAGTGCCTTTAAAAGAGCAGAAGAACTTGCTACTGCAATGGAGGCAAGGGGGTATAAGGGTGGAGAGGGCCGGACAAAGCTTCGTTTGTTGAAGTGGAGTGGTCTAGATACAGCAATTTTAATCCTGTTAGGCGGGGTTGGTATTGTTTTACTATTATTACGTTCGTAGGGGTAGATTATGAGACTTAAATGCACAATCTCTTATGATGGGTCACAGTTCAGTGGGTATCAAGTTCAGCCGAATAAGCGAACCGTCCAAAGTGAGCTTCAAGAAGCTTTGAGCAAGCTCCATAAAGGGCAGGAAGTTAGAGTCTCTGGTTCAGGTAGGACGGATGCAAAAGTCCATGCAGTCGGTCAGGTGATTCATTTTGATACATTCCTCGAGATCCCAACGGATAGATGGCCTGTTGCTTTAAATTCACTTTTACCTGAGGACATTTTCGTGACTGAGGCAAAAGTTGTTGATGATCATTTTCACGCGCGATTTGATGCAAAGGCCAAAGAATACAGGTACCGAATAACCCAGAGTGGACCTAGAGATGTTTTTAAACGAAATTATAGTCTCTATTTTCCCTATGCACTTGATAAAACAGCAATTACTGATGCATCGAGCTATCTATTAGGTACACATGACTTCACAAGCTTTTGCGCAGCAAGGACAGATGTTAAAGATAAAGTTAGAACGATTTATGAGATTGATGTTTATGAAGAAGGTACCGACTTAATTATTCGGTTTTTAGGTAATGGGTTTTTGTATAACATGGTCAGAATTATAGTAGGCACTTTACTTGATGCTGGACAAGGATTGCTTCAGCCATCTGAGTTAAAAGATATAATTGTAGCGCAGGATCGTAGTCTAAGTGGCAAAACAGTACCGGGTCATGGCTTATATTTATGGAAAGTTTATTATGACAACTAAACCAGGTGTAACATTTTCTTGACTTTGTTTTGTAGACGTTATATCATATCATATGGTATGTATTTCAACCCCACGGTTAAGCCCCGGAACTTTATCGTGTTATGAAATAGAATAGAACCACTTTTATATATTGAACTAGGAGGGAAAAGCATGCGTACAACATTTATGGCAAACGCCAGCACGATCGAACGTAAATGGTTCGTTGTAGATGCGGCAGGCAAGACTTTAGGTCGTCTTTCAACTGAAGTAGCATCTATTTTACGTGGTAAACACAAACCAACATTTACACCTCATGTTGATACTGGAGATAACGTAATTATTATCAACGCAGAGAAAATTGAATTAACAGGTAAAAAATTAACTGACAAAATCTACTACCGTCACAGCCAATTCCCAGGCGGTTTAAAAACAAGAACTGCTTTGGAAATGCGTACAAACTATCCAGAGAAAATGCTTGAGTTAGCAATTAAAGGTATGCTTCCAAAGAATTCTTTAGGACGTCAAATCTTTAAAAAGCTACACGTATATTCTGGTAGTGAGCATACACATCAAGCACAACAACCTGAAGTTTACGAACTTCGCGGATAATAATAAAGGAGGTTATTCATTTGGCACAGGTTCAATATTATGGTACTGGTCGTCGTAAGAGCTCAGTAGCTCGCGTACGTCTAATTCCTGGTGAAGGCCGTATTGTTGTAAATAATCGTGAGATTACAGATTACATTCCTTCAGCAGCACTAATTGCAGATGTTAAACAACCATTAAACTTAACAGAAACAGAAGGCAACTACGATGTTCTTGTTACAGTTTCAGGTGGAGGATACACTGGTCAAGCTGGAGCGATCCGTCACGGTATCTCTCGTGCTCTTTTAGAAGCAGATCCAGAATACCGTCCAACGTTAAAAAGCGCAGGATTACTAACTCGTGATTCTCGTATGAAAGAGCGTAAAAAATACGGTCTTAAAGGCGCTCGTAAAGCACCTCAGTTCTCAAAACGTTAATTATCTTACGAAAAACCACAACCAAGCGTTGTGGTTTTTTTATTGTTTAGGACACCAGGAAATTATAAAATTCTTGTACTGTGGTTAACGTTTCTGCATCCAGCTCCAGCGCCTAGCCCATCGAGGTCATAAGTCAATTATAAATTGAAGGCAAAGAACACCTTAATCGCCTTATGCTTGTCGGGGCTGTTCAAGGCGCTTGCGCTTTTGTTCTGTATATATCCTTATCCAAAACCCTCCCTAAGCTTTATCACCCAAAACCCCTAAAGTATTAAGTGAAAATTTAAACCTACTGATAATTGGAAATGCATTCACGAATGAGAAAAAAAGGTAGGTTAAACAATATATTTAAAGGGGGCTTATCATGAATGAGATCATCTCTTTAAAACAAAAAAGACATCAGAAGCAATTGAAATATGAACGGAAAATGCTAAAAGAGCTATCGTTAGTTGAAATTCAAGCAAAGATTGAGGATTGTTTTGGTAGCTTTATTAATAAAAGAAAGATAAAAGATACATCCACAGAGGACGGTTGTGTGGATTTTGCAATCGAAGCGTTTCTGCTTGGAGCAAAATACAGCAAATTTGGTTATTATGGCGAGTCGATGCAGTCTGCAAATAGAAGGTGCCGATACGAGGAAAAGCAACTAATCGATGATCTATATGACTACTTTGTACATTGGGGGGAATTTGGATCTCAAGAAATGCTCTTAGAGTCCATCTACTATGCATGTGAGTATTATGTTCAAAGCTGGTGGAAGGCAGGGTTTATAAAAGGTGAAAAACGTTACAAGTTAAGGCTACATTAATCATATTCTCACTGCTAGTTCCATATATTGATTTAAGGACGAGCAGGAGGGAATAAAATGAAAAAGCAATTAAAGTGGATTAGTTTTTTGGGGGGCTTTATTTTATTACTTATCCTTTTTCAATGGCAATTCACCAACGACAACTCGTGGAAATCTTGGAACTTACCTTTGACTGGAAAGGTCATTTATCTTGATCCAGGTCATGGTGGACCTGATGGTGGAGCTGTAGGAAATAAAAAGTTAGAAAAGGATGTTGCACTAGAGGTCTCGCTAAGAGTCCGTGATTATTTACAGGAACAAGGTGCGCTGGTTATATTAACTCGTGAAAGTGATGTTGATTTAGCAGAAGAAAGAACAAAAGGCTATAGTCGAAGAAAAGCTGAAGATTTAAGAAATCGAGTGAAAATGATAAACGAGTCTGAAGCAGATCTATTTCTAAGTATTCATTTAAATGCTATTCCCTCTTCAAAGTGGAGTGGTGCTCAATCCTTTTATTACGGTAAATACCAAGAAAATGAACAACTTGCAAAGTTTGTACAAGATGAGCTTCGTAAAAATTTAGAAAACACAACTCGAAAAGCAAAACCTATTAATGGTATCTATTTATTGAAATACGTTGATAAGCCAGGTGCACTAATTGAAATAGGATTTTTATCTAATCCAAACGAAGAAAGACTCCTTTCGAACGAGGATTATCAAGATAAATTATCCGCGTCGATTTACAATGGTGTGCTAAGATATTTTTCAAATGAACAAAACCCACCTGACTAAAATGACTTCAGTATGAGTTTTTACACGATTCCGACAACTGGCAATTTAAATGCTCAACTTGATAATACAAGTATGATATACTGATGAAAACGAATACATTAAAGGGTGGTAAATATGCTAAGAGAAGAAAATGTACGCAAAATTGTAGGACAACTTAAAGAACCATATTTACATAAAACATTAGAAGAATTAAAAGCAATAGAAGAAATCAAAATTAAACCTGAGAAGGCACATGTTAGTGTTAAAATTGGACTTGCTAAAACAGGAACAGCCGAACAACTTCAGCTCCAACAGCAAGTGGTAGCTTTACTAAAGGAAGCAGGTGCAGAAACAGTCGGCTTACGATTTGTTGAGCTTCCTGAAGAAACGATTGCAGCTTTTCAAGAACCGGCACAAGAGTCAGACTCACTTTTGAAATCTGAAAACAAAACAACTTTCATTGCAATCGCAAGTGGAAAAGGTGGAGTGGGGAAATCAACTGTTTCTGTTAACTTAGCTGTTGCGCTTGCGCGGCTAGGAAAGAAAGTCGGTTTAATCGATGCCGATATCTATGGATTTAGTGTACCTGATATGATGGGGATTACGAAAAGACCAGTTGTTCGAGGAGAAAGTATCATCCCTGTCGAGAGGTTTGGTGTAAAGGTAATCTCTATGGGCTTTTTTGTAGAAGATAATGCCCCTGTCATCTGGAGAGGGCCTATGCTTGGGAAAATGTTAAATAACTTCTTTAATGAAGTTGAATGGGGAGACCTGGATTACTTACTTTTGGATTTACCACCAGGTACAGGAGATGTCGCATTAGATGTTCACACTATGCTCCCTTCGTGTAAGGAGATTATTGTTTCCACCCCTCATCCAACTGCTGCCTTTGTTGCGGCTAGAGCTGGAGCTATGGCCTTGCGTACAGATCATGAAGTAATTGGTGTGGTTGAAAATATGGCTTATTTTGAAAGCTTAGCTACTGGTGAGAAGGAATATGTCTTTGGAAAAGGTGGAGGAGAAAAGCTTGCAGAAGAGCTTCAAGTCCCGATCTTAGGCAAAATTCCACTACAACAACCGGATTGGAACGAAGATGACTTTGCACCGTCCGTTTATGCAGAGGACCATAAAATTGGTCAGATTTATCAAGGAATTGCAGAGAAGATAACGAATTTGATACCAGTAAAAGCATAAAAAAGCGCCATTGGCGCTTTTTTACATTGAAACATTCCAACACTCAACTTCCGCCTGCTTGACCACCTTCTTCTCCACCACCACTTTCTTCAGAAGAGCCACCTTCTCCACCGCCGCCTTCTTGGCCACCAGCACCGCCTTGTTGTCCCATTTCCTCAGCTGCTTTTAAGAGATCGTCTTGTATTTTTGCTTTATATAGAGGGCTATTAATTGTCTCTGTAATGACTGTTTGAAGATGCTTTCTAAATTCTTGGCTTTTTAAAGAGGTTATGGTCACCTTTTCCATGTCTGGATTTTGGTAAAGTTCAATGAGCATTGCTTGATAATCGGGATCTATCATTAATCCTTTAATAACTTTTTCATGCTCCTTTTGTAGACTTTTTGCAAAGCTTTCAGCAAATTTCGGATCTTCAAATGCCTTTTTCCAAAACTCAATGCCCTTTTCAGAAGTTAATGTTTTTTCGATTGTTTCAGTGACGACCTTTTGATCCATTACAAGATTTTTTTTCATTTCCTCATCTTTCATGACTTCTTGCAAAGCTTTTTTTCCATCATCTGTTTTTAATATATCAACAACCATTTTTTTTGTTTCTTCATAATCCATTTGCCCGCCGGCTTCTTCTTTAGGTGCACAACCAATAAGAGCCGCAAGCAGTAGTAGATTCATGAGGAGCAAACTTCTCTTCATGTTGACATTAGCTCCTTTCTATTTACATCATACTTTTAATATGAATTTGTAAGGTCTTTTTAATACGTGGAAAAATACTTCTCAATGTGGCTTTTTTTATAAAGGATTGGTAAAATCATTAACAGATAAGGTAATGGAGGAAATTTGTTGTGAAAAGTAGAAATTGGGTTCGCTTATTTATAAGTACTTTACTTTTGGGTGGAGTTGTTACAAGTATTGTCGGCTTTGCGATAAAATGGAATGAATATAAAGAACTTTTTACTTCGTTTAACATTGTAGAAATTCTTTCTATTTCATTTTGGTTGTTTGGAGTAGGGTGTATTTTTAGCATTATTAGTCAAATGGGATTTTTTGCATATTTGACCATACACCGTTTTGGGATTGGAATTTTTAGGTCTCTTTCACTTTGGAATACTGCTCAATTAGTGGTAATTATTTTTGTCCTATTTGATCTCATCTATTTTAGATATCAATTTTTTTGCAGAAGAAAGTCAATCTATAGTGCCGTTTTTCCTTGTCGCGATATATGTCCTTTTGGTAGGACTTGTAGTTGCATATAGTAAGAAGGTCCAAACGAATAAAGAGGCATTTATCCCAGCCTTATTTTTTATGGTAGTTGTGACATCAATTGAATGGTTCCCAGCACTCCGAGTAAATGAACAGGATTGGCTTTATTTGATGTTAATCCCAATTCAAGCATGTAATGCGTATCAACTTCTCATCTTGCCAAAATTAACACAAGAAAAAAAGAGCTAATAAATTTAGCTCTCAGTTTGTAGACAAAAGGAGTTCGGAATGCTCTCATTCCGAACTCCTTTTGATTTTTTTATTGGATTTGAAGCAATTATAGAGAATAGTAGACCTC